>CAJANN010000370.1 GCA_903941095.1 uncultured Rhodospirillaceae bacterium | reverse complement strand
ATCGCCAGCCATTTCATGGAGACCCATCCTCGCCCCCTATCGAGCAGACCGAATCTCCATGCATACCATAGTCGCTTGTTTTATGACACAGTAGAATTAAAGCTCAGTGAGATTTTAAAAAGCCATTTCCGGCGTACAATCCGTTATCGCCGAGCACGCCTATCGTGTGCCTGAAGCCGAGAACCGGAACAAACCCAACAAAGCGGATATCGTCCGCCTGCTTGATGAAAAGCGCATTTCCGCCCTGCTGGAACTCCAGAGGAAGGGCTTCCTCACCATCTCGCATATCTGGCAGCTCTGCTATGCCGGCAAGAGCCGTCCGGCGGCTGAAGCGGCCATGCGCGAACTGCTTCAGCGCGGCATGGTGGACCGGCATCGCTACTTCATGGGCCGGGGCATCGGCTACCTGGAGAGCTTCTATTTCCTCACCCGCAAAGGCTTCAACTACCTCAAAGGCTGTGAATTGCCCGAATTCCTGGAGGCGGATTTCCGCTACAAAGACGCACCCATGACCATCGCCAACTATGCCCATCGCAAGGCGTTGCTCGATTTCTGGACGGGATTGGAGGCCGATTTGCGAAGCAATGACGGCTTCGAGCTGGCGTCGTTCGTGCCCGAGTGGCTGCCCGACGATGGTGGCGAGCGGATCGTGCTCAATGTCGCCCCCCTGCCCACAAGAAGCGGCTCAACGTCATGCCGGATGCCACCTTCGTCATCCGCAACAACCGGCAGATATCCGAGGCCGGCTTCCATGAGTCGCTGTTCTTCGTCGAGATCGACATGGACACGGAGGCGATCATCGGCAAGCGGGCGCTGTTCGATCGCTTCTACAAGTACCAGCTTGCCTTCGGCAGCCTCGCCTTCAAGCAACTTGGCCCCTATTACGAACAGTTCACGGGCGCGCGCCTGCTGTTCGTCGCCAACACGGAAAAGCGCGCCCGGAGCGTTGCAGCGAAAATTATCGTCAACCCCGCCCTCACCAGCGCCGTCCTGTTCACCCACCTCGACGAAGTGAAGACGCGCGGCCTATTCAAAAGCCGGTTTTTGCTCGCGGGCGGAACCGGGCCGGTGGACATCAACGGTAAGGCGTCATGACTGGGTGCCAGCAGGATGGCGTTTTTTTGACCCAGGAGCGGCGGAACATCCTTTTCGGGCAATATACACCGGAAACGGGCAAAAACCTGCCTGTGGGCAAATTTCATGGGGTTTTCGGCAAAACAAAAAACGGGAGCATCCGGCTAAACCGTCCCCCCGCTTTCCTGCTTCGCGGCCATCGGCTTCCCAGCCTGAACCGCGATGCTATGGTAGCAGATGAAAAGAACAGGACGCAAACGAAGCATTCGCTTTCCTGTCTTCCATAAATATCCTAGCGGGGTGTGGGGGCGGCAATGAGCCCCCACGGAACAGCAATATAAAACAACAACAATTTTCACATCTAGCAAGCTCACTCTTATTGTTGTTATTATATAGTATATTCTTATAACAATATTGTTGTTAGGGCTTGCAAAGAAAGGCAGACGCAAAGCCGGTCCACAAAATGAAATGTGTAAACTGAGGGTAAATTTCTGGCCTTAATGTGTAAGCTGCGGGTAAATTCATCCCCCAAATGTGTAAGCTACGGGTAAGTTTTCCCTCAAAACATACAATACATGGGCTGGTTTGCGGCGCCAATTGTGTAAGCCACGGGTTGCATTTGTGTAAGCTATGGGTAAATTTATGCCAAATTGTGTAAGCTACGGGTAAATAAATCATTGCAACAAGTTAGTTAACGCCAAAGCAATCTATGTGTCATCCTGGCGCTAATTGTGTAAATACATTGAACCTACTTACACATTATGACAGAATGTCGCCAATAATAAACTTTCCCGTATGGAAACATCGCAGCCAGACGTCCTTCAGCTCCTTGCGTCCGACGTAAGAAAGCCAACCGCCCTCATCCATTTCAATCGCCTTTCATCCATCCTTGATCAACGGATGATGACGCTTCTCATCTACAACGCGCAAACCACGCGGAAAGATGAGAACGATATGTATTGGATCGATGCGAAAACCATAAAGGAAATGATCGGATGGGAGGCGAGCTACAATTACGAGGCCCTGTATGACGCCTGCCGACGACTCAAGGGAGATACCGTGCAATGGAATCTTCTCACTGAGGACAGGACAATTCGGGAGGAAATATTATGTTCATTTATTATAACATTCCGTTTGCAGCGGAATAAAGGCCGGATCGGTTACGAGTTTCATCCGAAGCTTGCCCCGGTCATTCACAGCCCCAGCGTCTTTGCCCGCATCAAGCTGTTGATGATTTTCGTTCTTGCACATCCCCGTCATGCTTATCCACTTTATGAATTGCTGGCTGATGCCATCTCTCGTGGGCTGTCCAGCTACACCATATCCAAGGAACAACTGTTTCTATACATGGGGCTGCAAGATTCGGCCTATGCTAACGATTGGCGGAACTTCAGCGGAAAGCTTCTCAAGCCGGCCTGCGAGGCCATCAACACCCATGCCGATATTTCCGTCAAGTTCACGCCATTGCGGGAACAACGGAAAATCGCCTCCATTCGCTTCGCTATCTCCCGCAAAACATCCTGGCAGCCGCCGCTTCTGCTGGAGCCAGCCCGCGCCATGGAGAGGATGACGGGAAGCCACATTGCCGGCAGCCTGGAATCGGCGGAGGCCGAACGGGATTTCATCGCCAGCGTGACGCCCATCGTCTCCGAGGCCGTTGCCAGAAAGGCGGTTGCCGAACATGGACTGACCCGCGCTATCGAGGCACGGGAGGCCGCTTTTGCCTACCGTGACCGCAAGGGCGGGGAGGTGAAGGATTTTGGCTCCATCCTCGCCAAATCGCTTTACCAGGGGTGGCGGCGGGCTCCCGAGGATCGAAGGGCCGAAAAACAGGCCAGGGCCGGTAAAGAGCGCCGCGAGCGAATGGCCTCTCTTCGGAAGGCCATTGAGGCCATTGAAGCCCGTGCGCGATCGGAGCGAAAGGATCAGCTTGCCGAAATCGAGCGGGCCATGTCCGAGTTAGAGCTGTCAGCCCTCAAGGTCGAGTTCGTCAGCCAGCTTGAGGCAGGGGCCTTCCCCAGCGTCTACCTTGAGGGCTATCGCCGCAACGGGTGGGATGCTCCTGGGATCAAGATCGCCTTCACCCAATTCCTTGCCGGCCGCTTTCTGCCTCCAGAGGAGGAAAGCTTCCGTGTCGCCGCCGTGGCGGACGGACGTGATTACGCCAGCTTGCGAATCGAGTTCGCTTCGCTGGAAGCTCGCCCCAAAGCCTAAAACTGCATCCGCAGGCATGCCGCTGGCTCGCTTACCGATGCGCCCAGGATGGGTGGCTTCCGAGGTGGTGTTCATGGTGACGTTCAAGGGTGGTGCAACGCCTTAAAATGTCGTGATTTATCAATGCAGTAACGTCTAACAATATTCGGAACTATGCGTAAGACTAAAATGGCCCCTCAGAGAGGGTTCGCAGCGCCCTCTGAGGAGCAGCATTATTGCATCTGAAGTTATGCCAAAGTTTACGCCTGCGTAATCTAAGAAACGTGCCAAGTAACCACCGGGGCGGCGGCTCATTTACTTGAGTGCGGCGCTGACTATGATATAATTGAACTCAAATCGAAGCTTGGCTATATGCCACTAAATTCGTGGCATGGCGGCATCGATAAAGCATGCGGAGCGATAGATGGTGTAGGGGATTAAGATGACGGAAGACAGACAGCCTCCACGAACTTTTCATACTTTCATCGGAAAGCCTTCAAACGACAACAACTTACAGTCACTATCCCCTGCCGCTGTTAATAAAGATGGCCATACAGTCATCTATAGGCCGCGCGTATTCTATGTCTTCCCCGACAGACCGTCCGTCGTTGTCGGTGAGGTGGAATTGATAGAGGCCTTTCTTTCGGAAGCGATTAGCGCCATCATCGCCAACGATAACGATCAATAGGGGGATCGCCATGGCCCTGCGTGTCGCGCTCTATCTTCGTGTTTCCACCGTCCGCCAAGCAGAGAAAGACCTGTCCATCCCCGACCAGCGGCGGCATGCGGAAGCCTTCTGTACGGCAAAGGGCTGGGAAGTCGCGTCGGAGTTCGTCGAGCCGGGCGCCAGCGCCACCGACGACCGCAGGCCCGCCTTCCAACGCATGATCGATGCCGCGTGCGCCCATGAGCGCCCCTTTGACAGCATTATCGTGCATAGCTTCTCGCGCTTCTTCCGGGATGCGTTCCAGCTTGAATTCTACGTGCGCAAACTTGCGAAACACGGGGTCAAGCTGGTGTCCATGACCCAGGAGACGGGCGACGATCCCACGAGCCAGATGATCCGGCAAATCATGGCCTTGTTCGACGAATACCAGAGCCGCGAGAACGCCAAGCACACGCTGCGGGCCATGAAGGAGAACGCCCGCCAAGGTTATTGGAACGGCTCTCGCGCGGCCTTCGGCTACCGGGTGGCCGATGCCGAGAAGCGTGGTGACAAGATCAAGCGGCGCCTTGAAGTCGAGCCCGGCGAGGCGGAGGTGGTGCGCCGCGTATTCGACCTATACCGCTTCGGGGACGGCGAAAAGGGACCGATGGGCGTCAAGGCCATCGTCTCGCACCTCAACGCCAAGGGCTATCGCCAGCGGGCCGGCGGACGCTTCAGCACGAAGGTCGTGCATGAAATGTTGACCCGCACCGCCTATGCCGGCCGTGACCACTTCAACCAGTTCGACAGCCGCAGCAAACAGGCCAAGCCCGCAAGCGAATGGGTGGAGGTCGCCGTTCCGGTCATCATCGATCCGGCTGTGTTCGAGAACGTGCAGGCCACCCTCGCCAGCCGCAACCCCAGGAAGACGCCCCCGCGTGTGGTGAATAGCCCCGTCCTGCTCACCGGCATCGCCAAATGCGCCACCTGTGGCGGCGGCATGACGCTACGCACGGGCAAGAGCGGCCGCTATCGCTACTACACCTGTTCGACCTGTGCCCGCATCGGCAAGACTGCCTGCAAGGGCCGCAGCGTGCCCATGGACGAGTTGGACGCCATCGTCATGGATTCGCTCTCCCGCCGCCTGCTGGCGCCTGAGCGCGTCACGGAGCTGCTGTCCGACCTCATGGAGCGAGCCGCCAATGGTCAAGATCACCGCAAGGACCAGCTTGAAGAATTGGCGCGGAAGCAACGCGACATCGAAGGCCGCGTCAATCGCCTATACGAGGCCATCGAGACGGGCGCCATCACGGACGGGGAGATGCTGAAGGGACGCCTCGACGCACTCAATCTGCGACGCGACGAGGTGTTGCGTCTCATCGGCATGACCCGCCGGCAGATGGAGGCGCCCGCCAACGTCATTACACCCCGCACCATTCAGGCGTTCACCACCACCATGCAGGACAAGCTCGCACACGGCCCGATCGCCTTCCGCAAGGCATACCTGCGGCTCTTCGTCGATCGGGTGGAAGTGGATGACGGGGAGGTGCGTATCAGCGGCTCAAAGGCCGCGCTCGCTAGAGGCTTGGAAAACCTCGGAACCCTGTCGGCGGGCGCGGTGCCCACTTTTGTACAAGATTGGCGTCCCCTACGGGATTCGAACCCGTGTCGCCGCCGTGAAAGGGCGGTGTCCTAGGCCTCTAGACGAAGGGGACGTGGCCAAAGGCGAGGGCGTCTTGATACAAGGGGTGAGGGGGGAAATCAAGAGGCTTTTCCGGGTTTTTCATCGAGCCGGGGCCGCATCGTCGACAATCAGCTGCACCGACGTGTTGCCCTGCCAGGAATCCGCCCGCAGAGTTCCGGCCAGATGGAAGGTCGAGCCGGCCGAGCGCAACAGGCACAGCCCCATTTCGCTGTCGGCGGCGCGGAAGGCGATGGCCTTCAGACGATGGCCCCCCTGGCCGGCCAGAATAAGCCTGACGTGCCCCTGCCCGACGACATCGGCCTTGACGATCCGGGCTGCCGACACCGCAAAACGCGGTTCCGCATTCCCGGCTCCGAACGGTCCCAGTTGCTTCATGGTCTCGATCAGCTCGACGTTGCAGCCGGCACAATCCAGCGCCCCGTCCAGTTCCAGCACCGGCACCAGTTCCCCGGACAATTGGGCCTGCAGCCGTTCGGCCATGAAACTGCGGAATTCATCCAGCCGCCCGCGGGGAACCGTGAAACCGGCCGCCATCGCGTGCCCGCCCCCCGCCGTCAGGATGCCGGCCTGACGGGCGGCGATGATGGCCGCCCCCAGATCCAGGCCCGGCACCGAGCGACCCGACCCCTTGCCGGTTTCCCCATCCAGGGCGACGACGCAGGCCGGACGGTTGTAGCGTTCCTTCAGCCGCCCGGCGACGATGCCGATGACACCGGGATGCCACCCCTCGCCGGCCGCCAGCAGCAAGGGCAGCCCGTCGTCGGGACGGCTTTCCACCTGTTCGATGGCGTCCAGCAGGACGGCGGCCTCGATTTCCTGGCGGTCACGGTTATAGCCGTCCAGCCGCCGCGCCATCTCGGCTGCCGCGGGCGGATCGTCGCTGCATAGCAGCAGATGCCCCAGACCCGCCTCGCCGACCCGGCCGCCGGCATTGACCCGAGGCCCCAGCACATAGCCCAGATGATAGGCATCGGGACGTTCGCGGATGCCTGCGACGTCGGACAGGGCAGACAGGCCGGTATTGGTCCGCCGGGCCATCACCTTCAGCCCCTGGGTCACCAGGGCGCGGTTGACGCCCTGCAGCGGCACCACGTCGCACACCGTCCCCAGCGCCACGACATCCAGCCATTGCAGCGGATCGGGAACGGGCCGGCCGCCGAACCAGCCGGCTTCCTTCAGCACCCGGTTGACCGCCACCACCAGCAGGAAGGTGACGCCGACCGCGGCCAGATGTCCATGCGGGCTGTCTTCGTCCAGACGGTTGGGGTTGACCAGGGCATAGACCTGCGGCAGATCGGGTTCGGCCTCGTGATGATCGACCACCACCACATCCAGCCCGGCCCGGGCGGCCCCGGCCAGCGGCGCATAGGCGGTGGTGCCGCAATCGACGGTGACCACCACCCCCGCCCCTTCCGCCTGCAGCTTCAGCAAAGCCGGCAGGTTGGGGCCATAGCCTTCGGCGATCCTGTCGGGGATATGCACCAGCACGGTTGCCCCGGCGGCGCGCAGGAACAAGGCCAGCAGGGCCGACGAGGTGGCGCCGTCGACATCGTAATCGCCGAACACCCCGATGGGCTGACCGGCCATCACCGCGTCGGCCACCCGGCGGGCGGCCCGCTCCATGTCCTTCAGATGGAAGGGATCGGGCAACAGCGCCCGCAGGGTGGGAGCCAGAAAAACGTCCGCCTGGTCCAGCCCGATGCCGCGGGCGGCCAGAACCCGGCCGACGATTTCCGGCAATCCCAGGCGCTGGGACAGGGTCAGGGCCAGACGGGCATCCCCGCCGGCCACCTGCCACCTGCGCCCGGTCAGAGAGCGTTCCACCCCCAGGAAGGGAGCGGTCTCGGTCATGAATCGTGCAATCCGGCGCCACGGCTGAAATCATGGCGGGCCGTCATGGTCCGCACCGTGCCGGTGGCCGAGCGCATCACCAGGGAATGGCTGACCGCCCGGTCGCCGCCATGCAGACGGATGCCGGCCAGGATATGGCCATCGGTAATGCCGGTGGCGGCGAACATCACCTCGCCGCGGACCATGTCGTCCAGATCGAACTTGCGGGTCAGGTCGGTGAAACCGGCCTTGCGGGCACGGCCGCGCTCTTCCTCGTTGCGCAGCAGCAGCCGGCATTGCATGCGGCCACCCAGGCATTTCAGCCCGGCCGCCGCCAGCACCCCCTGGGCCGCCCCGCCCGACCCCATATACAGGTCGATGCCGGTATCGGGCAGGCCGGTGGCGATGGCCCCCGACACGTCGCCTGCCTCGATCAGCACCACGCGGGCACCGGCGTCATAGATGCGGCCCAGCATGTCGGTATGGCGCGGACGGTCCAGCATGCACACGGTCAGGGCCGTCACCGGCACGCCGCGGGCCTGGGCGACGCGGGCCAGATTGTCTTCGGCCGGCAGGTCCAGGTCGATGATCCCGTCGGGCAACCCCGCCCCGACGGCGATCTTTTCCATATAGACGCCACCGGGCACCTGCAGGAACGACCCTTCGTCGGTCGCCGCCACCACCGACAGGGCATTGTGCCCGGCCTTGGCGCAGATGGTCGCCCCCTCGATGGCGGTCAGCACGATGTCCAGGCGCGGACCGCTGCCGGTCCCGACCCGGCCGGTGCATTCGTCCCCCTCGCCGTTGACGACGTTGCCGTCCATCGGCAGGCTGTTCAACGCCTCGCGCATGGCGGCGGCGGCGGCCAGGTCGGCGGATTTTTCCTCGCCACGCCCGACCCAGCGGGCGGCGGCCAGGGCACTGGCTTCGGTCACCCGCACCACTTCAAGGGCCAGATTGCGGTCCAGGGCACGCGGCGGCGGAACGAAGATGCGGTTGGGCATCGGACGGGACTCGCTGTTACAGGCTTTCGATACGGATGATGTGCGGCGTCTCGACCACCGCATCCAGGGCGGCGATCCGGGCGACGGCACGGGTCATGGCGGCCTCGACGGTGTCGTGCAGGATCATCACCATCGGCACGCCGCCGGCCGACGAGCGGGCCGGCTGGATCATCTGCTCGACCGAGACCCCTTCGTCGCGCAGGGCCGCCGCCACCTCGGCCAGGACGCCGGGACGGTCGACCACGGCCAGCCGCATGTAATAGGCGCCGCAACGCCCGTCCATCGGCGCCGCCGGCAGCGCCCGCAGGGCGTCGGCGGGAACGCCGAAGGCCGGCACCGTGCAGCCGCGGGCGATGTCGATGATGTCGGCCGCCACCGCCGAAGCGGTGGGACCGGCACCGGCACCCCGCCCTTCATAGATCGACCGGCCGACGAAGTTGCCTTCGGCGACCACGGCGTTGAACACGCCGTCGACCGTGGCGATGGGGGTCTTCACCGGGACCATGCAGGGATGCACGCGCTGCTCGACCCCCTGCCCTGTCATGCGGGCGATGCCCAGCAGCTTGATGCGATAGCCCAACTGGTCGGCGAAACGGATGTCGTCGGCGGAAACATGACGGATGCCCTCGATATGGACCGAGGCGAAATCCACCGGGGTGGCAAAAGCCAGCGAGGTCAGGATCGACAGCTTGTGCGCCGCGTCGACGCCGTCGATGTCGAAGCTGGGGTCGGCCTCGGCATAGCCCAGGGCCTGGGCTTCGGCCAGCACGTCGGCGAAATCGCGCCCGGTCTCGCGCATGGTGGTCAGGATATAGTTGCAGGTGCCGTTCAGGATGCCGGTGACCTGCGACAGCACGTTGCCGGCCAGCCCTTCCTTCAGCGCCTTGATGATGGGAATGCCGCCGGCCACCGCCGCCTCGAAGGCCAGACTGACGCCCTTGGCCTCGGCGGCGCGGGCCAGCGCCGTACCGTGGTGGGCCAGCAGGGCCTTGTTGGCGGTCACCACGTGACGCCCCTTGTCCAGAGCGGTTTCGACCACCTGCCGGGCCACCCCGCCCGACCCGCCGATGACTTCCACCACCACGTCGGCATCGGCCTCGGCGGCCATGCGGACGGCGTCTTCGTACCAGACGATTCCCGCGGGAATGACCACGCCGCGGTCACGTCCGCGATCGCGGGCGGAAACCGCGGTGACGTCGATCCGCCGGCCGGCGCGCAGGGCGATGGTCTCGGCATTGTCGGTCAACAGTTTGACCAGCCCGGCACCGACGGTGCCCAAGCCGGCGACAGCAATCTTCAAGGTTTTCATCAGCCGCTCACCGCGCGTTTCTTTTCGGAATCTTCCAGCACCTTGTCGTAATTGGCGAGGAAGGATTTGATGCTGCGCACCGCCTGCCGGGTGCGCTGGGTATTTTCCACCAGCCCGATGCGGACGAAGGAATCGCCGTATTCGCCGAAGCCGATGCCCGGGGCCACCGCCACCTGCGCCTCGCGCATCAGCAGCTTCGAGAATTCCAGCGAGCCCAGATGGGCGAAAGCCGGCGGAATGGGAGCCCAGGCGAACATGGTGGCCGGCGGACTGGGGACGTCCCAGCCGGCGGCGGTCAGCCCCTCGATCAGCACGTCGCGGCGGCCCTTGTAGGTCTGACGGATTTCCTCGACGCAATCCTGCGGCCCGTTCAGGGCGGCGGCGGCGGCCACCTGGATGGGGGTGAAGGCGCCGTAATCGAGATAGGACTTGATGCGGGCCAGGGCGGCGATCAGGGTCTTGTTGCCGGCGGCGAACCCCATGCGCCATCCCGGCATGTTGTAGGTCTTCGACATCGAGGTGAATTCCACCGCGATGTCCTTGGCACCGGGCACCTGCAGGATCGAAGGCGGCGGCGCGACGTCGAAATAGATCTCGGAATAGGCCAGGTCCGACAGTATCCAGATGCCGTGATGGCGGCAGAAATCCACAACCTGACCATAAAAATCCAGATCGGCCAGCAGCGCGGTCGGATTGCTGGGATAGTTCAGCACCAGGGCGATGGGCTTGGGCACCGAATGGCGGACGGCGCGGTCCAGCGCCCGCAGGAACTCGGCGTCGGGGGTGACCGGCACATAGCGGCACGAACCGCCGGCGATGATGAAGCCATAGGGATGGATGGGATAGCTGGGGTTGGGCACCAGCACGATGTCGCCGGGGCTGGTGATGGCGTTGGCCAGGTTGGCCAGCCCTTCCTTCGAGCCCAGGGTGACGATGCATTCGCTTTCGGAATCGATGTCGACGTTGAAACGCCGGGCGTAATAGGCCGACAGCGCCTTGCGCAGGCCGGGGATGCCGCGGCTCATGGAATAGCGGTGGGCGCGCGGGTTGCGGGCGGCTTCGACCAGCTTGTCGACGATATGGGCCGGGGTCGGCTGATCCGGGTTGCCCATGCCGAAATCGATGATGTCCTCGCCGGCGGCGCGGGCGCGGGCCTTCATGGCGTTGACCTCGGCGAACACATAGGGCGGAAGGCGCTTGATCCGATGGAATTCCTGGTCGTTGCTCATCTCACCGATCTCGATACGGGCCGCACCCGGAGTGCTGGCAGACCCCTTATGTCTAGCCTGAGGCCGGTAAAGAATCACTCACTTTCTGGGCAGCCGGCGGCGGCTGCCCCACCCGGCCAGGACGGCATCGATGGCGTCGGCGACGAACCAGCGGGCAGCATCCCTGCCGGTACCGTCGGCCACAAGGCGGTCATAGTCGGTATGCAGATGCCGGATGACGGCGACCAGAGACAGCCACGCCGCCGCCTCGGGCGAGGCCGTGCGCAAACCCGGGGAATCGACGGCATGGTCCAAAATGGCCTCGCGCTCGAACGCCGGCACCCCCGGAACCAGCCGGAGCAGAGCCGCCGCCACCAGGGCGCGACGGGCGGTCACATCACGTCGAGATAGACCTGAGCGCCGCCGGTCCCCATGCCGGACACGCCGGAATCGGCGGCCACCATGATCTTGCCGGCCGGAACGCCACGCCGGTTGAGCTCGCGCGCGACGGCGACGGCCCGGCCGTGGGACGCATCCAGACCGCTCATCACCTGCCGGGTGGCATCGGCGTAGCCGAAGGACGGGGGCGGGGCATAGCCGACCACGCGGACGACGCCGCCGGTCCGCTTGTAAAGGCGGGCCACTTCGGCGATGGCGGTGCGGTCGGCCCCGGTCAGACGATCGCTTCCGGCGTTGAAGTCCACCGACGCGACCTGGAACGAAGCCGCCGGCAGAACCGGGGCCGGAGCGGCGAATCCCTTGCCGCCACCCGAACCGGAGCGGTGCTGGGCGCTGGGCGGGACCAGATGGATGGGGGCGTCGTCGGCCATCCCATACGAGCCGCCGGGCGACGCCGGCTGAGGCATCTCGACCATGCCCGGCCGGACGGTGGTCTGGGCCGATTCGGCCAGACGCTTCTGGAACTGTTCCTGGATCGGCTTCACCTTGCCGCGACCGGGCATCGGCACGGTTTCGGGCACGTCGGCCGGGGCCGGCGGCTGCATGTTCACCGAGGCGGGCGGGGCATCCGGCCCCAGGTCGTCACGGGCGGTCGGCTGACGGCGGTCCGGCGAGACGCGGGACTGCCCGGACGGAGCGGCCTGGGCCACCTGGGGCGATCCCGACAGCTCGCTGGCCTGGACGGCCGGCTTGGGCGGCACCACCCCTTGCGGGGAAACGGCGGCGACCTGCTGGTCGGCGGCCGGGGCGCGGCGGGCCAGGGGCTTGGTCGGGGAAACCTCGCGCTGGACCGGCTCGGCGTACTTGGCGTTGCCGCGGTCGGCCACCAGCCCCTTGGGCAGGTCCTTGCGGGTGTCGGCGGTCCGCTGGGGAACGGTGTTGACGTCGGGATACTGCCCCTTGGCGGCGGGGGTCGCGACCTCGGCCCGGTCCTTGCCGGTGATCATGTCGCTGGCACCCTTGTACCATTCGACCGGATTGACCGCGTCGGGTACAGACGAGCAGGCCGACAGCAGACAGGCCATCGTCCCCTGCATCAGGATCCGTCGCAAATTACGGCGCCATTCCGGCTTCACGCGACCCGTCATGGTTCGGTCACCACCCCTGCAGTCACAAAAAATTCGTTGAATGACCCTTGGTTCGGTCAAGTTCACGTTTATCAGTCCGGCGATCGAAAGTATATAGGGCTATGGGATGAATGCGAAGGAGGGGGGGCACCCCCACCCGGTCTTCCTCTCCGCCTCTACCCTACCGGGTTAGACGGCCCCTGGCGCAATTGTGACAAGGATTCCCTATGGCTGAAGATAAGGGCACCGAGATCAAGATGGTCGATCCCGCCGAGCTGTCGCAGGCAATGGCAGGCATCGCCGAACGCAGCCAGCGCCTGGTCGCCGACTTCCTGCAGCGGCAAACCTCGGAACAGTCGGGCTCGGCCTCGCTGGACCCGCTGAACATCGGAAACGCCTTCCTGGAAATGACCACCCGCATGATGAGCGACCCGGCCAAGCTGGTGGAAGCCAACCTGTCGCTGTGGAACGACTACATGGCGCTGTGGCAGAGCACGGCGCGCCGCCTGATGGGCGAAACCACCGAGCCGGTCGCCCGTCCCGACGCCGCCGACCGCCGCTTCAAGGACGAGATGTGGCAGGACAACGAGGTCTTCGACTTCATCAAGCAGTCCTACCTGCTGTCGGCCCGCTACATGCACGGGCTGGTCGAGGGGGTCGAGGGGCTGGACGACCACACCGCCCAGAAGGTGGATTTCTACACCCGGCAGTTCGTCGACGCGATGGCGCCGTCCAACTTCGTCATGACCAATCCCGAGGTTCTGCGCGCCACCGTCGAATCCGGCGGCGAGAACCTGATCAAGGGACTGAACAACCTGCTGGACGATCTTGAGCGCGGCAAGGGCAAGCTGGCCATCAAGATGACCGACTACGACGCCTTCAAGGTCGGCGAGAACATCGCCGTCACCCCCGGCAAGGTCATCTACCAGAACGACCTGATGCAGCTGATCCAGTACGATCCCACCACCGAGACCGTGGTGGACCGGCCGCTGCTGGTGGTGCCGCCGTGGATCAACAAGTATTACATCCTGGACCTGCGGCCCAAGAACAGCTTCATCAAGTGGGCGGTGGACCAGGGCCACACCGTGTTCGTCATCTCGTGGGTCAACCCGGACGAGAAGCTGGCGGCCAAGGACTTCTCGGACTACATGAAGGAAGGCCCCCTGGCCGCCATCGACGCCATCGAAAAGGCCACCGGACAGAGCCAGGTCAACGCCGTCGGCTATTGCCTGGGTGGCACCCTGACCGTCTGCACCCTGGCCTATCTGGCCGCCAAGGGCCGCGATTCCATCGCCAGCGCGACCTTGTTCACCACCATGACCGACTTCGCCGAACCGGGCGAGCTGGGCGTCTTCATCGACGAAGAGCAGCTGACCAGCCTGGAAGAGCGCATGAACGAGAATGGCTTCCTTGACGGCCGCGACATGGCCATGACCTTCAACATGCTGCGGGCCAACGACCTGATCTGGTCGTTCGTGGTCAACAACTACCTGCTGGGCAAGGATCCCTTCCCCTTCGACCTGCTGTACTGGAACTCGGATTCCACCCGCATGCCGGCGGCGATGCACAGCTTCTATCTGCGCAAGATGTACCAGCAGAACAAGCTGATCGAGCCGGGCGGCCTGACCCTGGACGGCGTCGCCATCGACCTGAGCCGGATCAAGACCCCGATCTACATGCTGTCCACCCGCGAAGACCATATCGCGCCGTGGAAGAGCACCTTCTCCCTGACCCAGCGCACCGGCGGACCCGTCAAGTTCGTCCTGGCCGCCTCGGGCCATATCGCCGGCGTCGTCAACCCGCCGGCGGCCAACAAATATTGCTATTGGGTCAACAACAAGAAGGTCAAGAGCCCCGATACCTGGCTGACCGGAGCCAAGCAGGAAGACGGCTCGTGGTGGCCGGACTGGCATGGCTGGGCCACCAAGGGGCTGAAGCAGGTCACCGCCCGCAAGCCGGGCGACGGCAAGCTGAAGCCGGTGGAAGAGGGGCCGGGCGCCTACGTCAAGGCCCGCACCGTCTGATACGGAACCCGAAGATTCATTCGGGTTCCCAAGCCCTCGCCGGGCGGTCGCATCCGCGGCCTTGGCCGCGCCCAACGGGCGCTGGATACGAAGCCCGAATTACTCATCCGGGCT
>CAJANN010000369.1 GCA_903941095.1 uncultured Rhodospirillaceae bacterium | reverse complement strand
GGACGGCCAGGCCTGGAGTCTGTCCGACATCGCACGATTGACCGGTGGCGTCATCCCCACCGCTGGCAAGGCCCTTTGTGGGCTTTGCGCCCTCGCCGGAGTCAAGGGAATCTCGGACCGAAAAGTGAGATACGCTCTCCAGGTCGCGGGAATCTCTGGAGCTTCAGTTCTCAGCGGGGAAGTGCCGGAGCCTGTCCGTGAGAGCTTTTATGCGGTCCGGTATCGGACAGTCGGTCAGGGGGGAAGCGATACAGCCGCGCTGGTTTTTGCAACAATTCGCGATCCGGTCGAAGCTATCGCAGCAATGTGCGTCCGACTCGAAACGGTTTTGGATCGAAAAAGCGTTGAAATCATCTCTCATCCTGATCCGGCGCGGGTGGCCGAGAAGCGCAAGGAGGAGGACAAATTCACCGCGATCTCGGGCTTCCGAATCGATAAATCCTATAGCGTCAAAATTGACAAGGTCATGGCTGATCACAATGTCAGTGAGCAGGTAGCTCTTGCGATGATAATCGGACGCGCCGCTCCCTATGGCCGGTGACGGGTGGAGGGGACAAAACTACATTAGAAAAAATTCAACTATGTCAATTTGGCCCCTTCGCCCCTGTAGCCCAGCAGGCGGCCACGACATGCAGAAGCACCAGTCGCTCGCCGGGTCGAGTCACCATCTGCCCCATTGCTCCATATTGCCCACCCATGGCATAATCCTCTCATGGACATCAGCAGCGAGCAAATCCGCGCCGCCAGGGCGCTCCTCCGAATCGAGCAGGACGAGCTCGCCCGGCTGGCGCACGTCTCTGTCACCACCATTCGCCGTCTCGAGGGTGTGGGTGGTGATGGTGTCGTGGCCGATACTACGATCGGCGAGGTGCGGCAGGTCCTCGAACAGGCGGGCGCCGAATTCATCGAGGATGGTGTTCGTCGGCGTCGGCAACAGCGACGTGATCGGGACGCGCTTGCCCGCGATCTCCGTGAGATCGCCGAGCGGAGCGCTGCCATGCTGGCTGGCCGGCCGCAGCTTACCGATGCCGACCTCTATGACGACGATGGACTGCCTCGGTGATCGTCGTCGACAGCTCGGCAATCATCGCCATCTTGCGCCTTGAGCCTGAAGCAGATGCCTTTCTGCTCGCGATCGTCAATGCCGATGGTATCGAGATGTCGACGATGAGCGCGTTGGAAGTGAGTTTGGTGCTGGCAGGCGCCAATGGCGAAGCGACGGTCTGGGCGCCATTCGACGAACTCCTGGAGCGGGCCGGAATCGTCGTGGTGCCATTCGACCAGGAGCAGATGCGGGTGGCCAGAGAGGCCTTCTTGCGGTACGGCAAGGGGCGACATCCGGCCGGCCTCAATCTTGGGGACTGCGCCTCCTATGCCCTGGCTGCGGCCCGGCGGGCGCCGCTGTTGTTCAAGGGCGAAGATTTTTCGCGGACTGATCTTATTGCTGCGGTGGGTGCGGAGGCGAAGCATTAGCCATCGTATGGTGTTAGCCCGCCAGCCACTGAACCCCCTCACCCCCCGACGGCGTAGGTCCGGTCCCTATTCCACCAGTAGTTGACCACGATTTCGATGCCGTCGGCCTTGGGGATCTCGACATCATACAAGATCACTGAACCGCTCTTTCGTCTCTCAGTGATCTTGAGCAGACGCGAAACGCTAACCTCAATACCAGTCTCAATATCAGTCGCCACGGCGGTCGGGCGATCACCGCCGACACCGATGACCTTTTTCGCCTCCAATGTCGCAAACTTGGTCGCCGAAGCCAGCTGGGCCAGCATCCGGTCCATCACCGGCCGTTCCGCTGCGACCTTTGCCTTGGCCGCAGCCTCGATGGCCTCGCACCTTGCCTTGGCCCGTGCATCCGCTTCGAAGATGGCCAGGGCATCAGCCTCGTCCTGATCGGCGGCGCTACCATCTGTTTCGCGGGTCAGCCACTGGCGGAGCTGCGCCTCGCGGCTGATGTGAATGTGCCAAGCGGTGTCGGCCGAAACCCAGGATGCACCTGTCGCCGCTTTAAGCCGGTCCGAACGCCGAGGGTGCCTGGCGAACCTGACTCCGAACTGGGAGGGCGCGGCGGCGATAACAGTGATGTCACCGTGCTGGCCGATCAGCTCATGCGCCAGCAACGCTGAGGTCGCCGCCGCCTGGGCATCCGCCTCAGCCTTGGCGGCGGAACCGTCCATCTCAGCTTCCAGCCACGCCGCGAGCTTATCCTTGCTCCGTGCTGATACCCGCCAGCTCAGCGTCTCGGGATGCCACTTAGCGCCACACGCCACCTTGAGTCGCCCGGACCGCGACAGGTCCTTCGGAAAACTAAGGTCAAAGGTCTTGGCGCTGAATGCCGATATGGTGACCAGGGCATTCGCGGTGTCCCGGTGCTTGCCGATAAGTTCTCGCATGATTAAAATCTCCTACTGTGCTTGGTGCCGAGCCAGCTGCATTACTCTTATAAAGGATATCATTCAGACTGCTGATCGCTTCAATGCCATTTGCTTGATTTGTTTGCTTTAGATGCGACATTCTTGACTTGATATACCCGCCTTCAGAATTGATGATTTTCATATTGGTTCGAGGGGAGCTG
>CAJANN010000368.1 GCA_903941095.1 uncultured Rhodospirillaceae bacterium | reverse complement strand
AGCTCACCAGCCGACATCCCTTCCGATATTGTGATCCGACTCGACATGGCTCCCCCCATGTATCTGGTGGAAACCCAGTGATTCACAGCTGCCAAGCCATGGCAAGCCCGGATGAGTCTCTTCGTGCGTTCGCCGGTATCAGACGGTTACTCGACGGTAACATTTCACCAAATCCACGGACCGGCATGAAGACCATGAAATCCGTGGGATGCAAATTCGTGGTTACGCCACGGTAACATTGCGCCCTCCCATTCCGGCTCTTTGCCGCGCTTTTGTTGTTTGGCAAGAAAATTGCTGAGAGAAGAGCGGGCTCAATGCCCCAACGACGCTTTCGGGAGGAGCGAGGATGATCGACGGCCTCGGGCGTCACATCGCCTATCTGCGTCTGTCTGTCACCGACCGCTGCGATCTGCGGTGCACCTATTGCATGAGCGAAAACGCCAAGTTCCTGCCCCGCCAGGACATCTTGTCGTTGGAAGAGATGTCCATCATCGGCCATGCCTTCGTCGCCCTTGGGGTCCGTAAAATCCGATTGACGGGTGGGGAGCCGCTGATTCGCCACAACATCATCGGTCTGGTCCGTTCCCTGGGAACCTTGGTCGATGCCGGCGCATTGGACGAGTTGACCCTGACCACCAACGGCACCCTGCTGGCCGGCCACGCCGATGCGTTGGCCCTTGCCGGCATTCGCCGCATCAACGTTTCCCTCGACACGCTCGATCCCAACACCTTCGCCGCCATTACCCGGCGACACCGTCTCGCCGATGTCCTGGCGGGTCTTTCCGCCGCCGACGGCGCCGGGCTCAAGGTCAAGATCAACACGGTCATCCACGCCGACACCGACCAGGATGAACTGGACCGAATGATCGAATGGTGCGGACGGCGCGGCTATGATCTGACCCTGATCGAGGCCATGCCGCTGGGGGATGTCGCTCCCGGCCGGCCCCCAATCTCGCTGTCGTCGGTACAGGCTGGCTTGGCCCGAAGGTGGCACCTGTCGCCGTTGACCGACAGAACGGGCGGCCCCGCCCGCTACTTTCGCGTGGCGGAAACCGGCGGACGGCTCGGCCTGATCGCTCCGCTTTCCAGCCATTTCTGCGACGACTGCAACCGGGTTCGGGTCAATTGTCGGGGAGAATTGCGACTTTGCCTGGCAGGCGGCGCGTCGGTGGATTTGCGCCCTGCCCTGGCCGGGCCATCAAGCCAGCAGGCGGTGATGGCGTTGATTCTCGACCGGATCGGGACCAAGCCCGCGCGACATGAGTTCTCGGACCCAAACCCGCCAATTAATGATTGGTCTCACCTGCCGATGCACGCCATCGGCGGATAGTGCGGCCACGTCGCACGAATGATCGCGAAAGGTCGTGAGTATGGGGGCATTGCCCTGATAGGCTTTCGCAACGGAACGTTTCCACATTTCCGCAGCGACGATGTAGAGGCGGAAAAACGCCTGTTTTACGTCGGGGTTACCCGGGCGCGCAGTTTGCTGTTGTAGGTCGCTGAACGAGACAACTGTGGTAACCCGCCAAGTCCGTTCCTCGGGCCTGCGGGCGTTGGCGTCCCTCCCCGCCTAACGGAATCCTAAAAATTTCCTCTTTGACGACGGGCTGGCGAAGCCAGACGCCCCATTCGGTGGCTATGGTAGTACTTAGGTCTTCGCCTTGCGGGGGCGCCGTTTGGCAAGCTTGGCCAGGCGCTTACGGATGGCCGCCTCATCGACCAAGGTGGGATCGAATTTGCCCCCCAGCCACGCGCTCAGTTCGGCATGATCCTCATGGTCGGGATCGGCAATGGCCTCCAGCAGATGGGCATAGCCCGGCGGCCCGCCGCAATCTTCCGGCGGACAGGCGCCGTGGCCTCCGACCAGGCGCGGATAGATTGTGTCGGAATCGGCGGCGGCGATCGCTTCGAGCTTTACCGCGTGCCGCCAGTCGTCGCCGAAATCGTAGAGATATTCGAAGGTCTTGTTCTGCTTCAGATGCAGCGCCAGCTCGGCCAGGCTGGCATTCTTGGCCGGGCGGGTGTTGGCTTCCGGCCAATGCGGGTCGGGCACACCCCAGGCCAGGCTGCGGCCGACGCGGAATTCATAAAGATGAGCATTCTGCCAGCCCATGGCGGCCTGGATGACGGCGTGCAGGTCGGCCAGGGTGATGGCCACCGGCACCTCGATGCGGCGCATGACCGGGTGATCGACGTCTTCCAGCTCGATCCTCAGGCGGGCGATGTCGATCATGAGGGGCACTCTTTTGCCGTTGCGATCCGTCACCATCGCGCAAATCGCAGCTACGATCGAGCAGGTTTTGCTTGCCCGGGTTTGCCAGAGCTTGCGCCGCCGCGCTTACCCTGTGCTTACCCGGCCGGATTCGGGCCGTACTGAACGCAGAATCAAAAAGCCCGCAAGTCGTTGGACTTGCGGGCTTATTTGTTGGTTGCGGGGGCAGGATTTGAACCTGCGACCTTCAGGTTATGAGCCTGACGAGCTACCGGGCTGCTCCACCCCGCGGAAAAGGGTACGGCCCGGTAAGAACCGGGCCGCTTGCGTGT
>CAJANN010000367.1 GCA_903941095.1 uncultured Rhodospirillaceae bacterium | reverse complement strand
ATACGGCTGCGGTGATCGCCGCTCTGGCGCGAAGCTACAAGGAACAGTCCCATGCAGTATGATGGTTCCGTGCGGATCAACGGCCGCGAAATCGCCATCGACCAGCCGGCCTATTTCGTCGCCGACATCGCCGCCAATCATGACGGCGACCTGGAACGGGCCAAGGACTTGATCTGGCTGGCCCGGGAAGCCGGGGCCGACGCCGCCAAGTTTCAGCATTTCCGGGCCGAGAAGATCGTCAGCGACGTCGGGTTCCGCAATCTGGGCGCCATGCTGGGCCACCAGGCCAAGTGGGACAAGCCGGTCTTCGAGATCTACCGCCAATACGAATGCCGGCGTGACTGGACCCGCGCGCTGATCGAGACCGCCCGCGAGGCCGGCATCGACTTTCTGACCACGCCCTACGATATCGAGGCGGTCGACCAGCTCGACGCTGACCTGCCGGCCTACAAGATCGGCTCGGGCGACATCACCTGGACCGATTTCGTCGCCTATGTCGCCCGCCGCGGCAAGCCGCTGATGCTGGCCACCGGCGCCAGCCGCATCGAGGATGTCGAGCGTGCCGTCGCCGCGGTCCTGCCACACAATCGGCAGATCGTGCTGATGCAGTGCAATACCAACTATACCGGATCGCTGGAGAACTTCCGCCACATCAATCTGCGGGTCCTGCAGGCCTATGCCCTGAAATATCCCGGCATGGTGCTGGGGCTGTCCGACCATTCGCCCGGCCACGCCAGCGTGCTGGGGGCCATCGCCCTGGGGGCCAGGGTGATCGAGAAGCACTTCACCGACGACAGCCGGCGGGTCGGTCCCGATCACGCCTTTTCCATGCAGCCGGGATCGTGGCGGGACATGGTGGATCGCAGCCGCGAACTGGAAGCGGCCCTGGGTGACGGCGTCAAGCGGATCGAGGACAATGAACGGCAGACCGTGGTCCTGCAGCAACGCTGCCTGCGGCTGGTCCGCGACCTGCCCGCCGGAGCGGTGCTGGCCGAGGGCGATCTGGAAGCCCTGCGCCCGGCTCCGGCCCAGGCCTTGCGGCCCTACGAACTGCCCGCCGCCATCGGCCGTCGCCTTGCCGTGCCCCGTGTCCGGGGCGAGGCGCTGACCCTTGACGATCTGGAGGCATGATGCTGCTGGGCGAACATACCGGCCTGCGGGCCATCGAGGCCGACGACCTGCCGCAATTGATGGAGTGGCGCAACCGCCCCGAACTGCGGCGCTATTTCCGCGAATACCGGGAACTGAACGCCACCCAGCAGCGGCAATGGTTCGACGGCAGGGTCAACGCCGATCCGTCGACCCGGATGTTCGCCATCGTCGAGCGGAACTCGGGGCGGCTGCTGGGAGCTTGCGGCCTGTGCTATATCGACTGGGTCAACCGCACGGCGGATTTTTCCATCTATATCGGGGCCGACGGGCTGTATATCGACGATCGTTTCGCCCCCGACGCCGCCCGGGTGATGATCGCCTATGCCTATGGCGAACTGGGCCTGCATCGTCTGTGGTCGGAAATCTATGCCTTCGACACCGCCAAGCAGGCCTTCTTCGAACGCCTGGGCTTCCAGCTTGACGGCCGCCACCGGCAGACCCACTGGGCCGAGGGGGGGTGGCACGATTCCCTTTACTACAGTCTGCTGAGCAGCGATTCGGCCCTGTCGGCCTGACGGAGGGATGACGGGATGGATTGGCTGGATTATTACGACAAGGCCTGGGCCGCCCGGGCCCGCGTCTTCGACGCGTTGCTGGCCGAAGAGGGCGATCTGGCCCGCATCTTCGGGCGTTTCGACCATTTCGAGTCGGTCCGCCCGCTTGCTGCCGATGCTTCGGGTGAGGTGGCACACCGGCCGGCGGAACAGCCTGCCGATTCGTTGGCCGGCCTGGAACGGGTCGAGACCGGCATGTCCTGCGCCACTCCGGTGCCGGTATCGGCCTATACCGAGTTCAATGTCGGCCGGCTGCTGGCCGATCTGGCCGTCGGTGCCGACGTGGTGGCCGAGATCGGCAGCGGCTATGGCCGGCAATTGTTCAATCTGTGGCTGGCCGGCGGCGGTACCGGCCAGACCCGCTTCGTCGGTTACGAGCCCAACCGTTCGGGCCGCGAGCTGGCGTGCCGTCTGGCCCGGCTGGTGCCGAAGATGCCGGTGGAGTTCCTGCCCGGGGATTTCATCACCTTCGATGCCGCCCCCCTGGCGGCGGCCCGGCGGGGGCTGCTGTTCACCCATTTCTCTGCGATGTATCAGGAATGGCTGCCGGCGGATTTCTTCAGCCGGCTGGCCGCCCTTGATGGCGAGTTCCTGCTGGTCTTCATCGAACCGCTGGGCGGCCAGATCGGCCGCGACGGACTGGAGGCCGACCATGTCTT
>CAJANN010000366.1 GCA_903941095.1 uncultured Rhodospirillaceae bacterium | reverse complement strand
CCGACCTGACCGGCATCACCCAGGCCGCGGTGGACAATGACGGAACCGACATCGCTCCTGCTCTCGACCAACTCCTGCGCTTCGCCGCCCCCGATCTGATGCTGCTGTCCAATGGCGCCGATGCGGCCGTCATCGCCGAAAACTGCCGGCTGGCCGGCATCGACGACCGCTTCGCCGGCCGGACCGGCGACGTCTATCCGCAATTCCTGGCCGCCACCGGCCGCAACCACCTGTTCAGCGCCGACCTTCCCGAACTGTTCGGTCTGGAGGATTGCGGGCGCGGCCACGACGCCCTGGCCGACGCCCGCGCCGTTGCTGGCGCCCTGGCAAAACTGTCCATCCCCACTTGATATCGGAGGGCTCTGGCGCGGAGACTGGCTATGGAACCCAGACGGCATCCCGCAGGGACACCCGAAGCTGACCGCACTATCCCGCCGATCAGTCCAGCTCGAAGGCGTTCTTGTAGTCGAGCTTCAGGGAAGGGTCCTGGTCTTCCTTCCTCAGGAAGCAATTGCCTACCGTCAGCACCTCGATCTCGCTGCCCATGAAGCAGCGGAAGGCGTCTTCCGGGGTGCAGACGATGGGCTCGCCGCGGACGTTGAAGCTGGTGTTGACCACCACCGGGCAGCCGGTCTTGCCCTTGAAGGCGGAAATCAGCGCATGGTAGCGCGGATTGGTGTCGGCATGCACGGTCTGGATGCGGGCCGAATAATCGACATGGGTGATGGCCGGCAGGCTGGAGCGCGGCACGTTCAGCTTGTCGATGCCGAACAGGGCCTGTTCTTCCGCGGTCATGGCGCGGCGATGCTTTTCGGCCACCGGGGCGACCAGCAGCATATAGGGCGAATCGCCGTCCAGCTCGAACCATTCGGCCACGTCCTCGCGCAATACCGACGGCGCGAACGGGCGGAAGCTTTCGCGATACTTGACCTTGAGGTTCAGCACCTTCTGCATGGTCGGCGAGCGCGGGTCGCCCAGGATCGAGCGGCCGCCCAGGGCGCGCGGGCCGAATTCCATCCGGCCCTGCATCCAGCCCACCGCCTTTTCGTCGGCCAGGGCCTGCGCGGTCTGTTCGATCAACTGGTCGTCAGGCAGTACGGTGAACCTGGCGCCCGCGGCGGTCAGGCGGGCCTCGATATCGGCCTGCTCGAACACCGGGCCGAGATACGAGCCCTTCATGGCGTCCTTGCCGCCGCCGGTGACGGCGCGCTTCTGGCCCTTGTGGATGTGATAGCCGGCCAGGGCCGCCCCCAGGGCGCCGCCGGCATCGCCGGCCGCCGGCTGGATCCAGATATTGTCGAAGATGCCTTCGCGCAGCACCTTGCCGTTGGCGACGCAATTCAGCGCCACACCGCCGGCCAAGCACAGATTCTTCGCGCCGGTATCCTTGCGGATGGCGCGCGCCAGCTTCAGCACCACATGCTCGGTCACCGCCTGCACCGAGGCGGCGATGTCCATGTGGAACTGGGTCAGCGGGTCCTTGTCGGCCTGGCGCACCTTCTGCCCGAACAGGCCGGCGAACCTGTCGTTGGTCATGGTCAGGCCGGTGCAATAATCGAAATAGGACTGGTCCAGCCAGAAGCTGCCGTCATCCTTGACGTCGACGATCTTGTCCAGGATCAGCTGGGTGTATTTCGGCTCGCCATAGGGCGCCAGACCCATGACCTTGTATTCGCCGGAATTGACCTTGAAGCCGGTGTAATAGGTGAAGGCGGAATAAAGCAGCCCCAGCGAGTGCGGGAAATGCAGTTCCTTGTGGATATCCAGCCGGTTGCCCGACCCGAAGGCCAGCGAGGTGGTGGTCCATTCCCCGACCCCGTCCATCGTCAGCACCGCCGCCTCTTCGAACGGCGACGGGAAGAATGCCGAGGCGGCATGGCTGAGATGGTGTTCGGCGAACAGCAGCCGGTTCATCCAGTCGAAGCCGGGATCGAACTTGGCCAAATCCTTGCGCAGCATGTCCTTCTGGAACAGCTTTTCCTTCAGCCACACCGGAATGGCGGTCTTGAACGAGGCGAACCCCTTGGGGGCGAAGGACAGATAGGTTTCCAGCAGCCGTTCGAACTTCAGGAACGGCTTGTCGTAGAACACGACATGGTCGATATCGGCCAGGCTGCAGCCGGCCTCGGCCAAGCAGTAATTCACCGCGTTCTCGGGAAAGCGGGCGTCGTGCTTCCTGCGGGTGAACCGCTCTTCCTGGGCGGCCGCCACGATGCGGCCGTCCTGGATCAGCGCCGCCGCACTGTCGTGATACAGCGCCGAAATGCCGAGAACCCGCACGATTGGCCCCTCTAGAACAGAGTATAGATGAACGGCGCCACCGCCGAGCCCTGGCTCAGCACGATCAGGCCGCCGAAGATCACCATCATCACCAGGATGGGGAGCAGCCAAAACTTCTTGCGGGCACGCAGGAACGCCCAGAGCTCAAGCAGAAAGGCCATGTTTTCGATCCCTAGAACTGGTTTTTCATGGAATCCGGCGCCGGCCCCGGCGGCGTGCGGTCGATCCAGTAGCTGGCCGCCGCCGGATCGCGCTTCAGGCGCATGGGGTCCTTGCCGGTGGCCCGCATCAGCAGGCCGACCGGGGTGACGGTCAGGAAGAACAGCAGCCCCATCACCAGGGGCGTGACGATATGGTGCAGCAGCATGCCGAACTTGAACCACAGCAGGTTCAGGGGCCGCAACGCCCGCGGCGCCGCCAGTGCGGCCACGGCGAAGGCGGCGGCCACGGCGATCGCCCACAGGCGCAGCTCGCCGCCATCCTTCAGCGGCCACACGGCGATCAATGCGAACAAGGCGGCAAAGACCAGGCCGAACGATTTTTCGGAACCGACCTTCACTTCGGTCACGCCGGTCAGAGTCTCGTGCGTCGCGCCCTTGGCCATGCTGCATCCTGCCTGTCGATGGGGGTTTCGTTATCATCATCGCGACGACAGGGCAACGCAAATGAGCGTTCAGCCCCCATCGCCCGCCTCGGCCAGGACCCGCAATTGCCGGTTGGCCACCGCCAGCATCGACAGGTCGACCTGCGGGGCGGCGCGCAATTCCGCCAGCAGGCCGTCGACCCGTTCGACCCGGGCCGCATGCCGGATCGTCCAGGCTTCGATGCTTTCATCGGCCAGGACCGCATCGGCGATATCGCGCTGGTGGCCGTACAATTCCTCGATGGCCGCCGCCGCCGCCAGCTTGTCCCAGTGCCCGCGCCCCCCCGATTGTTGCGCCGAACGGCGCAGCCAGCCCAGACCGAAACGCGAGCCGACGGCGAAATAGACCCGCCCGACCTCTTCCACCGCCAGCCCGCGCCGGGTGGCGATGCGAATGATGTCGGGTGCCGAAGCCAGGACGATCAGACCGGCGACCTGGGCCGCCACGTCTTCCGGAACGCCCTGGTCGGTGTAGTCCCTGGTCCGGGCGGCGACGACGGCGGCGGTTTCCGGCGGCAGCGCCCGGGCGCGATGGGCGTCGATGGCGGCGATGCCGGGGGCCAGCTCGGCAATGATTGCCCCGATGTCGCAAGGGGCCGGACCATGACGCAGGACCCAGGCGGTGGCCCGTTCCAGCAGGCGGTTGGCCTCGGTCAGCATGGCGGTCTGGGCCGCCGCCGGAACAAGACCGTCCAGCGCCTCGATCCCGCGCCACACCGCCCGCAGGCCATAGGCGTCGCGGGCGACGATATAGGCCCGCGCCACGTCGGCGGGGCCGAAGCCGGTGCGCTCGGTCATGTCCAGGACGAAGCCGGCGCCGACCCGGTTGATCATCGAATTGGTCACCGTGGTGGCGACGATTTCGCGGCGCAGGCGGTGCGAGGCGATCTCGGCCATGAAGCGGTCGCGCAGGGCTGAGGGGAAATAGCGCCCCAGATCGGCCTGCAGGAAGGAATCGTCCGGCAGGTCCGAAGCCAGGACGGCATCGTGCAGCCAGATCTTGGAATAGGCCAGCAGCACCGCCAGCTCCGGCCGCACCAGTCCCTTGCGCCGCGCCGCCCGTTCCGTCAGGACGTCCTCGCCGGGCAGGAATTCCAGGGCGCGGTCCAGCCGCCCGGTCTTTTCCAGCAGGCGCATGAAACGGCCCTGGCCGTCCAGCAGGTCGGGGCCGCTGGCTTCCATCACGCTGATGGCCTGGGTCTGCAGATAATTGTCGCGCAGAACCAGGGCGGCGACTTCGTCGGTCATCGATACCAGAAGCCGGTCGCGCTGCTTTTCCGTCAGGTCGCCGGCGGCAACCAGATCGTTCAGCAGGATCTTGATGTTGACCTCGTGGTCCGAGGTGTCGACGCCGGCGGAATTGTCGATGGCGTCGGTGTTCAGCCTGACCCCGGCCAGCGCCGCTTCGATGCGGCCCTTCTGGGTGGCGCCCAGATTGGCGCCTTCCCCCAGCACCCGGGCCTTGATTTCGTGTCCGTCCACCCGCAGCGCGTCGTTGGCGCGGTCGCCGACATCGGCATGGCTTTCGCCGGCCGCCTTGACATAGGTGCCGATGCCGCCGAAGAACAGCAGGTCGACCGGGGCGGTCAGCAGGATGCGGATCAGGTCGTTCGGGGTCAGGCTGGGCCTGTCGATGCCGAAGCGGGCGGCCATTTCCGCGCTGACGGCGATGGACTTGGCCGAACGGGCGAAGACCCCGCCCCCCGGCGAAATCACCCGGGCATCATAGTCCGGCCATGACCGGGCGGCCTTGAACAGGCGGTCGCGTTCGGCGAACGAGACGGCCGGGTCGGGATCGGGATCGACGAAGATGTGGGCGTGGTTGAAGGCGCCGACCAGCCGGATATGCGGCGAACACAGCATGGCGTTGCCGAACACGTCGCCCGACATGTCGCCGACCCCGATGCAGGTGAAATCCCGGGTCTGGCCATCCAGTCCGGCCTCGCGGAAATGGCGCTTCACCGCTTCCCAGGCGCCGCGGGCGGTGATGCCCATCGCCTTGTGGTCATACCCCTTCGAGCCGCCGCTGGCGAAGGCGTCGCCCAGCCAGAAGCCCCGTTCCAGCGAGATGGCGTTGGCGATGTCGGAAAAGGCGGCGGTGCCCTTGTCGGCGGCGACCACCAGATAGGGATCGTCGCCGTCATGGCGCACCACCCGGTCGGGAGGCACCACCGCCCCCCCCTTCAGGGTATCGGTGATGTCCAGCATCCCGCCGATCATGGCGCGGTAGCAGGCGATGGCCTCGGCCTGCTGGGCCTCGCGGCCGCCTTCGGCCGGGGGCCGCTTGACCACGAAGCCGCCCTTGGCCCCCACCGGCACGATCACCGCGTTCTTGACCATCTGCGCCTTCATCAGGCCCAGGATCTCGGTGCGGAAATCGTCGCGGCGGTCGGACCAGCGGATGCCGCCGCGGGCGACGCCGCCGCCGCGCAGATGCACCGCCTCGACGGCGGGGCTGCAGACCCAGATTTCCACCCGGGGCCGGGGCGCCGGCAGGTCGTCGACGGCGCGGCTGTCCAGCTTGAACGACAGGTAAGGCCGGTCCAGGAAATAATTGGTCCGCAGCGTCGAACGGATCAGGTTGAGGAAGCGGCGCAGGATGCGGTCGTCGTCGGCGCTGTCCACCTGATCCAGCAGGGCGGCCACCCGGGCTTCGGCGATGTCGGCCGTTCCCCCGGGCCGGCCGGGATCGAAGCGGGCCTCGAACAGCGCCACCAGGGCGGCGGCCTGCCGGGGATTGGCGCCCAGCGCCCGTTCGATGCTGGCCTGCGACAGCGAATAGCCGGCCTGGCGGAGATATTTCGCATAGGCCCGCAGGATCGCCACCTGACGCCAGGACAGGCCGGCGGCCAGGACCAGCCGGTTGAACCCGTCGCTTTCCGCCTCGCCGCGCCAGACCCGGACCAGGGCGTCCTCGAAGGCGGGACCGCGTCCGGACAGGTCGATGGGGCCGCCGACGGCGGATTCCAGCTGGAAATCGTGAATCCACACCGGCTGTATCTGGTCGGCGGCACGGATCTCGTGGGGCAGTTCGGCGATGACCCGCAGCCCCATCGCCTCAAGGATCGGCAGAATGTCCGACAGCGCCACCGTCTGGCCCTGGCGCAGCAGCTTGAGCCGGGCCTCGTGGCCGCCGGCCCCGACCGGGCGGTACAGGCTGAGACCGATGTCGGCCCCGGCCAGCACCGCTTCCAGCCGGTCGATGTCGCCAAGGGCGGCCAGGGCCGGATGACGCTCGCGGTAGGACGAGGCGAAGGCCTCGCGCCAGCGGCGGGCCAGCTTCAGCCCCCGGGCCTCGCCATGCGTCTGGACCAGGACGTCCTGCAACTGGTCGCTCCACGAGCGGGCGGCATCGGCCAGACGGCGCTGCAGATCGTCCTCGTCCACCGCCGGCACCTGGCCGGGGCGGGTGCGGACGACCACGTGCAGCCGGGCCAGCGGCCCATCGGCGACCTGGGTGTAGTAAGCGTCGAGGGTACCGCCATAGCTCTGTTCGAGAATCCGCGTCACCGCCAGCCGCAACGGGGTGTCGTAGCGGTCGCGCGGCAGGAACACCAGACACGAGACGAAGCGGCCGAAATCGTCGGGGCGCACGAACAGCGCCACCCGTGGCCGGTCCTGCAGATGCAGGATGCCCAGCGCGATATGGTACAGGCGATCCTCGCCGATCTGGAACAGCTCGTCGCGGGGATAGGTTTCCAGGATATTGTTCAGCGCCTTGGCGTCGTGGCCGAACGGGGTGAAGCCGGCGCGGTGGCGGACCCGGGCGACCCGCCGGCGCAACAGCGGAATCGACGACGGATCGCGGGTATAGGCCGCCGAGGTGAACAGCCCCAGAAAGGCATGCAGGCCGACGACGCGGCCCGACGGGTCCAGGCGCTTGACGCCGACGACGTCCATGTGCACCGGCCGGTGCACGGTGGCGTGGCGGGTCGACTTGGTCACCATCAGCAGCCCCGGCGAGGCCAGGAACGCCCGGATTTCCGCCGGCATGGCCGCCAGGGGCACGGCATCGTCGAACACCGTCATTTCGGCGTCGCGCAAGATCCCCAGCCCGGCGTCGCCCTCGACCGTCACGGCCGGACAGCCGTCGCTGCCGCCGAAAGAGAACCGGCGGTAGCCCAGGAAGCTGAAATGGTCGTCGTGCAGCCAGTCGAGAAAGGCCACCGTCTCGTCCGTTTCCTCTCCGGCCGGTCCGGTCCGGGCGGCTTCTGCGGCGATCTCCCGGATGGCGGCGCGCATCGGCTGCCAGTCGGCCACCGCTGCGCGGACGTCGGCCAGCACGGCGGCCAGCCGCTCGCCCAGCGGCGCGTGCCGCCCGGCTTCCTGGCGATCGATCAGGACATGCATCACCGATTCGGCCTGTCCGGCGGCCAGCGGTTCCAGCCGCTGCAGCCGGCCGCCGCCGTCGCGGCCGGCCGTCAGGACCGGATGCACCAGCAGATGGATGGCGATCCCCTGCCGGGCCAGTTCCATCGCCACCGAATCCACCAGGAAGGGCATGTCGTCATTGACGATCTCGATGGCGGTGTGCGGCGATGCCCAGCCGTGCTGCGCGGGGTCGGGATCGAAGACCCGGACCGGCGCCGTCCCCGGCATCCGCCGTTCCATGTGGTCCAGCAGGCCGACGATGACGGCGAACAGCCGGGCGGCATCGGTCTCGGCGGCGGCATCCGCCGGCAAGCCGGCCAGGAAGGCCGCGGCCAGCGGCGGCACCATCGCCGCCCGCTCCGCGGTCAACCGGCCGCGGGCCTGGGCGGCGACGTCCTCGGCCAGATCCGAACGGTGGAGATCGCTGCTGTTCAATGTCGTGCCCCCCTCGGTTCCCCCTTCCATCCCCCTGCGGTTCCCCCTTCCATTAGGTGGCGTTCCGACGGCCAATGCAACAGGGCGGCGGAAGCGGGCGGCCTATTTCGGGCGGCCGGCGGCGCGGGCCAGCTGCATGACGGCGCGCGAGCACAGTTCCTCGGCCGGCATGCCGGTGCTTTTGCAATCGGCTTCGGCCTCGATCAGCAGCTCCAGAGCCCGTCCGACCCGCTCGACCGGCCAGCGGCCGATCTGGCGGCGGACCCGGTCGGCCATCTTGAAGATCACCGGCGGTTTCAGGGCCGACAGCGCCTGATCGACGGATTTGCCCTGGGCCACCAGCCCGGCGGCCAGATGCAGCCGCTGGAAATGGCGGGCCAGCGAACGCAGCACCGTCACCGGGTTGCCGCCCTCGCGGAACAGGCGGTCCAGGACGCGCTGGGCGGTGGCATGGTCGCCTTCGGCCGCCGACATGGCCAGATCGTCCAGGGACAGGGCGGCGGTGTCGCCGACGCAGGCGGCGGCATCCTCCAGCCGGACCCGCCCGGGGGCGCCCATATACAGCGCCAGCTTCTGCAATTCGGCCCGGGTCAGGCGGCGGTCGCCGCCCAGATGGTCCATCAGATGGGCCAGGGCGTCGGGTTCGGGGGTCAGGCCGTGGCTTTTCAGCTCGTCGACGATGACCTGATGCAGGCTGCCGCCTTCGTCGCCGTAGCAGGGCAGGGCCACCGCATTGTCGGCCCCCTCGAACAGCTTGCGCAGGGACGAGCGCGGCCCCAGGTCCCCGCCCTCGGCCACCACCAGGGCATCCCCCCTGGGATCGGTCAGGAAGCCCTGGAACAGCGAGGACAGGGCATCGCCGGCATCGCGCACCAGCACCACCCGGCGGCCGCCGGTCAGGGCCAGGGCGGCGCACTCGTCGGCCAGGCGGGCCGGGTCGTCCTTCAAGGCCGCCGGGGTCAGATCGGCAACGCGGAACGGATCCTTCAGGTCGGCCAGGACGGTGCGGGCCAGCCGCTCCACCCGCTCGCGCACCAGTCCGCTGTCGGGGCCATAGACCAGAATCACCCGCTGTCGGGGATCGGGGGCCTTCAGGAAGGCCTCGATCTTGGCCCCCGAAAGCTTCACTGCCCGATAAGCGGCTTGAAGCCCGCCCCGCGGCTGGCGAAATAGGCGGCCACCTGATTGCGGATGTCGTCGGCGATCTCGGTCAGGGCCCGTTCCTCGGCGTCGCGTTCGACGGCGACGGAGCCATAGCGGGGACCGTAATAGCGGAAGTTGGTGATGCTGCGGGACGTCCCCGAGAACAGGGCCGTGCCCTTCTCGATGTCCATCAGGGCAAACGACGCCAAAGTCGTCATGCTGCCCAGCGTCGCGCTGCCGTCCACGCTCTGGGCGACGCCGGAATTGCTGCTGTTCACCTTGACCGTCAGGGTATAGGCGGGCTTGGCCATCTCGCCGCGCGGCGACAGGCGCTGCACCAGGCCGTTGCGCAGAACCTGGCCGGCGCGATCGTTGATTTCGAGCACCCGGATCATTCCCAGCTCGGCGCCGGCATGGTCGGCACCGGCCGGCCGCTCGCCGTAAAGCGGGCGGAAGCCGCAGCCCGCCGGGCCCAGCATCGCCAGCATCACCACCAGAAGGGCTCTAGACCACCACATTGACGATCCGGTTCGGCACCACCACCACCTTGCGGGCGGGTTTCCCCGACATTGCCGCGATCACCGCCTCCTGCGCAAGGGCCGTCTGTTCGGCCAGTCCGGCATCGGCATCCTTGGGCAGCTGGATGGTCGCGCGCAGCTTGCCGTTGACCTGCACGGCGACGGTGACGCTGTCTTCCACCAGCAAGGCGGCGTCCGCCGCCGGCCACGGCGTGTCGGACACCAGGGTGGCGTGGCCCAGCTCGGCCCACAATTCCTCGGCCAGATGCGGCATCATCGGCGCCATCAGCAGCACCACCGTCTCCAGCCCCTCGCGCAGGACCCAGCCCGAGGCCCCGTCGCCCAGGGCATTGGTCAGCTCGCGGATGCGGGCCACCGCCTTGTTGAAATGGAAGCGGTCCAAATCCTCGGAGACGGCGGCGATGGTCCTGTGGATCTGGCGGCGCAGTTTGCCGGCCGCTTCGTCCGGTTCGGGCATCGGAGCGCCGGGCGGCGGCAGGCTTTCCACCGCGCCGACCACCAGCCGCCACAGGCGGTTGACATAGCGCCAGGCGCCGTCGATGCCGGCTTCGGTCCATTCCAGGTCGCGCTCGGGCGGGCTGTCCGACAGCATGAACAGCCGGGCGGTGTCGGCGCCGTAGGTCCCGATGATATGGGCGGGGTCGACGACGTTGCGCTTGGATTTCGACATCTTCTCGGAGCGGCCCAGATCGACCGTCTGGCCGGTCGAGGCATGGCGCAGCCCGCCGTCGGCCTTGACCACCTCGTCCGGATACAGCCACTGCCCGGCCTGATCCTTGTAGGTCTCGTGGCAGACCATGCCCTGGGTCAGCAGGCCGTCGAAGGGTTCCTTCACCCCCAGCAGCCCGCATTCCTTCATGGCGCGGGTGAAGAAGCGGGAATAAAGCAGGTGCAGCACCGCATGTTCGATGCCGCCGATATACTGGTCGACCGGCAGCCAGTAATCGGCGCTGGCGCGGTCGAAGGGCACGTCGTCGCGGTCGGGCGAGGCGAACCGGGCGAAATACCACGAGGATTCGAAGAAGGTGTCGAAAGTGTCGGTCTCGCGCCGGGCCGGCCGGCCGCAGGCGGGGCAGGCGACATGCTTCCAGGTCGGATGGTGGTCCAGCGGGTTGCCGGGCTTGTCGAAGCCGACATCCTCGGGCAGGCGCACCGGCAGCTGGTCGGCCGGCACCGGCACGGCGCCGCAGCTGTCGCAATGGATGATGGGGATCGGGCAGCCCCAATAACGCTGGCGCGACACGCCCCAGTCGCGCAGGCGCCAGTTGACGGTGCGCGCCCCCAGTCCCTGCGTTTCGATGCGGGCGATGGCGGCGGCCTTGGCGGCCTCGACCGGCAGGCCGTCGAGGAACTGGGAATTGATCAGGATGCCGTCGCCGGCATAGGCCTCGGCCGCGATCTGGAAGGCGGCGGCTTCCTCGCCGGGCGGCAGCACCACCGGCTTGACCGGCAGGCCGTATTTGCGGGCGAAATCCAGGTCGCGCTGGTCATGGGCCGGACAGCCGAAAATGGCCCCCGAACCGTATTCCATCAGCACGAAATTGGCGACGTAGACCGGCAGCGTCCAGCCCGGCACGAAGGGATGGCGGGCCTTGAGGCCAGTGTCGAAGCCCCTTTTCTCGGCGGTCTCCAGCACCGCTTCCGAGGTGCCCATGCGGTTGCATTCGGCGACGAACCCGGCCAGTCCGGCATTGCCGGCGGCCAGTTCGGCGGCCAGCGGATGATTGGGGGAAATGGCCAGGAAGGCGGCGCCGAACAGGGTGTCGGGGCGGGTGGTGAAGATCTCCAGCCGGTCGGAGCGGCCGTCGAGCTCCCAGGTCAGGCGGGCGCCCTCGGACCGGCCGATCCAGTTTTCCTGCATGATGCGCACCCGCTCGGGCCAGCGGTCCAGCCCCTTCAGCGAGTCCAGCAGATCGTCGGCGAAGGCGGTGATCTTCAGGAACCATTGCGACAGCAGCCGCTTTTCCACCAGGGCGCCGGAGCGCCAGCCGCGGCCGTCGATGACCTGTTCGTTGGCCAGCACGGTGTTTTCCACCGGGTCCCAGTTGACCCAGGATTCCTTGCGGTAGACCAGACCGGCCTTCAGGAAATCCAGGAACATCCTTTGTTCGTGGCGATAATAATCCGGCTCGCAGGTGGCCAGCTCGCGCGACCAGTCATAGGACAGGCCCATGCTTTTCAGCTGCTCGCGCATGGCGGCGACATTTTCCCGCGTCCACTTGGCCGGGTGGACGCCGCGCTCGATGGCGGCGTTTTCCGCCGGCAGGCCGAAGGCATCCCATCCCATCGGGTGCAGCACGTTGAAGCCCTTGGCCCGCTTGGTGCGCGCCACCACGTCGCCCAGGGTGTAGTTGCGCACATGGCCCATATGGATGCGGCCCGACGGATAGGGAAACATCTCCAGCACGAAATATTTCGGGCGGCTGGGATCGGGGACGGCGGCAAAGGTCTTGCGCTCGTCCCACAGGCGCTGCCACTTGGCCTCGGTTTCCTTGACGTTGTAGCGTTCGTCGGTGCGCGACATGGCGTCCGGCCCTGACTGTCTGGAGAGATGGAAGGAAGAAGCGGCGGGAAAAGACGCCCCGCCCTATTCGGTGGAAACGATGCGCAGCTGGCGGGCGCGGGTCAGGATGGAATTTTCCATCTCGCCGGCCATCTTGGGATCGATCTTGACGTCGGCCCACTGGCCGGCGCCGTCGCGCGCCTGCTTGAACACCGAGACCTTGACGCCATCGGCGCGCAGCGCCCGGTCCAGGATGAAGACGTTGATCTTGAACCGCTCGTTGGGCGCTTCCGGCAACTGGTACCAGTCGGTGATGATGGTGCCGCCGAACGGATCGGCGGTGGCGATGGGCATGAAGCCCAGCGTATCCAGCGAGGCCCGCCACAGGAACGAGTTGACGCCGATGCCCTCGCCCGAGCCCTGGCCCTTCTTCTTGTCGCCGAACAGGCCTTCGGACCCGAACACCGTCTCGCGCTTCTCGTCGCCCATGCGGGGCGCGCTGGCGCCGCGATCCTTGGTCGGGTAAACCGCCTTGCCGCCTTCACAGGCGCCCAAGCCGGCGACCGAAAGCACCAGGACCATCACGGCCAGACCTTTTGCCCACACGCTGCTCATCGCCTGCTCACCCTTGTACCCGGTCGACACGACCCGAAACCACGGGCCCGGCCGGCAAGTCCGCCGGACGGTCCGGGGCAGAGAATGCACCGCCGGACCGCCGGCCGGCAAGTTTCATTTCGTCGGCCGGGCGCAGGCCAGCATCGCGTCGCGTTCGGCGAACCACAGGTCGGCATAGCCGCAATCGCGGTAATCGTCGAAATAGGGGCCGCCGATGGTGTAGTGCAGCAGCGACAGATCCCGGGCCGGTGCCGGCGGATCGTAATCCACCAGATGGCCCCAGCGGCGCGGCAGTTCGCCGATCAGGGATTCGTCTTCCAGCCATTTGAACTGATGCAGTTCCAGCCCGCTGGCGGTGTTGACGGCTTCCGGGGTCAGCGCCCGGCAGCGGGCATTGTTGAACAGCATGACGCTGGACCAGTTCTTCTTTTCATAGCGGGTCTGGACGGCGCCCAGGAACTTGGTGTCCTCGACCGGCCGGTGGTCGTGCTTGACCACCTGCACGGCCGCGCGGTCGTCGCGCAGGTCCCACAGCCTGGCGACGTCGTCCAGCACCAGCATGTCGCAATCGATGAACAGCGACCAGCCCTCGAAGCCGGACAGGAAGGGGGTGAGGAACCGCGAAAAGGAAAAGTCGGTCGATTGCAGCGGGTTGCGCTCGCGCCACATCAGGCCGCCCAGCTGCGACAGCGCCAGCGGAACAATGGCCACCGGCCCGCCGGCCCGCCGCAGGATCGAATGCTGCAGGACGTTGAAGGCCACCGCCTCGCGCGGGTCGTAGCCGATGAAAATCCGGATCATCCCGTTCTCCGCCCTGTTGCACATCCGCCACAGTGAGCGGCTTTCGACACAGAGGCCGCGCCCCTTGCTTGACTTGCCGCCGCCGAAATGGCTGGATCATTCCCGTTCGTTCATTTGGATTTGGGTGCGCTTTCGCACTCCCGTACCAAAAGAGAGGAGATAACATGAAGAAGGTTCTTATCGCCAGCACCGCGCTGGTGGCCGCCGGTCTGATGACCTCCGGCACCGCCTCGGCCGCTGAGAAGATCAAGCTCAACCTGGGCGGCTTCTCCAAGTGGTGGGTCGTCGGCGCCTGGCAGGACAGCTCGTTCGAAGCCGGCCTGGGCAACAACGCTGGCTACGCCAACGTCGACGTCAAGGGCGACAACGAAGTGTTCTTCGGCGGTTCGACCAAGCTGGACAACGGCCTGGAAATCGGTATCGACATCCAGCTGGAAGCCGGCGGCCACACCGAGACCTCGACCTCGGCTCCTGACGTCATCGACGAATCCTACATCTGGATCGCCGGCGGCTTCGGTAAGTTCATCGTCGGTTCCGAGAACAACGGCGTGTACCTGCTGCACGTCAACGCCCCCGACGCCGCTGGCAACTGGGGTGAAGGCGGCATGCTGTCGGGCGGCTATGCCGTCGTCGCTCCGTCGACCGTCTCCGGCTTCGTCGGTGGCAACGGCACCGCTCCGCGCATCGACAACGACGCCGACAAGATCACCTACGTCGCTCCGACCTTCTACGGTCTGACCCTCGGCGCCTCGTACATCCCGAATGCCGGCGCTGCGGCCAACAAGGGTGAAGACAACTACAACCAGCCGACTTCGGACGAAGTCATGGGCGTCGGCGCTCTGTACGCCAACACCTTCGGCGGCGTCGGCGTCAAGCTGTCGACCGGCTACATCTGGGGCTCGGGCGGCGGCGCCAACGTGACCGGCGACTTCGCCGAGTTCGTGGTCGGCACCCAGCTGTCCTACGCCGGCTTCACCGTCGGTGGTTCCTGGCGTCGCGACACCGGTGACGAAAAGGGCGGTCTGGCCAATGGCGTTTCCAACGTCAACCTGACCAACGTCGTTGGCTGGGACGCCGGCATCAGCTACGCCTCGGGCCCGTATGCCGTCAGCTTCACCTACTTCCAGTCGGAAGCCGAAGGCGTTGCCGGCAACAACCTGCAGGACAAGATCGAAGTCTGGCAGGTTTCGGGCAAGTACAACCTGTCGGCTGGCGTCGACGTCCTGGCTTCGGCCGGCTATGCCAAGTTCGACGACGAAGGCACCAAGGCCACCGGCGACACTGGCGATGCCAACCACAACGAAGGTTGGGCCGTCATGACCGGTCTGTCGCTGTCGTTCTAATCGAACGCTTCGGCAAAAGTTGGGGAAAGGGCGGCTTCGGCCGCCCTTTCTTTTTGCCCGGACGGATGCCCGCCCGGTATGCTGCCGATGGATGGACGAAGAGCGGCAGGATGAGCCTGGACGTCACCCCCCTGGAAAATACCGTCAATCGCCTGCGCGAGGGACTGAGCCGCTATCGGCAGAATGTGGCGGATACCCAAATTCGCGATGGGTTGATCCAGCGCTTTGAATTCACCTACGAACTTTCCCATAAAATGCTGAAGCGGCATCTGGCGATGGCCGCCGCCAATCCGGCCGAGTTCGATGAAATGAACTTTTCCGACCTGATCCGCAGTGGAAACCAGCGGGGACTTCTGCGTGGCGACTGGCCTCGCTGGCGGATTTATCGCGACATGCGCGCCAAAACCAGTCACACCTATGATGAAGATGTCGCCCTTGAAGTGGTGAGGGGGATCGATGATTTTCTTGCCGAGGCAGAATATCTGCTGGACCGCCTGAAAAGCAGGCCGGCATGAATGATGCCCCCGGCATCGACATTGCCCCCGCCGACCTGGAGCATGTCCGCACCGTCCTCAAGCGCCATGTGCCGGACCGCGACGTATGGGTCTTTGGCTCGCGGGCGACCTGGAAAGCCAGGCCATTCTCGGATTTGGATCTGGTGATCATGGGCGACACTCCCCTGCCCCTGGAGACCAGCGGGGCGTTGCGGGACGATTTTTCGGAATCGGACCTGCCGTTCAAGGTCGACATCGTGGAATGGGCAAAAACCGGCCCGGCCTTTCGGGCCATCATCATGGCCCATAAGGTTGTTCTGGTCCGCTCGACCTGAGCGGCCATCTCCTGCATTCGCCGATGAAGCTTTCCTTGCCCGTGGGCCGTCATGTTGCCATTCGGCAACAGTGCCGCCGGATCTTTGCTGCGCCGCACTGACTTGGTTGACCGTTTTTCATGCAGACCATAGGATGCCTTGAAATTAGGCGATACACATCGCGTCTGACTTTAGGCCATACCAAAGCAAAGGGGTTCCCCATGAAGAAAGTTCTTATCGCCAGCACCGCCCTGGTGGCCGCCGGCCTGATGACCGCCGGCTCGGCCAATGCCGCCGAGAAGATCAAGCTGAACCTGGGCGGCTTCTCGAAGTGGTGGGTGGTCGGCGCCTGGCAGGATTCCGGCTTCGAGGCCGGCACCGGCCGCGGCTACGCCAACGTCGACGTCAAGGGCGACAACGAGATTTTCTTCGGTGGCGACACCACCCTGGATAACGGCATGAAGATCGGCATCAACATCGAGCTGGAAGCCGGTGGCAATGTCGAGACCTCGCAGACCCCGCCCGACGTCATCGACAAGAGCTATGTCTTCATCGAAAGCGGCATCGGCAAGGTCATCGTCGGCTCGGAAGCCAACGGCACCGTCCTGCTGCATGTCATGGCCCCCGACGCGGCCGGCAACTGGGGCGGCGAAGCCCTGCTGCAAAGCGGCGCCAGCATCGTCCAGCCGACCAATGTCGTGGTGATGCGCACCACCGAGATCGACACCGACGACAATGCCGACAAGATCACCTATGTCACCCCGACCTTCTATGGCCTGACCCTGGGCGCCTCGTACATTCCGCACGCCTCGGGCGGCAACGGCCTGTCGAAGGGCGAGGACAATTACAACCAGCCGGCCTCGATGTCGGTCTATGGCGTCGGTGCCGGCTATGCCAACACCTTCGGCCCGGTCGGCGTCAAGCTGTCCACCGGCTTCGTGTGGGGCGACGCCAATGCCGCCGGCGTCACCGGCGACCTGCAGGAACTGTCGGCCGGCGGTCAGCTTGCCTATGGTCCGGTCACCGTCGGCGGTTCGTACCGTCAGCGCATCCTGGACGAGAAGGGCGGCGTCGGCGTCGCTCCGCTGGGGACCAACATCGACGGCTATGTCTGGGACGCCGGCATCCAGTATGACGGCGGCGCCTGGCAGATCAGCTTCGCCTATCTGTATTCGGCCAACGAAGACAGCACCGCCGCCGGCCAGGACGCTTTGACCCTTTATCAGGTGTCGGGCAAGTACAACCTGTCGGCCGGCATCGATCTGGTCGCCTCGGGCGGCTGGGCCGAGTGGAACGACGAATCCCAGAAGGTTTCCGGCAATACCGGCGACGCCAACCACAACGAAGGCTGGATGATCGCCACCGGCCTGTCGCTGACCTTCTAAGGTCGGGGTTTCTGATGATCGAGATGCCCGCGGGATCCGTCCCGCGGGCATTTTTGTGAGTGGCCGCCCGTTTCGGACATGGTATCACTGGCCGGCTTGAATCCAACCGGATGGGTTGCCTGATGTCATCTGACAGGACCGTGGCCCCGGCAGGACCGGACACCGTCGATTATCCCGGCGAAGACCTGAACGTCCTGTCGGCCTCGAAAAATTATTACCGTTGGATCGTCGATCTGATGGAGCCCTATGTCAGCGGCCATACTGTCGAGTATGGGGCCGGCATCGGCACCATGTCGGAACGCCTGCTGCCCCACGTTCACCGCCTGACCCTGGTGGAACCGGCCACCCATCTGGCCCGGCGATTGGAACAGAGCTTCGCCGGAAACGACTGCGTCGCCGTTCTGAACAACACCCTGGAACGTCACGCACCCGCTTTGACGCCGAACAGCATCAACGCCTTTGTGCTGGTCAACGTCCTTGAACATATCGAAGACGATGCCCAGGCGGTACGCTGGATGACCGACGCCCTGGCCCCAGGGGGAAAACTGGCCCTGTTCGTACCGGCCCTGCCCTGGCTCATGAGCGACCTGGACCGGGCGCACGGCCATTTCCGCCGGTATCGCCGCTCCGATCTGGTCGGCCTGATGGCGATGGCTGGGCTGGAGATCGAACAACTGCACTTTTTCGATTTGCCCGGCATCCTGCCGTGGTGGCTGCTCAATACCATCGGCGGCAAGACCGACTTCAACCTCGGTGCCGTCCGACTGTTCGACAGCGTCGTCATCCCGCCGACCCGCTGGCTGGAAACCCGGTTCCCGCCGCCCATCGGCAAAAATCTGGTCCTGGTGGCCCACAAACCCTAAGCGGTCCAGCCTCCGACCGCCGCAAGGCCCGCCACCGGCGCAAGGCGCAATCTTGATGCCGACCCGCCGGTGATCCCTCCCAGGGCGATGGCCGGCAGGCCCGCCCGCCGAACCCAAGCCGACCAGCGTACCGCACCGATCGCAGCGGCGCCGGGATGGCTGGCTGTAGAAAAAACCGGCGACAGCAGGGCGGCATCGGCCTTCAGCCGCCGCGCCCGCGCCAAGGCCGGCAGACTGTGGCAGGCCACCGTCAGCAGTCCTTTCCGCCGCCGGACCCAGCCCAATGCCGGGGACAGGCAGCCATGCCGGGCCATGCCCTCGGGCAGATGCACGCCGCCGGCCCTTACCTGGGCGGCCAGCCGCCAGTCGCCGGCCACCAGCAAAAGCAGGCGGCGGCGGCGGCAGATGGCTGCCAGGGACTGCGCCAGTACGGACCGGACCGGCGAGGCATAATGGCGCAGCAGGACCGCGGAACCCGGCGGCAGACTGTCGGGCAGCGGCAGCGGATCGGGCCGCCGCCCGTCATCGGTGACCAGGATCGCCCTGGGCAATCCACTGGGTTTGAGTCGTCGCGCCGCCTCTGCTAGGGTCATCCGCCCATCATAACCGAGCAGCGCCTCCGTGTCCGACATCGCCAGCAATCTTGCCGAAATTTCCCGCCGCATCGCCGCCGCCGCCCGGACCGCCGGCCGCGATCCGGCCGAAATCATGCTGGTCGCAGTGTCGAAGACCCATGATGACGCCGCCATCCGGCCGGCCCTGGAGGCCGGACAGCGGATCTTCGGCGAGAACCGCGTGCAGGAAGCGGCGGCGAAATGGCCCGGGCTGAAGGCCGCCTTTCCCGGCATCCGGCTGCACCTGATCGGACCGCTGCAGACCAACAAGGTGCGCGAGGCGGTGGCGTTGTTCGACGTCGTCGAGACGGTGGACCGCCCCAAGCTGGCCCGGGCCCTGGCCGAGGAAAGCCGCCGCACCGGCCGGCGGCCGGCCTGCCTGATCCAGGTCAACACCGGGCGGGAACCGCAGAAGGCCGGCATCGACCCCGACCAGGCCGATGCCCTGATCGCCCTGGCCCGCGATACTTACGACCTGGATGTCCGCGGGGTGATGTGCATCCCCCCCGCCGACGAGGACCCCACCCCGCATTTCCGCCTGCTGGCCGGCATCGCCGCCCGCAACCGTCTGCCGGTGGTCAGCATGGGGATGAGCGGCGATTTCGAACAGGCCATCGCCGATGGGGCCACCCATGTCCGGGTCGGATCGGCGATCTTCGGGTCGCGGGGCTGACACCGCTTCCCGAGACGGTCATGCGGAACCGTCGCGGCACCAGCGACGGCGCCACAGATCGCGCAGCGCCGCTTCGACGCTGCGGGTATAGGCGGGGGCATCCACCAGCGGCGAGGTGGCGACCCGGCCGCGCATGCCGGCCCGCAGCGCCGCCAGCCGGTCGCGGTCGGCGGCCAGGGCCGCCGCCGCCGCGATGAAATCACGATCGCTGCCGGCCGCCAGATCGTCCAGCCCCAGCGCCGTCAGCAGCGACAGCCCGACCCGGCCGACAAAACGCGATCCCGCCCGCGACACCACCGGCACCCCCATGTACAGGGCCTGCCACGTCGTCGTGCTGCCGTTGAAGGGAAAGGTGTCCAGGGCGATGTCGACCATGCCGTAGGCGGCCAGATGGTCGCGGGTTTCCTGGGTCTGCCCCAGAAACACCAGCCGCTCGCCGGCAATCCCCAGGGCGGCGAACCGTTCGGCGAAACGGTGTCTCAGGCCGGTTTCGCCGAACTGGTCGCGATATTTCAGCACCAGCCGCGAGTCCGGCACCGCCCGCAGCGTTTCGGCCCACAGCGCCAGGGTGGCGTCGGTCATCTTGATCGGATGGTTGAATGACCCGAAGGTCACGGGCCGACCCGCCAGACAGGGCGGCAGCGTCACCTCTGGGGCATCGGGCGGAACGCTCTCCAGATAGAAGCACGGCAGCCGCAGCAATTCCTCGCAGAACGCCTCGCCGGTCTGGTCAGGCGGATGGATGATCCCATCGGTGATCCAGGCATCCATGCCGGTCAGTCCGCTGGTGCCGAAATCGTGCCAGCTGACCTGCAGCGGCGCCGGCCGCAAGGCGGCCAGCCGCAGGCGGTTGTCGCCGGTCCAGCCGGCCAGGATGACCAGAATGTCGATGCCGTCGGCGCGGATGCGCCCGGCCAGAGCGGCATCGTCCAGGCCGGCGACCATCCGCCAGTGGTCCACCGCCCCCGACAGGGTCCGGGTGACCGAATCCCCGGTGGGGTTCAGGCCATAGGCGAACACCTCGAAGGCGCTGCGATCATGCCCGGTCAGCACCGGGCCGACATTGCCGGCCACCGGATGATTGCGGAAATCCGCCGACACATAGCCGACGCGCAGCCGGCGGTCGCGGTCGCGGTCGTTGGCGGGAGGGGGCAACGGCACGATGCCGGCATGCAGCCCGACCCAGCCGGCCACGGCGGCGGCCAGGGAATCGCGGTCGCTGGCGGCATCGTAATAATGGGTCAGCACCAGATTGCGCGCCGCGCTTTCCAGGGGCCGGATGGCCATGCAGCGCCGATACAGGGCGATGGCCTGATGCGGCCGCCCTTCCAGCCGGTGGACCGAGGCCAGGGAATTCAGCGCATCGACCCAGTCGGGACGCAGGGCCAGGGCACGGTTCAGCAGGTCGGCCCCCTCGCCGACCCGGCCGCGGCGGACCATGACGTCGGCCAGGATCTTCAGCTCCATCGGGCCATCGGGCTGCAGGGCCACGGCGCGGCGGGCGTGCTTTTCCGCCTCGCCATAGCGTTCCTGCTCGAACAGAACCCGGGCCAGATTGACATGGGCCGGTCCCAGGTCGGGGGCCAGGGCCAAGGCCCGGGTGAATTGCCTGACGGCGTCGGCATGCTGCCGCCGCATGGCGCTGACCATGCCCAGGTTGCACCAGACGGCGGCATCCTTCGGGGCCAGCCTGGCGGCCTGGCGCAGCAGGGCGTCGGCATCGGCGACCCGCCCGCTTTGCACCGCCTGTCCGGCCTTGCCCATCAATTGCGCCAGGGAATGTCGGGTCGTGCTCATGATCCGTGCTTCTAGCACAGGACGGTCAGGGTGTCTCCTGGACCGCACGCGGCCAGCACGGCCAGCAGATCCGGCAGGGCCAGGGCGACGCACCCCTCGGTCGGCCGGCCGGCCGGGTCGGCGACGTGCAGGAAGATGGCGCTGCCCAGGCCGGGCACCGGCGGATCGTCATTGTGCCCCAGCACCACCACGACATCGTACAGGCCGTCTTCCCGCCACATCCGCTCGCACGAGGCCGGATGCGGCAAAGCCACCGGCCGATTGTAGTCGGCATGCCGGGGATCGTCGCACCAGCCGTCGGCGGGGGCGATGGCGGCGACCGGCAGGGCGGTCGACGGCGGAGCGACACGATCGGGGCGATACAGCACCCGGCGCAGCGGCCATGTTCCGACCGGCGTGCCGCCGTCGCCTTCCCGCTTGTCGGCGACCGGGCCGGACCGCCCCAGCCGGCAGGGATGATCGCCCCCCGGCCAGCGCAGCCGGCCATCGGCGGCAACCGTCAGCACCGTCATTGCAGGTCCAGGGTCGTGCCGGGCTGGGGCCGGGCGGCAAGGCTGCCGGCCCGTTCATACTTGTCCAGCGCCTTGGTCATCGACTGCACCCAGTCCGCCGGCGGCGATCCCGCCGCCGTCTGGCCGGCCGACGGCAGCATGGGATGGACCTGTCCCCCCAGCCCCTGTTCGGCCATCGCCTTCTGCACCGCCAGGGCACTGGGTCCGGCGGATTGCGTGACGGCATTGCGCCCGGTCACCGGCATGTTCGACCGGCTGCCGGAATTGGAAACCGGCACGGTGACAAGCGGCACCGGCTGGGGCGACAGGCTGGCATTGCGGGCCGGCAACGGCATGAAGCGCGAGGGAGCCTGCCCCAGGGGGGCAACGGGATGCGGCGCGGCGGTCGCGGCGGCCACCTGCTGGACGGCGGCGGGCTCGGCCGGCTGGGCCGGCTGGGCGGCGGCGGCCAGGGCCGGAGGGGGGGCGACCATGCCGTCGGCGGTAAACATCATCCGCCCAGCCGCCGGAGCGGCGGCGGCAACCGGCTCGGGCAGGGTGACGATCGGCGCCTCGGCAAAAGTTTCCGCCTGGGATGCGGGCTGGGGCTGGGATGCGGGCTGGGGCTGGGATGACGGCTGGGCCTGGGCCACGGCGGGCGGCGGAGCGGCTTCGTCGCCGTTGATCATCGCCAGGACGTGGCCACCGATATCCTTGCCGGTTTCCTCTTCGATCATGCAGCCGACCGCCGAGGCGATCAGGCCGATCGGTCCGCCGAACAGGGTGCCGCCGGCCAGACGGGCGCCGACGCCGATCTTGTCGCCGGTCAGTTCCTGATACAGCGTGTTGACCACCGGAATGTGCTGCAGCGGGTTGATGACGTCCAGAACGTCCCAGAAGCTGGGTTCCTCTTCGGCGAACATCGACAGCGGCTTGCCGGTACCGGTGCCGGCGGCCGCGCGTTCGGCCGCCGCCGCCCGCGCCGTGTCAGCCCGTTCCGACGGCAGGAACGGAACCAGCCGGTCGGGATCGGAATAAATCGGGGCCTGGGCGGCAGCACTGATGCTCATGGCTAACCTCGAAAAGGACAGCCAGACCTTTGCAAACACAGTGCCAAAGCACATGTCATTGATTTGATTGTATTTTTATTTGGGGCCGATGCCCCCGGCGGCAGAAAATGCCGGGGCGCCTAGAAAAGATGGCCGCCCTTGGTCGCCTTGGTGCGCAGATAGGACTGATTGTGGTCGTTGGCCGGAAAGACATGGGGCACCCGTTCGGCCACCACCACCCCATGCGCGGCCAGCGCCTCGACCTTCAGGGGATTGTTGGTCATCAGCCGCACGCTTTCGACCCCCAGCAGCCGCAGCATCTGCGCCGCCGGCAGATAGATGCGCTCGTCGTCGTCGAAGCCCAGTTGCAGGTTGGCGTCCAGGGTATCGAGACCGTCATCCTGCAACTGATAGGCCCGCAGCTTGTTGACCAGCCCGATGCCGCGGCCTTCCTGCGACAGATACAGCAAGATGCCGGCCCCGGCCTGGGCGATTTCGGCGATGGCGCCGCGCAGCTGGTCGCCGCAATCGCAGCGCAGCGACCCCAGCAGATCGCCGGTGAAGCATTCCGAATGCAGGCGGGCCAGCACCGGCTGGGCGGTATCGGGCTCGCCGATGACGATGGCCAGATGTTCGATGCCGCCATCGGCCGGCCGGAAGGCGACGATGCGGGCGGCTTCGGCCTCCTGCAGCGGCACCCGGGCTTCCGACACCTTGCGCAGCGACCGGGCGGCATGCTGCTGGTATTCGGCGATGTCGGCGGCATCGACCACCACCACCCCCGACAGCAGCAAGGCCCCGGCGGTGGGAACGGCGGCCATCGTCGCCGGCAGCAGCCGGGCCAGCTTGGCCAGCGCCACCGAGGCGGCCAGGGTGGTGTCGGCGGCGACCGGCTGAACGGACAATTGCCGCCAGTCCGGCGCCGGAATGTCGCGGACCACCGGATCGGCCAGCCACGCCACCGTCAGGGCGTCGAAGCCGGCGGCGGCGTCAAGCCGGGCCGCCGCTCCGGCGACCGCATGGCCCAGAACGGCGGCCCGGCGGTTGCTGAGCATCAGGAACGGCCGCGACCCGGCCAGGGTGGTCAGCTGGTTCAGGGTTTCGGCGGTCGCCGCCTCGGCGGCCAGGACATAGGCGACCCGGCTGTCGGCGCCGCGCACCGCCACCACGGCGCCGCGCCTGAGCTCGGCCACGGCACGGTCCACGGCGATCAAAGGCTGCGGAGCGGGCTGGGCGGGGCCTGGAGAAACGTCGAGGGGCTTGGTCATGGCGGGCATCGTCGGATACGGGGCGGGCACCATAGCGGTTTTCCGGCGGCGGCAAAAGGCCTCCGCGCCATTCCGCCGCGCATGCTTCTGGTTTATATCTGGGCCCCATGACCGAAACACCTCGCCTTCTGCTGATCGACGACGATCCGGTGGTCCGCCGGACCCTGGCCGAAATCCTGGAAGCGGCCGGCCATGCCGTCACCCCATCCGCTTGCATGGCGGAAGGCTTCGATCTGGTCGTCGCCCCGCCGGAAACCGAAACCGGGCCGGTACCGCTGGTTCCCGTGGCCAAGCCGGTGCGCGCCAGCGCCCTGCTGGCCGCCGTCGCCGCGGCCCTGGCCCGCCACGACCCGCCCTGCGCCCGCTTCGGCATCTGGCGGCTGGATTGCGGCGGCCGCCAGCTGGAAGACGGCCAGGGCCGCCGCCTGCGCCTGACCGACAAGGAAACGGCGATCCTGTCCCTGCTGGCCCGAAGCGGCGGCGTGGTGCCGCGCCAGACCCTGCTGAGCGACGTCTGGGGCTATGGCGCCGCCGTGACCACCCACACGCTGGAAACCCACATCTACCGCCTGCGCCGCAAGATCGAGCCGGACCCCGACCATCCCGCCCTGCTGCTGACCGAGACCGGCGGCTATCGTCTGGCCCTGACGGAGAAATGCTGATGCCCATCCAGTCGGTCGCCGCCTTCACCGGCCCCCTGTCGCCCGGCCAGCGCCTGCGCGCCGCCGCCCGCCGCGCCGCCCTGCTGGGCCTGTCGCTGCTGCCCGGCCGCGGGCGGCGCGGCGCCTTGCGCTTTCCCTATTACCATCACGTCTTCGCCGACGAACGGGCCGGCTTCCACCGGCAATTGCGCTGGATGCGCCGGCACGGCGAATTCCTGGGCTGGGATCAGGCGGTCGGACTGATGCAATCCGGCGACCCGATCGACGGCCGCTATTTCTGCCTCAGTTTCGATGACGGCTTCAAAAGCTGCATCACCCACGCCGCACCGATCCTGGCCGAGCACGGCGCCGGCGCCGCCTTCTTCGTCGCCACCCGCTTCATCGGCACCGACCCGGTGGCGGACCGCGCCATGCTGCTGGATTTCTATCCCGGCGAGCAGCGTCTGATGGAATTCATGAGCTGGGACGATTGCCGGGCCTTGCGCGACGCCGGCATGGTGGTGGGCTCGCACACCCACGGCCACGCCCGGCTGTCGGCCTTGAACGAGGACGGCGTCCTGGCCGAACTGGCGGTGTCGAAGCAGCGCATCGAGGCCGAACTGGACATGGAATGCCGGCATTTCTGCTGCCCGTGGGGCCAGCCCGGCGGCGACTTCGTCCCGGGCCGCGACCCGGACGTCGCCCGGCGGGCCGGCTATGTCTCGTTCGCCACCACGGCGCGCGGCCCGACCCGGGCCGGCGATTCGCCTTTCCTCATCAGGCGCGACCACACCCTGGCCAACGACCCGGATTACCAGCTGCGCGCCTTTCTGCTGGAGCGCGGATGACCGCGTCGTCCCACACCCTTCGCGTCGCCACCCCGGCCGACGGTCCCCAGGCCACCGAGCTGCTGCGCCGGCTGGGCCTGGTCATGCCGGCGGGCGAGGCGGCGATCGCCGCCCACTGGCGCCGTCTGTGGGTGGACAACCCGGCCCTGCGGCATGACGGGTGCGACCCGCTGCCCGGCTGGGTGCTGGAAAGCGGCGGCCGGATGGTCGGCTTCTTCGCCAATTACGCCCAGACCTATTTTCTGGGCGAAACGCGGCTGGCCGTGGCCATCGCCAGCCAGTGGGGCGTCGACAAGGCGCATCGGACCGCCACCGCCCTGCTGTCCGACGCCTATTTCGCCCAACCCCATGCCGACATGATCCTGGTCACCACCGGCATCAAGGCGACCGGGCGTCTGTTCGACCGCTACGGCGGCATCGCAGTGCCTCAGCCCGACCTGGACCGCACCGCCCTGTGGGTGGTCGGCAGCGGCGGCTTTCTGGCGGCGATGCTGCGCAAGAAAGGCTGGCGCGGTGCCGGCCTGGCCCATCTGGCCGCCCCGCTGGCCGCCGTTCCGGCGCGGCTGCGCTGGCCACCCGCACCGCGCCGGGCCATCGGCGTCTCGGACGCGGGCGGATTCGACGGCCGATTCGACGACCTGTTCGCCGCCAGACGCCGGGACCAGCCGGACCGCCTGCTGGCCGACCGGGGCAGCGCCGCCCTGGCCTGGCACGTCGCCCCGCATGCCGCCCGCAACGGGCTGAGGGTGCTGACGGCAGGCGACGGACAGACGCTGGACGGCTATGCCCTGATGCTGCGCGACGATGCGCCGGCCATCGGTCTGGTCCGCTGGCGGATCGCCGCCCTGCTGGTCCGCGGCGACGATCCGGCCACCATCGCCGACCTGATCGCGGCGGCGGTCCGGCTGGGGGCCGCCGACGGTGCCCATGTCGTGGAAATCGGCGGCATGGCCGAGCCGGTGCAGCGGGTGGTCGCCGGACTGGGGGCCTTGACCCGATCCTTGCCCACCTGGCCGTGCTTCTTTCGCATGAAAGATGGACAGCCGCCCCCCCCGGCGTGGTATCTCAGCGCCTATGACGGTGACGCCGTCCTGTTCTGAACCCCGCGGCCGCCCTAGCCTGCAAGGATTCCATGCCCCGCTCGTTCGCCGCCCTGCGCTGGCCCGTTCTGTCCGGTCTGGTCGGCGGCCGGCTGTTCCCCCTGGCTTTCACCGGCCTGCTGCTGGCAGTGGTCACGCCGATCCTGTCGACCGAGATGCCGCCGCTGACCGACTTCATCAACCATGTCGCCCGCATGGGAGTGATGGCCAGCCTGGACGAAAACCCGGTCCTGGCCCGCTTCTACGACGTGCAATGGGCGATCATCCCCAATCTGATCATGGACGTGCTGGTCCCGCCCCTGGCCCATCACCTGGGCCTGCTGGCGGCCAGCCAGATTTTCCTGGTCCTGCTGGTCCTGCTGCTGGTGACCGGCCCGATGGCCGTCCACCGGGCGCTGTGGGGCCGCCTGTCGCCGTGGCCGCTGCTGGCCTTCCCGCTGGTCTATAACGGCATCTTCCTGTACGGGCTGGTCAATTATCTGCTGGGCCTGGGCATCGCCCTGTGGGGGGTGGCCCTGTGGATCGCCGTGCGCGAGCGGTCGGTCTGGCGCCGGGCCTTCGCCTCGGCGCTGTGTGTCCTGGTGCTGTTTCTGTGCCATCTGTTCGCCGTCGGGCTGTACGGCCTGGGCCTGCTGGCCTTCGAGCTGTGGCGCCTGGGCCTGCGGCGGCCGCAGCGGCCCGTGGCCGACCTGCTGGCCTTCGGCCTGCCCTTCGTGCCGGTGCTGCCGCTGATCCTGGCCAGTCCGACGCTGGGGCTGTCGCATGTCAACGTCTGGGAATCGCACGGCAAGCTGGACGGCATCTGGCTGGCGGTCCAGCTGTACCGCGATTCGGTCGACATGATTTTCGCCGCCTGCCTGCTGGGGGCCGGCATCTGGCTGGCCCGGCGCGACCTGCTGCGCCTGCACGGCGCCGGCTGGTTGCTGCTGGGACTGGGATCGGCGGTGTTCCTGGCGATGCCGCGGCAATTGTTCGGCTCGTGGATCGCCGACCAGCGGCTGCCGGTGGCCCTGATGTTCCTGCTGATCGGCTTCCTGGCGCCCGACCTGCGCGGACGGCTGCCCCGGGTGACCTTTTACGCCTTCATCTCGGCCCTGACCCTGGCGCGCTGCGTCGAGGTCCAGGCCAACTGGCAGGATCTGGCCGGCATCTCGCGCGACATGCGCGCCGCCGTCGGCTCGATGCCGCGCGGCAGCACGGTGCTGGTGGCCCATGCCGACGAGCCGGTGGGCGGCGCGGTCATGGAACAGGCCCTGAGCCATACGCCGCTGTGGGCGATCATCGAACGCGACGCCCTGGTCTCGACCATCTTCGCCGTGCCCGGCAAGCAGGTTTTGTCGATCCGGCCGGATTACGCCGCCCTGGTCGACCGCGACGACGGCGACCCGCCCAGCGTCAGCCAGCTGCTGGCCTCGGCCGACGGGGCGATTCCCGGCAGCCCGCGCTTCTGGGACGGCTGGCCGGGTCGTTACGATTACCTATTTATCATCTATACCCGGCCGGGCGCCGCCAACCCCGACCCCGACCGGCTGGTTCCGGTGTTCGAGGGCCGCGGCTTCCAGCTGTACCGGACCCGGCCGGAAGACTGATACGGAACCAAAATGATTAATTCGGGTTCCCAAGCCCTCGCCGGGCGGCCGCATCCGCGGCCGCTGCGGCGCCCTTGTATGGGCGCTGGATACGAAACCCGAATGAATCATCCGGGCTTCGTATGAGACTCAGGCGCCGCAGCACTTCTTGTATTTCTGCCCCGAGCCGCAGGGGCAGGGATCGTTGCGGCCGACCTTGGCGGCGACCCGCGGTGCCGGGCGGGGATTCATCACCCCGTCGACATAAAGCCACTGCCCGTCCTGCCGGCGGAACGAGGCCAGTTCGTGGTGCACGAACGGCTTGGTCCGCACGGTGTAGCGGGCGACGAATTCCACCTGCCCGGTGCCGGAATCGGCGTCCATCGTGCTGGAGCGGACTTCCAGTCCCTGCCACCGCGCTTCCTTGACCAGCGTTTCGGTTTCAGAACGGTCATAGTCGGCCAGGGCTTCCGGCGCCAGGGTGCGGTCAAGATAATCGACGTCGCCTTTGACGAAGGCGCTGTAGCGCGAACGCATCAGGGCTTCCGGTCCCGATGCCGGATTTCCGGCCAGGATGGGGGCACAGCATTCGTCGAAACCGCGGCCCGAGCCGCAGGGGCAGATGGTCATGTCGGACAGTCCTGAATGGCGATCGGAATTAGATCAGGTTGGAAAAGAAGACGATACCCAGGACGGCCGCCGCATAGAAGGCACCGCCCAGGCCCAGAAGGAACAGCACATTGCCGGCGGTGCGCAAGGGAAACATGCGCCGTTCCCGGCCGACCCGCTCGCCCGAGCGTTTTTCCGCCCCCCCGACCACGGTGACGAAGAAGCGGCTGCCCAGAAATGGAAAGGTCAGCCGGATATTGATGGGGTGGCGGCGCCAGCTGGCCGGCTTGACGGCCTGGAACAGGGCGGCGCGCTGCTGTTCGGTGAAGCTGCGGACGATTTCCGGGGGAACCCGGTCCAGCAGCATTTCCAGTCCGCCATCTTCCGCCACGCCATCCTCCACACCACGATCCGGATGTGATCCCGCCATCGGCCAGTTTAGACGCGAAACCGCGCCCGAGTCGATGGCCCGGATGCCGGGATGTGTCAGGGTGCTCGCCTTTGGACGAGCGTAGCGAGGACTATGCCCGTTGGGCGCCGCAGCGGCCGGAGGGAAAGCGAGGAAGCCTAAGGGGGCGGATGCCCCCGCCGGCGATTGAGGCCGACATGAAACAAGGCAGGGTGATCGCCAAAGGCGATTACCCTGTGCCGGATGTCACCGCCCGAACAGGCTGTTCAGCAGATCGTCGATGGCATTGCCGATCGCCCGGATCGGACCCGCCCCGGTCCGCGCCACCGGCCATTCCCCGTTGGTGCCTTCCAGACCCTGGGCCTGCGGCGGCGGTTCGGGAACCGCCAGCGGCCGGGCCGGCTGGCCGCGATGGGCGGCGATCATCACGCTTTTCCACAATTGCGCCGGCAGGCCGCCGCCGGTGACTTTCTTCATCTCGTGGCGCTGGTCGTCGTTGCCCAGCCACACGCCGCCGACGTAATCGGCGGTGAAGCCCAGGAACCAGGCATCGCGGTAATCCTGGGTGGTGCCGGTCTTGCCGGCGGCGGGGCGGTCCAGGCGGGCGGCCTTGCCGGTGCCTTCGCTGATCACCGCGCTCATCATGTCCTGCATGTGCACCAGCGCCGCATCCGATATCAGCTTGCCGAAGCCGGCGCCCTGCCGGCTCCACAGCACGCGGCCATCGGGATCGGCGATGCTGTCGACGCCATAGGCGACGATGCCGAAGCCGCCATTGGCGAAGGCGGCATAGGCGGTGGTCAGTTCCAGCAGGCTGGTTTCGCTGGTCCCCAGCGCCAGCGAGGCGTCGCTGCGCAGATCCGAGCCGATTCCCAGCTTGTGGGCCAGGCTGATGACCCGGCCGGGACCGACCTCTTCGATCAGGCGGACGGCCACGGTGTTGGTGCTGTTGGCGAAGGCCCGGCGCAACGACACCGGCCCCTCGAACTTGCCGTTGTAGTTGCCCGGGCTCCAGTTGCCCAGTTTGATGGGGGCGTCCTCGAAGGTGTCGGCGGGGGTGAAGCCCCGTTCCATCGCCGCCAGATAGACGAACGGCTTGAAGGACGAGCCGGGCTGGCGCAGCGCCTGGGTGGCGCGGTTGAACTGGCTGTCGTCGTAGTCGCGGCCGCCGACCAGGGCCCGCACGGCGCCGTCGGGGCTCATCACCACCACCGCGCCCTGCCCGGCCGCCGCCTTGGCCCCCGGACCGTCCAGCAGGGCCTTGAGGTCGCCTTCGGCCTTGCGCTGCAGGGACAGGTCCAGAGTGGTGCGCACGACGATGTCGCGATCCTGCACCTCGCCCATCTCGGCCAGGTGGCTCATGATCCAGTCGGCGAAATAGCGCCCGGCCGGCAGCGGCCGCTTGACCGCCCGCGCCGCGCCGGTCAGTCCGGCCAGATCGGCGGTCCGCCGGTCGATATAGCCGGCCTCCACCATGTTGCTCAGCACGTCCAGGGTCCGCCGGTGGCTGGCGTCGGGATCGTTCAGCGGCGAATAGCGGCTGGGGGCCTTCAGCAGGCCAGCGATCACCGCCGACTGGTAAAGGTCGAGACGGCTGGCCGACACGTCGAAATACCGCTTGGCGGCGGCATCCACGCCGAAGGTTCCCGATCCCAGGTAAACCCGGTTCAGATACAGCGTCAGGATCTGATCCTTGTTGAACCGCCGTTCCAGCCACAAGGCCATCAGCAGTTCCTGCACCTTGCGCTTCAAGGTACGGTCGGGCGTCAGGAACAGGTTCTTCGCCAATTGCTGGGTCAGGGTCGATCCGCCCTGCACCACCCGCCCCGCCCGCAGGTTGGTGACGGCGGCCCGGGCCAGCCCCCACAGGTCCAGGCCGAAATGGCGATAGAAGCGGCGGTCCTCGGTCGCCAGCACCGCCTGGGCGATGGTCGGGGCGATTTCCGCCAGCTCCAGCGGCCGGCCATAGACGTCGCCGAAGGTGGCGAAGGTTTCGCCGTCGGCCGACTGGAACACCACCGCCGGACGCCGGGTGGTAGTGGTCATGCCGTCGATGTCGGGCAGGTCGATGGCATACCAGGCGACCAGGGCGCCGATGCCGATGCCGACCCAGATGGCCAGGGTCAGGCCCCACAGGACCAGCCGCTTCAGCCAGGATTTGCGCGGGCCGCCCGCCGTCTTTCGCGGCCGGCGCGGTCGCGGCGCGGCGCGGCGCGGCGCCGGCTGGTCCGACGCCGGTGCGGCACTGCCGACCAGCCGGTCGGCGGGATCGATTTCAAGCCTGGGCAGATGCGGGCGTTTGTCACTGGGCATGCGGCGGTTCTACCCCCTGGCACGCCGGGACGGAAGGGGGTAAACTCGCCGTCCCTGCCCCTTTTGCCGGCCATTCGAGGACGATCATGGAAACCCTGGCGGTCACCATCCCCCGCGATCTCAAGGAACGCCTTGAGCATCTGGCTGCCGAAACCGGCAAAAGCCTTGAGGATTGCCTGACCCTGGCGGTCAGCGAGTTCGTCGCCAACTGGGAAATCCACATCAGCGACCTGCACCAGATCGACGAGCACGAGGCCCGGGCCGTTCTGAAGGCCGCCAACGAATAGCCGTGTCAAAGCTCCAGCAGAAGCGGCTGGAACTCTTGGTTTTCCGGGGCGCCGCGCTGGCGGCTGACGATGCGCGTCCGGCCCAGGCGATAATCGCAGTCCCAGTGGGAATGACCGTGCACCCATAGATCCGGTCCGTGGGCCAGGATGGCGTCGTCCAGGGCCGTGACCGAACAGATGGTGGGAACGTGGTCCGGCCGCGCCGTCTTCAGTCCCCGCGCCGACGGCAGGTGGTGGGTGACCACCAGGGTGGTCCCGGCAAAGGGCCGGGCCAGTTCCGTCGTCAGAAAATCCGCCGACGCGGCGTTCCAGGTCCGCACCTGGGCGGCGGTCAGCGGCACGCCGTCGCGGCCGCGGCCGTTGCGGTAATCGGGCATGCCGGCCTGGGCCTTGTCCATGACCGCCGCCGGGTCGCCGGTCAGGGCGTAATCGGTCCACAACGTGCAGCCCAGCACCCGCAGCTTGCGGCCGGCGGCGTCGAAACAGGCCACCTCGTCCTGCAGGAAGCGCAGACCGGCGATCGGGGCACAGACGCGGCGCAGTTCCGCCAGCGGGTCGGCTCCGCCGCGATGGTGCCAGTATTCCCGGTTGCCGGCGACATAGACCATCGGGCGGCCGGCCAGATGGTCGGCAATCCACGCCGCCCCTTCGACCCCCCAGCCGATATCCCCGGCCAGGATGACCAGATCGGCCTCCAGCGGCGGCGGGGTCCACGGACCCTTTTCCACATGCAGATCGGACAGGATGGCAAGGCGCAGGCTCATGCCCCGCACATTAGACGACGGTGATGTCCGCGTCACCCGCCCGTTCGGGTCGCCTGCTCGTAGGCCTCGGCCCGGTCGCGCAGCTCCGCCGGAATGGCGATGGCCTTGGCCGCCCGGAAATCGGTGATGCACACCACGTATTTGGCACGGAAATGCGCGGCGCCGTCCGGCCCGTCGCCATCCAGCAGAAAGGTGATGGAAGACGCCCCCAGCCGCTCGATGCGCACGGCGATGGTCAGGTCCAGGTCCGGGACCATCGGCCGGATGAAGTCGCATTCGACATGCACCATCGGCGAGCCGGTGCCGTCGGCGATCATCTGCATCCACGGCCGGCCCAGGATGTCGCGGTACCAGCCTTCCAGGGTTTCGTTGCAATAATCGAAGACCCGGGGCGTATACAGGATGCCGGCGGGGTCGCAATCGCCCCAGGCGACGCGGTGGGATCTGGCATACAGCGACATGACCGGCCTCGGCTTAATTTGGTATTCGAATGCCGATTATGGCCGCGGGCCGATGGCGGATCAAGCCTCGGGCGGGGGGGCTTCCCAGGGAAACACCACCCAGGTGCCCTGCGGCAGGGCGGTGACGTGGGTGTCGACCAGCGCCAAGCCCTTGGGCTTGGCATACAGGGCGGCGATATGCGCTGCCGGCAGCATGGCGCGGACCGCCTGGGCGGTGGCGCCGCTGTCGACCAGATCGTCGATCACCAGCCATCCGGCCCCGTCGCCGGGTACCGCCTTCAGGATCTGCAGGCCGCCCTGGGTGCGGTCGTCATAGCTGGCGATGCACACCGTTTCGATCAGCCGCACGGCCAGGATTCCGGCGATGATGGCGGCGGGAATCATGCCGCCGCGGGTGACGGCGACGATTCCGGTGAAAGGCCCCCTTTCCTGCAGCAGCTCGCCCAGGATCACCGCGTCGCGATGCAGCGCCGCCCAGGACAGGGTCAGGGTGGAAGGGTGATTCGACATGGCACCATTAGACACATGCCAGGCGGCGGGGCAAGAGCGGTGCCTCTGGACGGGACAGGTTTGTTGACGCAATAATGTGCGTCCGACCACTCCGGACTGGATATCCAGGATGCTGAACACGCCCGTGGCCCGGCGCGGCATGGTTGCCGCCCCGCATCATCTGGCCGCCCAGGCCGGGCTGGCGGTATTGCGCGAAGGCGGCAACGCCATCGAGGCGGCCATCGCCGCCGCCGCCGCCTGCGCCGTGGTCTATCCGCACATGAACGGCCTGGGCGGCGACGGCTTCTGGCTGATCGCCGAACCGGGCAAGCCGCCGGTTTCCATCGACGGGTCCGGGGCCGCCGGCGGCAGGGTCGACGGCGACCTGTACCGCCGGGACCGCCTGAAAGCGGTCCCGCACAAGGGGCCGCTGGCCGCAGCCACGGTGGCCGGCACCGTGTCGGGCTGGCAGCTGGCCCTGGACATTTCCCGCCATTGGGGCGGCGGCATGGGCCTGGACCGTCTGTTCGAAGATGCCGTGCATCTGGCCCGGACCGGCTATGCCGTCACCCGCCATCAGGCCGAGGCCACCGCCCGCAACCTGGCCGCCTTGCGCAAGGTGCCGGGCTTCGCCCAGACGTTTCTGAACCGCAACAAGGTTCCCGCGGTCGGGTCCCTGCAGGTTCAGCCCCGTCTGGCCGATATTCTGGAGCAGCTGGCCGAGGCCGGCCTGGACGATTTCTATCGCGGCGGCATCGCCCGCGCCCTGGCCGACGACCTGAAGGCCGCCGGCTCGCCGCTGCAGGCCGAGGATCTGGCCCGTCACCGGGGCATGCGGCGCCGGCCGCTGTCCCTGGGCCTGCCGGCCGGAACGGTCTTCACCACCGCGCCGCCGACGCAGGGCCTGGCCACGCTGATCCTGCTGGGGGTGTTCCTGCGGCTGGGTATCACCGTTCCCGACAGTGCCGCCTGGGTGCACGGTCTGGCCGAGGCCACCAAGCTGGCCTATCGCGTCCGCAACGCCCATCTGACCGATCCGCACCGCATGTCGGTTCATGCCACCACCTATCTGACCGAGCATCTGCTGGACCGCATGGCCGGCGAGATCGACGCCGCCCGGGCCGCCCCCTGGCCGCACCAGCCCGCCGATGGCGATACCGCCTGGCTGGGGGTCATCGACGGCCAGGGCCGGGCCGTCAGCTATATCCAAAGCCTGTTCCATCCCTTCGGCTCGGGCGTGGTGTCGCCGTCGACGGGGATCGTCTGGCACAACCGGGCCACGTCCTTCGCCCTGGACCCCGGCCACCGCAACGCCCTGGAGCCGCGCCGCAAGCCGCTGCACACCCTGGCCCCGGCCCTGGCCCGCCTGAAGGACGGGCGCACGATGGTGTGGGGCAGCATGGGCGGCGACGCCCAGCCGCAGATCGTCGCCCAGATCTTCACCCGCGCCATCCTGCTGGGCCAGGATCTGCAACAGGCGGTGACCGCACCGCGGTTCGCCCTGGGCCGGGCCGTGGACGGGCAGGCCGCCTGCGACCTGAAACTGGAATCGCGGTTCCCGCCCGAGGTGATCCCGGCCTTGCAGGCCTGCGGACATCCGGTGACCCGGACGACCCCCTTTGATTCCGCCCTGGGACAGGCCGGCGCCCTGCTGCGCCGCGCCGACGGCATGATCGAAGGGGCCGCCGACCCCCGCGCCGACGGCTGTGCCGCCGGCTGGTAATCCGCAACGACAGGAAAATGATTATGGTCGAGATCGTGATGCTGCCGGTGGCGTCTTCCGAAGTGAGGGAGCGGCAGGTGTTCAATACCGGCGTCTCCACCGTCGGGCGAGACGGCAACGATTATTTCTGCTCCCAGTGCGGCCGGATGATGATCCACAACATGGATCTGAGCCGCATCGATGCCCCGATCGTCTATGCCTGCGGCGGCTGCGGCGCGCTGAACGAACCGCCGCCCGCCGCCTGACAGCGAAGGGTCATTGCGGGACGAAGAACTGCCAGCCGAACCAGCGCCAGCGGCCATCCAGGGATGGCGCCGTGCAATTCAGGCGGCCGCGGCCGGCCGGATAGGGCTTCGCCACCCGCACCTCGATCCTTTCGCCCAGCCGTTCGGTCTGGGCGCGGCCGTCGTGCGGGGTATAGCAGGCCAGATGGTCGAGACCCGGCACCTCGGCATCCAGGGTGAAGCCGAAGGACGGCGGATTGACCGTCAGGCGGGGGTCGGCGGGGGTGATGTCCACCGCCCGCAGCGGCAGCGACCGGGCCGCCAGACGGAAGCGGTCCGGCTCGCCATAGGTCTCGTTCAGGGGAAAGCGCGGCAGGAACCACGGATCGGCCTTGCTCCAGACCGGGCCGGAATGCTGGCCGAACGCCGCCTTGAAGCCGGCTTCGCGGACGATCTCGGCCGCCTCCAGGCTCATCTCGCCATAGGGCCACGCGAACAGATCGGGAGCGCGCCCCAGCTCGACCTGAAACCGGGTCTGCGCCCTGGCCAGATCCTCGGCCATGCCGGCACGGGACAGGGCCGGCATATGCGGATGGCCGGCCCCCTGGCTGCCGATGGTCACCAGACCCGACGCCACCAGCTCGCGGATGCGTTCCCAGCTCATGTAATCGGCGCCGCCGCGGTCGGTTTCGTCCGTTACCACGAACAGGGTGAAGGGCAGACCGGCCGCCTTCAGACGCGGCCAAGCGTTTTCCCACACCGTATACCAGGCGTCATCGATGGTCAGGGCCACGGCCTTGTCCGGCAGGGGCCGGCCGCTGCGCAGGGCCTCGACGATCTGCGGCAGCGGCAGCACGGCATAGCCGCCGCTCTTCAATTCGGCGATATGGGCGTCCAGCTGGTCCAGACGGGTATTGGCCGCCGGCAGACGGTCGTCGCCAAAACGGTGATAGGTGAAGATCACGGCGGAATCCGCCGCCTGCGCCGCCCCGCCCCAGGCAGCCAGCAGGACAGCCACCCCCGCCCGCATGATCCGATTGCGCATGACCACTTACCCCGACGCGTCCCTTACCCTACATTCAAGGACACCGTTTCCACTCTTTTACGACAGGAGCGAGCCGATGACCACCCCGGCCGAAAACACCCTGCTTGATCGGGTCTTCCGCGACGCCCGCACCCATAACGGCTGGCAGGAACGGCCGGTGCCGGACGATCTGCTGCGTCAGGCCTGGGACCTGGCCCGCATGGGGCCGACTTCCGCCAATTGCCAGCCGCTGCGGGTGGTGTTCGTCCGTTCCGCCGCCGCCAGGGAAAAGCTGCGGCCGGCCCTGGCCCCCGGCAACCTGGACAAGACCATGGCCGCCCCGGTGACGGCCATCCTGGCGCAGGACATGTCTTTTTACGAGCGCCTGCCCGAGCTGTTTCCCCATGCCGACGCCAGATCGTGGTTCGCCGGCAACGAAACGCTGATCGATTCCACGGCGTTCCGCAATTCCACGCTGCAGGCGGCCTATTTCATCCTGGCCCTGCGGGCGGTCGGGCTGGATTGCGGACCGATGAGCGGCTTCGACACCGCCCGGGTAGATGCCGCCTTCCTGGCCGGCACCACCTGGAAGTCCAACTTCCTGCTCAATATCGGCTACGGCGATCCGGCCGGGCTGTATCCGCGTGGACCGCGCCTGGATTTCGCCCAGGCCTGCCGGATCGAATAGGACGCCTCAGAGCAAGCCGCGCCGCTCTATTTCTCGCCGGACAGCCGCGACAGAATGTCGTCGAGCTGCTCCAGGCTGCCATATTCGATGGTCAGCTCGCCGCCCTTGCCCTGGGGGGTGATGCGGACGTGGCAGCCCAGCATCTCGGTCAGGTCGCGTTCCAGGGCGGCGGTGTCGGCATCCTTGGCCGAGGCCTTGGACGGACGCCCCCCCGCCGCCTTGGGCTTGCCCCCTGCCCCGGCCAGCTTCTCGGTCTGGCGGACGTTGAGCTGACGGTCGACCACCTGCCGGGCCAGACCGGCGGGGTCGGGCGAGGTCAGCAAGGCCCGGGCGTGGCCGGCGCTGATGCGGCCCTGTTCCAGCAGATCCTTGACCGGGTCGGGCAGGGCCAGCAGGCGCATCATGTTGGCGACATGGCTGCGCGACTTGCCGACCGCCTTGGCCAGCTCTTCCTGGGTGTGGCTGAATTCGTCGACCAGCCGGCGATAGCCGTCGGCCTCTTCCAGCGCCGTCAAATCCTGGCGCTGCAGGTTTTCCACCAAGGCGACTTCCAGGGCTTCCTTGTCGGTCAGCTCGCGGATGATCACCGGGACTTCGTGCAGCTGCGCCCGCTGCGCCGCCCGCCAGCGCCGTTCGCCGGCGATGATCTCGTAGCTTCCCTGGTAGGGCCGCACCAGGATCGGCTGCAGCACCCCCTTCGAACGCACCGATTCCACCAGATCGGCGATGGCCGCCTCGTCGAACTGGCGGCGCGGCTGGAACTTGCCGGGCTTCAGTTCGCCGATGGGAAGGGTGCGCAGGCCGGCGGGCCGGGCCGCCCCGGCCAGGGCCGAGCCGTCCAGCACCGCCGTGGCCGCCGCCACCGCCGAATCACCCAGCAATGCCGACAGGCCGCGGCCCAGATTGCGTCGCTTTTCCTCTGCCACCGTTCTTAAACCCCTGTTGTGACGCGCCGCTCGCGCTTCAGCATTTCCGCCGCCAGATGGATATAGGCTTCCGATCCGCTGCATTTATGGTCGTAGATCAGCACCGGCTTGCCGTGCGACGGTGCCTCGGAGATGCGGACATTGCGCGGAATCACCGTCTGATAGACCTTGTCGCCGAAGAATTCCCGGACGTCGGCGGCCACCTGCTCGGTCAGGTTGTTGCGCTTGTCGAACATGGTCAGCACGATGCCCTGCAGCTCCAGGCCGGGATTGAATCCCTGGCGGATGGCCTCGATGGTCTTGACCAGATGGCTGATGCCTTCCAGGGCGAAGAACTCGCACTGCAGCGGCACCATCACCGCATGGGCCGCCACCAGGGCGTTCAGGGTCAGCAGGTTCAGCGACGGCGGACAATCGATCAGCACATAATCCCAGCCGGCCACCGCCGGCTTCAGGGCCTCGGCCAGCCGCACCTCGCGCCGGCTCATTTCCACCAGCTCGATCTCGGCGCCCGATAGGTCGACGCCCGACGGCACCACGGTCAGGCCGGGGATCTCGGTTTCCTGCAAGGCATCGGCCAGCCGGGCCTCGCCGATCAGCACGTGATAGGAATTGACCGCCCGGTCGCCGCGGCCGACGCCCAGGCCGGTGCTGGCGTTGCCCTGCGGGTCCAGGTCGATCAGCAGGACTTTCTTGCGGGTCGCCGCCATTGCCGTCGCCAGATTGATGGCGGTGGTGGTCTTGCCGACGCCGCCCTTCTGGTTGGCGATGGCAATGATGCGGGCGGCCTTCGTGGGGGCGTTGCTAACGCTCTGCTCGACCACGGCGTACCTCTCTCAGGTAAAGGATGGAGCCGGCCGGGTCGGTCCGTGAGGTAACCCGGTCGAGGGTGAATATCCATTCTTTGGCCGCCCGGGTCAATTCGTCTTCCGCCCCCTGCCCTTTCAGAAACAGGCACGAGCCGTGCGGCGCCAGATGCCGTTCGGCCCAGGACAGCAGTTTTTCCAGCGGCGCCAGGGCCCGGCCGGTAACCAGACCCGCCCCCAGCGGAGCCACCTGCTCGATGCGGGCGTTATGGATGGTCACCGGCGTGGCGGTGACGCGGGCGGCCTCGCGCAGGAAGGCGCACTTACGGGCATCGCTTTCGATCAGATGGACGTCGGGCGCCCCCAGCAGCGCCAGCACCAGACCGGGAAAGCCGGCCCCCGACCCCATGTCGACAAGTCTGTGGACGAATTGGGGAACAAGTGGGAAAAGCTGCGCGGAATCCAGGAAATGCCGCTGCCACAGGCTGGGGATGGTTTCCGGCCCGACCAGATTGATGCGGGCCTGCCACTTCGTCAGCAAATCGGCATAGACCTGCAGCCGGTCCACTGTTTCACGTGAAACGGCGAGGTCACGTTGGAAGTCATCCATTCCATAGGGGTTCTGTTTCACGTGAAACACCATATGTCGATCATGGGCCGATCCGCCGTTTCACATGCCCCAAAAGGGCGGTGATCGCCGCCGGCGTGACTCCGGGAATGCGGGCGGCGGCGGCCAGACTGGCCGGGCGGGCCGCCGACAGCTTCTGCCGCACTTCGCTGGACAGCGAGCCGATGGCCGCATAATCCAGGTCGTCGGGCAGGGACAGATCCTCGTCGCGGCGGTAGGCGCGGATGTCGGCCTCCTGCCGGTCGAGATAGCCGCGGTACTTGCCCTCGATCTCCAGCTGGCCGGCGGTGGCGGCGTCCAGGCCGGCCAGCTCGGGCCAGACCGGCAGCAATCGGTCCAGGCTCATCTCGGGATAGCCCAGCAGGTCCCAGGCCGAGCGGGCGACGCCGTCCTGGTTGACCGACAGGCCGTGCCGGCGCAGGGCGGTCGGACTGGCCGACAAGGTGTCCAGCAATGCCCGCCCCCCTTCCAGCGCCCGCTGCCGGGCGGTGAAGCGCCGCCACCGGACGGCGCCGACGCAACCCGCCGCCTCGCCCTTGGCGGTCAGCCGCAGATCGGCATTGTCGGCCCGCAGGTGCAGCCGGTATTCGGCGCGCGAGGTGAACATGCGATAGGGCTCGCTGGTCCCCAGGCTGACCAGATCGTCGATCATCACCCCGATATAGGCGTCGGCACGATCCAGGATCAGCGGGTCGGACCCGGCGCCCTGCCGGGCGGCATTCAGTCCGGCCATCAATCCCTGCGCTCCGGCTTCCTCGTAGCCGGTGGTGCCGTTGATCTGTCCGGCCAGAAACAGACCGCGCACCGCCCGGGTCTCCAGCGAGCGGCGCAAGGCCCGGGGATCGACGAAATCATATTCGATGGCATAGCCGGGCCGCAGGATCGTCACCCGCTCCAGCCCCGGCATGGTGCGGATCAGGACATCCTGCACATCGGCCGGCAGCGAGGTGGAAATGCCGTTGGGATAGACGGTGTCGTCGTCCAGCCCCTCGGGCTCCAGAAAGATCTGATGGCGGTCCTTGTCGGCGAAGCGGACGATCTTGTCCTCGATGGATGGACAATAGCGTGGCCCGACGCTGTGGATGCGCCCGGAATACATCGCCGACCGATGCAGGTTGGCGCGGATCACCGCATGGGTGGCCGCCGTGGTGGTGGTGATGCCGCAGCGGACCTGCGGCAGGGTGATGGCGTCGGTCAGGGTGGAAAACGGCACCGGCGGATCGTCGCCGGCCTGCATGTCCAGATCGTCCCAGCGGATGGTGCGGCCGTCCAGCCGGGCCGGAGTTCCCGTCTTCAGACGCGACAGCGGCAGACCCAGCCGGATCAAAGCCCGGGACAGGCCGTAATTGGGAGCGTCGCCGAAGCGGCCCGCCGGCCAGTGCCGCTCGCCGCAATGGATCAGGCCGCCCAGGAAGGTGCCGGTGGTGACCACCACCGCTCCGGCGGCGATGGTCCGGCCATCGGCCAGCGTCACCCCCCGCACTCGCCCGGCATCGATCAGCAGATCCTCGGCGGTGCCCTGCACCAGGGTCAGGCCGGGCTGTTCGTCCAGCAGGGCGCGCATCGCCTGCCGGTACAGCTTGCGGTCGGCCTGGGCCCGCGGCCCCTGCACCGCCGGACCCTTGGAGCGATTGAGAATGCGGAACTGGATGCCGGCCCGGTCGATGGCCCGTCCCATCAATCCGTCCAGGGCGTCGATCTCGCGCACCAGCTGGCCCTTGGCCAGGCCGCCGATGGCCGGGTTGCAGCTCATCTCGCCGATCGTGTCCAGCCGCTGGGTCAGCAAGATGGTGGCCGCCCCGGTCCGGGCGGCGGCGGCGGCGGCCTCGCAGCCGGCGTGGCCGGCCCCGATGACCACCACGTCGGCGGACAGATGCGCATCTCGTTTCACGTGAAACACCTTACTTGCCGATACAGAAATCGCGGAACACCACGTCCAGCACGTCCTCGACATCCACCCGCCCGCTGATGCGTCCGATGGCGTGGGCCGCCGTCCGCAATTCCTCGGCGGCCAGTTCCAGGCCCCGATGCGGATCGAAGCGGCCCAGGGCCACCAGGGCCTCGGACGCCGCCGCCCGATGCCGCGACCGGGTCAGCGCCGGAGCGGCATGGGTGGCGAAGCGGGCGGCGACTTCCGCCTCCAGCCGCTTGAGCAGGATGTCCAATCCGTCGCCGGTGCGGGCGGATACCATGATCGCCGCCGCATCGTCGACAGGATTCGACGAAACGGCCAGATCGGACTTGTTGATCACCGACAGCGTCCCCTCGCCGCCCAGGGCCAGGGTCGCCGGGTCCAGGACCGGCAGGGCGGCGGCGTCGAACACCAGCAGGCGCAGGTCGGCGGCCTCGGCCCGGGCCAGGGCGCGGCGGATGCCTTCCGCCTCGATCTCTCCGGCGGCGTCGCGCAGGCCGGCGGTATCGGCCAGCACCACCGGCCAGCCCCCCAGGTCCAGATGCACCTCGATGACGTCGCGGGTGGTGCCGGCGGTGGCGGAAACGATGGCCACCTCGCGCCCGGCCAGCCGGTTCAGCAGACTGGACTTGCCGGCATTGGGCGCCCCCAGGATGGCGACATGGATGCCGTCGCGCAGACGTTCATGACGGATGCCGGCGCCCAGATGACGCTCCAGTTCGACGGCCAGGGCGGCCACCGCCTGCCCGGCCTGATCGGCGACGCCATCGGGCAGGTCCTCGTCGGAAAAATCGATGCAGGCTTCCAGCAAGGCCAGGGCGCGGATCAGATCGTCGCGCCAGCCTTCGGCCAGCCGGTCCAGTCCGCCGTCCAGCTGCAGCAGGGCCTGCCGGCGCTGGGCCGCCGTCTCGGCATCGACGAGATCGGCGATGGCCTCGGCCCGGGTCAGGTCCAGCTTGCCGTTCAGGAAGGCCCGCCGGGAAAATTCGCCGGGCTCGGCCGGCCGCAGCCCGGCCTGGACCAGCGCCTCGCCCAGGGCGGCGGCGACGGCACGGCCGCCATGCAGGTGCAGTTCGACGACGTCTTCGCCGGTGAAGCTGGCCGGAGCGGGAAACCACAAGGCCAGACCGTCGTCGATGGTCTCGCCGTCATGGACCAGCCGGATGCGGACGGCGCGGCGCGGCGGCGGCAAGGAAGACCCGCCCAGGGCCAGCAGGACGGGTCCGGCCAAGGGCCCCGACAGGCGATAGACGGCGACGCCGCCCCGGCCGGGAGCACTGGCCAGGGCAAAGATGGTGGCGGTCATTTCCCCTGGTCGGGACGCAGCATCAGCCGTTCGACCCGGCCGCCGCCGACCAGATGGGTGGTCAGGATCTCGTCGATGTCGGCATGGGTCCTGAAGCCGTACCACACGCCTTCGGGATAGATCACCAGCACCGGCCCCAGGCCGCAGCGGTCCAGACAGCCGGCGGAATTGATGCGGACGTCGCCCAGCCCGGCCTCTTTGGCCTTGGCCTTCAGGTAATCGCGCAAAGCCTCGGACCCGTGGCCGGCACACGACCCGCGCGGCGTGCCATCGGGACGGCGGTTGGTGCAGATGAAGGCGTGCAGGCGGAAATAAGGCGGTGGATCGATGGGCAGGCTCACTCTTTCTTCTCCCGACGGCCGGCCCCGGCGACCTGGGCCCAGAACATCTTCTGCATCTGCTCCATGCCTTGAACCCCGGCCGGCAGCCACGTCTTCAACATGACTTCGGGTTCCATCGCATGCAGACTGGTGGTCATGCGCTCCTGGATCTGCCGCATCAGGGCATCCTGCATGGGGCGGATATCGGGCAGGCCCAGAAAGGTGCGGGCCTCTTCCGGTGTGCAGTCGATATCGATGCTGATCTTCATGACCCGCCCCTTTGCGGCTTGCCAAAGCTTGGTGGAATACCAAACTAAGCCTTCGGACCCGCCTTCGCAACGACCACCAGGGGATCTTCGTCCATGACCAACCGCCTTGCCGGGGAAACCAGTCCCTATCTGCTGCAGCATCGGGACAACCCGGTGCAATGGTGGCCGTGGGGGGCCGACGCCCTGGCCGAAGCCAAAGCCACCGGCAAGCCGATCCTGCTGTCCATCGGCTATGCCGCCTGCCACTGGTGCCATGTCATGGCCCATGAAAGCTTCGAGGACCCTTCCATCGCCGGACTGATGAACGACCTGTTCGTCAACATCAAGATCGACCGCGAGGAACGCCCCGATCTCGATTCGATCTATCAGCAGGCGCTGGGCATGATGGGACAGCATGGCGGCTGGCCGCTGACCATGTTCTGCACCCCGGATGGCGAACCGTTCTGGGGCGGCACCTATTTCCCCCCTGCCGAACGCTGGGGCCGTCCGGGTTTTCCCGACGTGCTGCGGGCGGTGGCGCGGTCGTGGGAACTGACCCCCGACCGCGTCCGGGAAAACGTCGCCAGCCTGAAGCGGGGGCTGGACCGCAACGCCCAGTCGCCGGGGCCGGGAAAATTGTCGCCCGACATTCTGGACCGATCGGCCCGTCAGGTCCTGCGCATGGTCGACACCCGGCATGGCGGCATTTCCGGCGCCCCGAAATTTCCCCAGCCCGGCCTGTTCGACTTCCTGTGGCGCTCGGCGCTGCGGACCGGCGACCAGGCCATGCGCCAGGCGGTCACCCTGACGCTGAACCGTATCTGCCAGGGCGGCATCTACGATCATCTGGGCGGCGGCTTCATGCGCTATTCCACCGACGAGCTTTGGCTGGTGCCGCATTTCGAGAAGATGCTTTACGACAATGCCCAGCTGGTTTCCCTGCTGACCCTGGTCTGGCAGGATTCCGGCGAGCCGCTGCTGCGCGAGCGCGTCGCCGAAACCGTCGACTGGCTGCTGCGCGAGATGCTGGCCGAGGGCGGGGCTTTCGCCGCCACCCTGGATGCCGATTCCGAAGGTCACGAAGGCCGCTTCTACGTATGGACGGCGGAGCGGATCGACGCCTTGCTGGACCCGGAAACCGCCCGCTGGTTCCGGCAGGCATACGATGTCTCCCGCCGCGGCAACTGGGAGGGTTCGGTCATCCTCAACCGGCTCGGCGACCAGCCGGAAGGGGCCGAGGAGCTGTTGGCCAAAGGCCGGGCCATCCTGTGGCAAGAGCGGGAAAACCGGGTGCGGCCCGGCCGCGACGACAAGGTTCTGGCCGATTGGAACGGATTGATGATCGCCGCCCTGGCCGAAGCCGCCTTCGTCTTCGATCGCGATGAATGGCGGCTGGCGGCCCGGCGGGCCTATGATTGCATCCGCACCCGCATGGCCCTGCCCGATGGCCGGCTGGTCCATTCCATGCGGCTGGGCCGGGTGGCCGCAACCGGCCTGGCCGACGATCTGGCGATGATGGCCCTGGCCGCCCTGGCCCTGTTCGAAACCGGCGGGGAAGCCGCCCTGCTGGACCATGCCATCGGTTGGGCCGACGCCGCCCAGACCCATCATTGGGACGGCGGCGGCGGCGGCTTTTTCCAGTCCGCCGCCGGGGCCGACGATCTGGTGGTCCGCCCCAAGCCGGTCCATGATTCCGCAATTCCCTCGGCCAACGGCATCCTGGCCCAGGTCCTGGCCCGGCTGTGGCTGCTGACCGGGGAAGAACGCTGGCGGCAACGGGCCGAGGCCACCATCGACGCCTTTTCCGGCCTGCCGGCGGAAAGCCATCCCAACATGACCGCCCTGCTGGCGGCCTTCGATCTGCTGGCCGACCCCGTCCAGGTGGTCATCGCCGACGGTGCCGGCGGTCAGGCCCTGGAACGGGCGGTGGCGTCGGTGTCCCTGCCCAACCGCATCCTGCTGCGGACCGACGGGTCCCCCCTGCCCGCCCACCATCCCGCTGCCGGCAAAAGTCCGCTGGACGGCCGGGCCACGGCCTATGTCTGCCGCGGTTCGACCTGTTCCGCTCCGATCACCGACCCTGCCGCGTTGCGCACCGCCCTTCTTTCGCGTTAGCCTGAACCGGACACGTTGCGGCTTGAACAGGTTGGACCAATGCCCCAGATCACCACCAACAGCCCCATCGGGCCGCTGACCCTGTTTGCCGAAGACGATGCCATCGTCGCCGTCGAATGGGGTTGGCCGCCGGACAGCGAAGACCCCCCCGGCCCGTTGCTGGAAGAGGCCCGCGATCAGGTTGAAGCCTATTTCGCCGGTCGCCTGCGCCGTTTTTCCCTGCCCCTGGCCCCGCACGGGACCGCTTTCCAGCGCAAGGTCTGGCAGCAATTGCAGCAGATCGATTTCGGGGCCACCCGCACCTACGGCGATCTGGCCAGCGATCTGAAAACTTCGCCGCGGGCGGTGGGCGGCGCCTGCGGCCGCAATCCCCTGCCGATCCTGATCCCCTGTCATCGCGTGTTGGGCGGCAACGGGTCCCTGGGCGGCTATTCCGGCCTGGACGGCATCGACACCAAGCGTTTCCTGCTGCGTCTTGAAGGAGCATCCCGATGAGCAAGGCCATCCGCATCCATCGCACCGGCGGTCCCGAGGTGATGACTTTCGAGGATGTCGCGGTGCCGGCCCCCGGCCCCGGCGAGGTTCTGTTGCGCCAGACCGCCATCGGGGTCAATTTCATCGACGTCTACCACCGGACCGGCCTGTATCCGGCCGCCCTGCCCACCGTCCTGGGTCTGGAGGGCGCCGGCATCGTCGAGGCGGTCGGGCCCGACAGCGACGGTCTGCAGCCGGGCGACCGCGTCGCCTATGCCAATCCCCCCATCGGCGCCTATGCCGAGCGGCGGGTCATTCCCGCCCATCGTCTGGTCAGGCTGCCAGCCGCCATCACCGACACCCAGGCCGCCGGCATGATGCTGAAGGGCATGACCGCCCAGTATCTGCTGCGCCGCACCTACCGGGTGCAGCCAGGCGACGCCATCCTGGTCCATGCCGCCGCCGGCGGTGTCGGTCTGCTGCTGTGCCAGTGGGCCAGCCACCTGGGCGCCACGGTGATCGGTACCGTCGGGTCCGAGGAAAAGGCAGCCCTGGCCCAGGCGCATGGCTGCCACCACCCGATCCTTTATACCCGCGAGAACTTTGCCGCCCGGGTCCGCGAGATCACCGATGGGGCCGGTGTGGCCGTGGTCTACGATTCGGTCGGCCAGGATACCTTCGAACGCTCGCTGGACTGCCTGCGGCCTTTGGGAATGATGGTCAGCTTCGGGCAAAGCTCGGGCAAGATCGCCCCTTTCGATACCGGCATCCTGGCGGCCAAGGGGTCGCTGTTCCTGACCCGGCCCAGTCTGATGACCTATACCGCCAAGCGCGCCGATCTGGTGGCTTCGGCGGCCGAGCTGTTCGCCGTGGTCGCCGACGGCACGGTGAAGGTCGAGGTCAGCCGCAGCTATCCCCTGGATCAGGCCGCCCAGGCCCATCGTGACCTGGAAGCCCGGCTGACGACCGGATCCCTGGTCCTGCTGCCGCAATGAGCCTATAGATGGAGAGGGGGAGGATTCGCCTCCCCGGGGGAGAAACGATGACCAAGACGAAGCGGGCTGCCCTGGTATGGTCGGTGACGGCCGGCTGTCTGCTGTGGATGGCCCTGGTCGGTTGGCTGCTGTTCGCCTTGCTGCCGCCCGGAGCCATCGAACATCACGGTTCGACGACGGTCAAGGATCGCATGGCCACTCAGTGCCAGGGCAGTTTTCGCGACCGCTACGAATGCAAGGAAGCGATCATCGTCGAAACCGGCCGCGACACCTTCTGGACCCTGGCCAGCCGGTTCCTGGCGGTGGTGGTGCCGCCGATGCTGCTGAGCGCCTGGTTGTCGTCCTATCTGCGCCGCAATCCGGTGCGGGTGGTCATTCATCACGGACACGAGGGCAACGACTGGAAGTCGCGGGCGCAGATGCACGTGGCCGTTCCCGGCGAAGGCCATCACGACGGACCTGCCCAACAGCCCAAGTCATTCAAGCTGGACGATATCGCCCCGGTGGAAGACTGGAAGTCGCGGGCACAAAGCAAGACCCGCCATCCGCACGATCCCACATGAAAAAGGCCCCTCCGATGACGGAGGGGCCTTCACCATCGTGAATTCCGCTACGAGTTCATCGCGTCGAAGAAGTCCGAATTGTTCTTCGACTGCTTCAGCTTGTCGACCAGGAACTCCATCGCGTCGATGACGCCCATCGGCATCAGGATACGGCGCAGCACCCACATCTTGGACAGCACGCCCTTGTCGACCAGCAATTCTTCCTTGCGGGTTCCCGACTTGGTGATGTCGATGGCCGGGAAGGTGCGCTTGTCCGACAGCTTGCGGTCCAGGATGATCTCGGAATTGCCGGTGCCCTTGAATTCCTCGAAAATCACTTCGTCCATGCGGCTGCCGGTATCGATCAGGGCGGTGGCGATGATGGACAGCGAGCCACCCTCCTCGATGTTGCGGGCCGCGCCGAAGAAGCGCTTGGGGCGCTGCAGGGCGTTGGCGTCGACACCGCCGGTCAGCACCTTGCCCGAACTGGGCACCACGGTGTTGTAGGCGCGCGCCAGACGGGTGATGGAATCCAGCAAGATGACCACGTCGCGTTTGTGCTCGACCAGACGCTTGGCCTTTTCCAGCACCATTTCCGTGACCTGGACGTGGCGCGACGCCGGTTCGTCGAAGGTCGAGCTGATGACCTCGCCCTTCACCGAACGGGCCATGTCGGTGACTTCTTCCGGCCGTTCGTCGATCAGCAGGACGATCAGATAGACTTCCGGATGGTTGGCGGAAATGGCGTGGGCGATGTTTTGCAGCATCACCGTCTTGCCGGTGCGCGGCGGCGCGACGATCAGGGCGCGCTGACCCTTGCCGATGGGGGCGACCAGATCGATGACCCGGGTGGTCAGGTCCTTCTTGGTCGGATCGGCCAGTTCCAGGCTGAGCTTTTCATCGGGATAAAGCGGGGTCAGATTGTCGAAATTGATGCGGTGCCGGACATTTTCCGGCGGCTCGAAATTGATGGCGTTGACCTTGAGCAGGGCGAAATAGCGTTCGCCGTCCTTGGGCGACCGGATCTGCCCCTCGACGGTGTCGCCGGTCCGCAGACCGAAGCGCCGCACCTGGCTGGGGCTGATGTAGATGTCGTCCGGACCGGGCAGATAGTTCGCCTCGGGGCTGCGCAGAAAACCGAAACCGTCCTGCAGGATTTCCAGAACGCCGTCGCCATAGATGGGCTGATCATTGTCGGCCAGCTGCTTCAGGATGGCGAACATCATGTCCTGCTTGCGCAGCGTGCTGGCGTTCTCGATCTGAAGTTCTTCGGCAAAAGCCAGAAGTTCGGCCGGAGACTTTTTCTTCAATTCCTGCAGATGCATGGGGGGTATCCGTCAAGGGGATCTGCCGGTCCGTTGCCAAGGGGCGGGACCACGGGACAACCCGTGGCGAAGGGAAACGGAGACGGCCTGGATGTGTTCAGGAAAACAGGGCTACGGGCAACCCCGAAAGCAGGGCCAAGCATTAGCCAAAGCAAAGGGTCCTGTCAAACGCCATTTTGTTGTGCGTTGCGGCAGGTCAGAAGGGTTTCAGGACCACCAGAACGACGATGCCGATCATCAGAAGGGTGGGGACCTCGTTGGCGATCCGATAGAATTTCTGCGGCCGGACATTGCGGTCGGCAGCAAAGTCATTCTTCCATTTCGTCATCATGTAGTGTGATGCGGTCATCGCAATCACCATAGTTAGTTTCACGTGAAACCAACCATCCTGGAACAGTCCCCCGATCACCGCCATCGTCAGGCTGGCGGCCCAGGCGATCGCCGCCGCCGGAACCATGATCGCCTTCAGCAACCGGCGCTCCATGATTTTGAACAATTCCGATGTTTCGGACCCGCATTCGACCTGACAGTGATAGACGAACAGCCTGGGCAGATACAGAAGACCGGCCATCCACGAAATCACCGCGATGACATGCAGCGCCTTCAGCCACAGATAGCCTTCGCCGCTCATGCCTTTTCTTCCTTCCACGGGCAGCGGTTGCCGAGGGCGGCGCAAGCCCGGCCGCGGACAGAGCCGGGGTCGCGCACCAGCCGGGCCAATCCGTCGATGAAGTCCGGATGCGATCCCACCGCCGGCACCCGGACATAGGCGGGAACTCCCAGGCTTTCGGCGCGGTGGCGGTATTCGATATCCAGCTCGACCAGGGTTTCCGAATGTTCCGACACGAAAGCGATGGGAACCACCACCACCGGCACCTTGTCCTCGCCGGCCCGCTCCAGCTGATCCTCGGTGGCCGGCCCGATCCACTTCATCGGACCGACCCTGCTTTGATAGCAGACGATCCAATCCAGATCGGGAATGGCCGCAGCGGCGACCACGGACCGGGCTGTCAGTTCCACCTGCAACGGATAGGGATCACCTTTGTCGACCACCGATTGCGGCAGGCCGTGCGCCGAAAACAGAACCCTGGGCCGGCCGCTCCGGGCCGCCTCGGTCCAGCCGGTCCGCACCAGATCGGCCAAGGCCGCCACCAGACCCGGCTGGTCGGGATAGCAGCAGATGATGTCCGTCGGCACGGACAGACCGGCCTTGGCCGCCTCTACCCGCCAGCACCGCAGGCTGGACCGGCTGGTGGTGGTGGAAAATTGCGGATAAAGCGGCAGCAGCACCACCCGCTCGGCCCCCCATTGCCGGGCCTGGGCCACGGCCTGGGCGGTGAAAGGATGCCAATAGCGCATGGCGATCAGCACCTTGAAGTCCGGTCCCAGGGCGGCTTCCAGGGCGGCGGCCTGTTTTTCGGTCTGCTCGACGATGGGCGAGCGGCCGCCCAGCTGGCGGTAGATTTCGCGGGCGACGGGACCGCGCCGGCCGGAGATGAACCGGGCCAGCAAGGGCCGGACCGGCCAGGGTGCCCCGATGATGGAGGGGTCGTTGAACAGGTTGAACAGGAACGGTTCGACCGCATCCAGCGAATCCGGCCCGCCCATGTTGAACAGAACCACCGCTGTCCTGGTCATGATCGCATCACCCCTTGAACGACTTCACCCGCTCGGCCAGCCGGGCCACGTTCTCCGGCGGCGTCGGCGGAATGATGCCGTGCCCCAGGTTGAAGATGAACGGCCCCTTGCCCAGCGTCCGCAGAACCCGGTCGATGCCGGCATCCAGGGCCTCGCCGCCCGCCACCAGAAGAATGGGGTCCAGGTTGCCCTGCACGGTGCAATGCGGCTGCAGCGTGGCGGCGGCCCAGTCCAGCGGAACCGAGGAATCGAGGCTGACGCCGGAAACCCTGGTTTCGCGGACGTAGGTTTCGTACAGGATGCCGGCCCCACGCGGGAAACCGATCACCGGGATTCCCGGCCGTTCGGCGCGGATGCGCTCGACCAGCCGGCGGGTCGGCTCGATCACCCAGCGGCGGAATTCCGTTTCGGGCAAGGCCCCGGCCCAGGTGTCGAAAATCTGGATGGCTTCCGCCCCGGCGTCGATCTGGCGGATCAGATATTGCCCGGTCGCCTCGACCAGCAGGTCCATCAGCCGGGCGAACAGCTCGGGCTGACCCCACATCAGGCGCTTGGCCTGAGAGAAATCCTTCGAGCCGCCGCCTTCGATCATGTAGGTGGCCACGGTCCACGGCGCACCGGAGAAACCGATCAGGGCGGTGGTCGGCGGAATGGCGGTGCTGAGGCCGCTGACCGTACGGTAGACCGGATCGAGTCGCCGGTGCAGGCCCGAGAGGTCGAGACGGTCCAGATCCATTGCCGAGCGGATCGGCGTCAGCACAGGTCCCTCGCCTTCCCGGAAGGAAACGTCCTGTCCAAGCCCGTCGGGGACCACCAGGATGTCGGAAAACAGGATCGCGGCGTCGAAGCCGTAGCGCCGCAGCGGCTGCAGGGTGACTTCGACCGCAAGATCGGGGTTGTAGCACAGATCGAGGAAACTGCCGGCCTGGGCCCGGGTCTGGCGGTATTCCGGCAGATAGCGGCCGGCCTGTCGCATCAGCCAGAATGGCGGCGGCGTCAGGGTTTCTCCGGCAAGGGCGCGCAGAAAGGGTTTGGTCGAAGCTGAGCTGGTCACGGCGGATCCCGATTGGCTGGTGCGGTTAAGGTCATACAAGGTTTGAAAGAGAGAAGAAAGGTGGCTGAGTGTTGTTGGGCCTGTGGAAGACGGGGATGCTTCGCCATCCCGATTTTATCCACAGATTAATACCCAGGCCGCCCGGTTTGCCGCCTTCTGTGGATGGGGGCGGTATAAGCCCGCTTTGCTGCCGTCCCGCGAGTCGTCGATCATGGGGAAAGCGGATGAAGACGACGGTGATTCACGCTATCTTGGGAACCGGCTCCGGTTTTATCGACAGACGGGCAGGGCCAGGGGTGGAATCGGGTGAACGGGGGTGAAAAATGCCGCCTTTGCCGCAAGCCCCGGGTTATCCCCGTCTTCCCGCTCTTATCCACAAGGTCTCATGGACAGCTTTCACCTGCATCTGGTTTCCGACGCGACCGGCGAAACCGTGATTTCCATCGCTCGCGCCTGTCTGGTCCAGTTCGAAGGGATCAACGCCACACAGCACAATTGGTGGCTGGTGCGCAGTCAGGGCCAGGTCGAACGGGTCATCGCCGGCATCGAGGAAAATCCCGGCATCGTCTTGTGCACTCTGGTCGACGGCGCCGTCCGGTCGGTGCTGGAGGAAGCCTGCCGCCGGATGCGGCTGCCGTTCATTCCGGTGCTCGATCCGGTGATGGGGGCCTTGGCCGGCTATTTCGGCGCCGTCGTCACCGGCGCCACGCCCGGCCGCCAGTATCAGCTGGATGCCGAATATTTCGCCCGCATCGACGCCATGCAATTCACCCTGGCCCATGACGACGGCCAGTTGCTGGACGATTTGGACGACGCCGACATCGTGGTGGTCGGGGTGTCCAGAACCTCGAAGACGCCGACATGCATGTATCTCGCCAACCGCGGCTACAAATGCGCCAATTATCCGCTGGTGCCCGGGGTTCCGTTGCCGTCGCAGCTGGAATCCCTGCGCTGGCCCCTGGTGGTCGGCCTGACCAAGGATCCCAAAAGCCTGTCCGACATCCGCCGCTCGCGCCTGCGTTTCCTCAATCACGACGAGGACGCCGAATACGCCCAGTTCGAAAAAGTGCGGGAAGAGGTGGCCTCTGCCCGCAAGCTGTTTTCGCGCCACGATTGGCCGGTGGTCGACGTCAGCCGCCGTTCGATCGAGGAAGCTTCGGCGACCATCATGCAGTTGCAGGCCCAGCATGCCGCCAAGCGCGACGGGAGGGTCGGATGATCGTTCTGGCCTCGGGTTCGGCGACGCGGCGGACCATGCTGGACCGGGCCGGAATTTCCTTCGCCGTCGACGCCGCCCAGGTGGACGAGGACGAAATCCGCCGGTCCATCCGTCAGGAGACCGACAACCCGCTGCGGCCGGCCCAGGTTCTGGCCGGACTGAAGGCGATGCAGGTTTCGGCCCGCCATCCCGGCATCCTGGTGATCGGGGCCGACCAGATGCTGGATTGCGACGGAACATGGTTCGACAAGCCGGCCGACCGGCCGGCGGCGCGCGACCAGCTGGCCGCCCTGCGCGGACGGACCCACCGCCTGACCAGCGCGGTGACCGCCGTGCGGGACGGCGGCATCGTCTGGCAGCATGCCGACAGCGCCCGCCTGACCATGCGGCGGTTTTCCGATGCCTTTCTCGACGATTACCTTGACCGGGCCGGGCCGGCGGTCTTGAGCGCGGTGGGGGCCTATCAGGTGGAAGGATTGGGCGCGCAGCTGTTTCTGGATGTTCAGGGCGACCATTTCACCGTGCTGGGCCTGCCGTTGCTGCCGCTGCTGGACTTTCTGCGCGAGAACGGAGAACTGATTCCATGATGCCTTCCGGAAAAGCGCGGCTGGCCGGCATTCTGGGCTGGCCGGTCGGGCATTCGCGGTCGCCGCGGCTGCACGGCTATTGGCTGGAGCAGCTGGGCATCGACGGGGCCTATGTGCCGCTGGCGGTCCGGCCCGAGAATCTGGCCGCCGCCGTCGCCGCCCTGCCCAAGCTGGGCTTCCGCGGCGCCAACGTCACCGTGCCGCACAAGGAGACGGTGATCCCCCTTCTCGACCGGGTCGATCCGTTGGCGGCCCGCATCGGTGCGGTCAACACCCTGGTGATCGGGGACGACGGCAGCATCGAGGGGCGCAATACCGACGCGTTCGGATTTATGGCCAACCTGCATGGCGGCCCCGCCGGCTGGAACCCGACGGCCGGACCGGCGGTGGTGCTGGGGGCCGGCGGCGCGGCGCGGGCGGTGGTGGCGGCCCTGGCGGAAGCCGGCGTGCCCGAGATCCGCCTGCTCAACCGTTCGCTGGGCCGGGCCGAACAGCTGGCCGCCGAAATCGGCGGTCCGATCCGCCCGGCCTTGTGGGAACATCGGACGGCGGCCCTGGAGGGGGCGGCCCTGCTGGTCAACACCACCACCCTGGGGATGAACGGCCAGCCGCCGCTGGATCTGAGCCTGTCGGCGCTGCCGGTCACGGCCCTGGTCAACGACATCGTCTATGCTCCGCTGATGACCGGCCTGCTGAACGCGGCCGTCGCCCGCGGCAACCCGGTGGTCGACGGGTTGGGCATGCTGCTGTGGCAGGCCGTTCCCGGCTTCGAGGCGTGGTTCGGAATCAGGCCGGTGGTGACGGCGGCCCTGCGCGCGCACGTTCTGGCATGAGAATCCTGGGGCTGACGGGATCCATCGGCATGGGCAAAAGCACGGCCGCCGCCATGTTGCGCCGCATGGGGGTGCCGGTCCACGACGCCGACGCCACGGTCCATCGCCTGATGGGACCGGGCGGCGCGGCGGTGGCGGCGGTGGAAGCCGCGTTCCCCGGAGTGGTGCGTACCGGCGCCGTCGACCGCGCCGAACTGGGACGCCGGGTGTTCGCCGACCGTGCCGCCCTGCGCCGCCTGGAGGCCATCCTGCATCCCCTGGTCCGCCGTGCCGAGACGGATTTCCTGAAACGTCAGGTCCGCCGCCATACCCGGCTGGTGGTGCTGGACATCCCCTTGCTGTTCGAAACCGGCGGGCAGCGCCGCTGCGACAGGGTGGCGGTGGTCAGCTGTCCGGCCTTTCTGCAGGCGCAGCGGGTGTTGCGCCGGCCCGGCCAGAGCCCGGCCCGGCTGGCGGCGATCCGGGCGCAGCAGATGCCCGACGCCGAAAAGCGCCGCCGCGCCGACTTCGTCGTTCCCACCGGAAGCGGCCTGGCACCGGCCTGGCGCCGTCTGGCCGCCATCGTCACCGCCATGCGAGGATAGGGTCATCATGCGCGAGATCGTCCTGGATACCGAAACCACCGGCTTCGATCCGCTGACCGGCCACCGCATCGTCGAGATCGGCTGCGTCGAGCTGATGAACCATCTGCCGACCGGAGAGGTTTATCACCAGTACCTCAATCCCGAGCGCGACATGCCGGAGGAAGCCTTCAAGGTACACGGCCTGTCGTCGCACTTCCTGTCGGACAAGCCGGTCTTCGCCGAGATCGTCGCCGGGTTCCTGGCCTTCCTGGGCGACGCCAAGCTGGTCATCCACAATGCCGAATTCGACATGAAGTTCATCAATGCCGAACTGGCCCGCCTGGGTTTTCCGGCGATTCCGATGACGCGGACCATCGACACCGTGCTGATGGCCCGGCGCAAGTTTCCCGGTGCCCAGGCCAACCTGGATGCCCTGTGCCGCCGCTTCGAGATCGACAACACCCACCGTACCCGGCACGGCGCCCTGCTGGATTCGGAATTGCTGGCCGAGGTCTATCTGCAACTGATCGGCGGCCGGCAGCCCGGACTGGAACTGGGGGGATCGAAGGGCGGAAGGGCGGCCTCGACCCTGAACGACGTTGCCCGCACCGCCCGTCCGCCGCGCCCGCACGCCCCCCTGCCCGAGGAACTGGAGGCGCACGCCGCCTTCCTCGCCAAGCTGAAGAAGCCGCTGTGGCTGCGGGAAGACGGCTGATACCAAATCCGAAAGGTCAAGCCCTCGCCGGGCGGGGCCTTCAGCCCCTTGGCCGCGCCCGCGATGGGCGCAGGACGCCAAATCCGGAAGCGATCCCCCGGATTTGCCGTCATTGCGACTTTTGCCGGAAAAGACCGATCGCGGACGACGACCCGGCGGCCGGCCGCGGGCCGGCCACCGTGACGGCGGTCAGTGCTGTCCGGCTTCGGCGGCCTCGGCCTGGGCGGCCTCGACGCGGGAGCGGAACAGCTGGACGAAATCGATGGGCTGGATCATCAGCGGCGGGAATCCGCCGTCGCGGGTCAGGTCGGCGATGATGTTGCGGGCGAACGGGAACATCATGCGCGGGCATTCGATCAGCAGCATGGCCTGGGTATGCTCGGGGGCCACGTTGATGGTGAAGATGCCGCCATAGGCCAGTTCGACCAGGAACACCGGACGGCCGTCGCCCAGCTTGGCCTCGACCTTCAGGTGCAGCACGACTTCGAAGGTGTTGTCGCGCAGGCCGGTGGCGGAGATGTCGACATGGATCGGAATGTCCGGATTCTGGCCCTGCATCTCGCTGTAGATGGACGGCGCACCGGGAATCTCGAAGGACAGGTCCTTGATGTACTGGCCGTTGACGATCAGCGGCGGAAGGGTCTGGGCGGTCTCGGTCATGGCAACTCTCTTTCGGAAACGGGCGCAGGGATGGCTAGCATGGATCGCCCACCGAGGCCAGAGCCTATAACGGCAGGCCCCGCATCAGACGGGGCAGGTCGCCGACCGTTCCCATCGCGTGGCGCATGAGCAGGCGCTTCAGGCCGGGCAGTTCCTCGACTGCGCCCAGGCCCAGGTCGCGCAACGCCTTCAGGGGGGCGACGTCGTTGGAAAACAGCCGCACCAGCGCGTCGGTCAGGCCCAGCATCAGCATGTTGTCGAAGCGGCGGCGGCGCTGATACCGCTCCAGGACCGCCGGACCGCCGGCATCCAGCCCCAGGCGGCGGGCGTCGACCACCGCTTCGGCCAGGGCGGCGACGTCGCGGATGCCCATGTTCATTCCCTGCCCGGCGACCGGATGCATGCCGTGGGCGGCGTCGCCGACCAGCGCCAGCCGGTGGTCGACCATGCGGCCGGCCACCTGCAGGGTCAGCGGGTAGTGGAAACGCGGCCCGGCCAGGGTCAACGGTCCCAGGAAATCGCCGAAACGGTCGCGCAGTTCGCGGGCGAAGCCGGCATCGTCCTGGCCGACGATGGCGTCGGCCAGATGCAGGCGTTCGGTCCAGACGATCGAGGATCGGTTGCCGGTCATCGGCAGGATGGCGAAAGGTCCGGACGGCAGGAACCGTTCGTGGGCGATGCCGCGATGCGGCCGGTCATGGGCCACGGTGGTGACGATGCCCGATTGCCGGTAATCCAGCCGGGTGACGGGAATGCCCGCCGAGCGCCGCACGAAGGACGGCCGGCCGTCGGCGCCGATGGCCAGCGACGCGCCGATCCGCCGGCCATCGGCCAGTTCGGCGGTGACGGCGCCGGCGGCGCGGACCAGGGACACCACCTGGGCCGGAGCGGCCAGATGGACCGTGGGCAGGTCGCGCAGGCGCTGGTGGACGGCGCGGCGGATGGTGGTGTTCTCGACGATCCAGCCGAACGGCTGGTCGCCCAGCTCGCGGTGGTCGTAGTGCAGAAAGACCGGGCTGTGACCATCGGTGACGCGGATGTCGCGGATCGGTTCGGCTTCGGCGGCCATCAGCGGCCAGACGCCGCCCCCGGCGAACACCCGCTGGGCCGACAGGGCGACGGCGATGGAGCGGCCATCGGTGCCGGGCCGGGCCAGCAGGGCGGGGTCGGCGGCCTCGATGACGGCGACGCTCAGCCCGGCCTGACCCAGGATGGCGGCGGCCAGACCGCCGACGGGGCCGCCGCCGATCACCAGGATGTCGACGGCTTCGGGAAGGGGGGCAGGGGGTGAATCGGACATGGTCCAGATGTGCCATCACCGTGCCGTCGATGCAAGGCTGCAGCAGCACCGGGCATCTGCCCATCATTTAATCAATCGCAGCCGCTGCACAGCCGGCCGGCAACGGATATTTCGCGGTCCGCCGCCCCTTGCGGCAATCGGCACGGGTTTTGAATGGGACTTGGGGACCGATCAACCGGCGGATCAACCGCCCATATGTTAGGGGACCAGAGATGAAGCTGATCATGGCCGTCATCAAGCCCTTCAAGCTGGACGAGGTGCGCGAAGCCCTCACGCCGCTGGGAGTTCAGGGCCTGACCGTAAGCGAGGTCAAGGGCTTTGGCCGTCAGAAGGGCCAGACCGAAATCTATCGCGGCGCCGAATACGTGGTGAATTTCCTGCCGAAGGTGAAGATCGAGGTGGCGGTGAACGACGACATCGCCGACCGGGTGATCGAAACCATCCAGTCCGCCGCCCGTACCGGCGAGATCGGCGACGGCAAGGTGTTCGTGGTCGAGCTGGCCCAGGCCTACCGCATCCGCACCGGCGAAGCCAATTCCGAGGCGCTGTAGGGTGTCTCGTCGCTCGGCTGGGGGCGCCGGTCCGGCGCCTTCTCCCGTCACGTCCGGACCCGGTTCCGGATGTGACGGCGGCGGGCCGGTCAGCCGGCCTTGCGGACGGTGAAGATGATTTCCTCGACGACGTTGTTGTAAAGCTCGGCGGCTTCGCGCACCCGGGCCTGCGGCCATTTCTCCCGCTCGGCCTTCTGCGCCCAGGCCGGGGCCAGCCGGTTGCGGACGGAGCCGACCTCGAAATCCACCCCCAGGATTTCCGCCAGCCGGGTGTGCGGCGTGCCCAGCCGGTTCCATTCGGCGCAGTTCTTGCGCGACATCAGCTGGAACATCGCCGGACTGATGGCCCGCACATGGGTGGGATCGCCCAGGAACAGGTCGCTGCGCGGGTGCGGGACGGTGATCTCGATCATACCGCCGACCTTCAGGACCCGATACAATTCGCCGATGATGGCCAGGAAGACCGGGGTCGCCTGGCCCAGATGCTCCAGCACGTGATGCAGCACGATTTCCTCGGCGGAACCGTCGGCGAACGGCCAGGGCGTGGCTTCCAGGTCGACCACCCGGTCGGGTTCGAATTGCGGATATTTGTCGACGTTGACATAGCCGGCCCGCTTGTCGCGGCCACATCCCAGATTGAGGCGCATGATCACTCCGGCGGAAATCCCGGCTTTCGTCATAGCACCGAAGGGCTTTCAGGTCACGGCCGGCAAGTCTGCACATATTTAGCGCAGTACGTGCCGGGCCTGCTTAAAACATAGACACAAAAGCCCGTATCCCCCGGGACAAGCTCCCGGCCCCGGGGCAAACCGCACTTGGCACGGTTTTTGTTTGTATGGAGACCGAGCCGGTCCGGATGCCCTCCCTCTCTCCTCCCTGGGGTGTCCGGACCCGGCGCCCAATGATCGCTGAGCCGTTTCGAGGGGAAGACCCATGAACCATCCTATCAAGTCCGTACTCGCCGGCGTTGGCCCGGCCCTGGCATCGCTGTTCTACGCGACGGCCAGCGTTGCCGAGGAAGCGGCGGCTGCCGCAACTCCGGCCGCTCCGGCCCTCGACGCCGGCAATACCGCCTGGATGCTGATCTCCACCGCCCTGGTGCTGCTGATGACCATTCCCGGTCTGGCGCTGTTCTACGGCGGCATGGTGCGCAAGAAGAACGTGCTCGGCGTGATGATGCAGAGCTTCGCCATCGCCGCCCTGGTCAGCGTGCTGTGGATGGTGGCCGGCTACTCGCTGGCCTTCACCGGCGACAGCCCCTATTTCGGCGGCTTCGACCGCCTGTTCCTGGACGGCATCGAAAAGACCACCCTGTCGGGCACCATTCCCGAATCGGTGTTCATGATGTTCCAGATGACCTTCGCCATCATCACGCCGGCGCTGATCACCGGCGCCTTCGCCGACCGCATGAAGTTCTCGTCCATGCTGGTGTTCATGACCCTGTGGGTGCTCCTGGTCTACGCCCCGGTCTGCCATTGGGTGTGGATGCTGGATTCCTCGGGGGCCGCCGTCGGCTTCCTGGGGGCGATGGGCGTGCTGGACTTCGCCGGCGGCACCGTGGTGCACATCAATGCCGGCGTCGCCGGTCTGGTGGCGGCCATCGTCCTGGGACCGCGCAAGGGCTATGGCGTCGACAACATGGCGCCGCACAACCTGACCCTGTCGGTCATCGGCGCCTCGCTGCTGTGGGTCGGCTGGTTCGGCTTCAACGCCGGTTCGGCCCTGGCCGCCGACGGCCGGGCCGGCATGGCGATGGCCGTCACCCAGATCGCCGCCGCCGCCGCCGCCCTGTCGTGGATGTTCGCCGAATGGATCCTGCGCAAGCGCCCGTCGGTGCTGGGCATCGTGTCCGGCGCGGTCGCCGGCCTGGTGGCCATCACCCCGGCCTCGGGCTTCGTCGGCCCCAAGGGGGCCCTGATCATCGGTCTGGTGGCGGGCGTGGTCTGCTACTGGGGCGCCGCCGGTCTCAAGCATGCCCTGAAGTATGACGACTCGCTGGACGCCTTCGGCGTGCACGGCGTCGGCGGCATCGTCGGGGCCATCCTGACCGGCGTGTTCGCCTCGGAAGCCATCGGCGGCTATCCCGGCCTGCTGGAAGGCAACGGCGGCCAGGTCCTGGCCCAGGTCTACGGCGTGGTCATCACCGCCGCCTACACCGCCATCGTCAGCTTCATCCTGCTGAAGCTGGTGGATCTGGTGATGGGCCTGCGGGTCAGCTCGGATGAAGAGCGTGAAGGCCTCGATCTGGCCCTGCACGGCGAATCGGTGCACTGATCCGCAGCCGGGGGGCGGGACACGGGGGGCGCGGCCGCAGGGCCGCGCCCCTTGCTGTACCGGCAAGCCCTGGGTTAGAACAGGGTCCATGCTCAACGAACGTCTCGACCAACTGACCGACTATCCCTTTCAGCGGCTTGCCGACCTGCTGGGGGGGGCTCCCGGACCCGACAGCATCGTCATGTCCATCGGCGAACCCCAGCATCCGCCGCCGCCGCTGGTGGCAGCCGTTCTGGCCGAACAGGCCGGATCGTGGGGCAAGTATCCGCCGGCGCAGGGATCGGCGGATTTCCGCGCCGCCGCCGCCGGCTGGCTGACCGGCCGGTTCGGCCTGCCGGACGGCATGGTCGACGCCGACCGCATGATCCTGCCGGTGGCCGGCACCCGCGAGGCGCTGTACCTGATCGCCCAGACCGTGGTGGGATCGGGCAAGGCCCGGCCGGTGGTGCTGTTGCCCAACCCGTTCTATCAGGTCTATGTCGGGGCGGCGATCATGGCCGGCGCCGAGCCGGTCTTCGTCCCCGGCGCCGCCGGTCCGGCATCGCAGCCGGATTTTTCGGCCCTGCCCGACGACATCCTGGACCGCGTCGCCCTGGCCTATCTGTGCAGTCCGGCCAATCCGCAGGGCTCGGTGGCCGATCTGGCCCTGCTGGAGCGGACGGTGCGGCTGGCGCGCGAACGCGGCTTCGTGCTGGCGGTCGACGAATGCTATTCCGAGATCTGGGACCGCGAGGCGCCGCCGGGGGCGCTGCAGGCCTGCGCCCGGCTGGGCGGCGGCGCCGACAACGTGCTGGTGTTCCATTCCCTGTCGAAACGCTCCAGCGTTCCCGGCCTGCGCTCGGGCTTCGTGGCCGGCGATCCGGCGGTGATGGCGGCGTTTCAGCGCCTGCGCTCCTATGGCGGGGCGGCGACGCCGCTGCCGGTCCTGGCGGCGGCGGCGGCCCTGTGGCGCGACGAGGCCCATGTCGAGGAAAACCGCCGTCTGTACCGCGCCAAGCTGGATATCGCCGAACGTCTGCTGGGGGGGCGGTTCGGCTTTGCCCGGCCGCCGGGCGGCTTCTTCCTGTGGCTGGATGTCGGCGACGGCGAGCAGGCGGCCCTGAAACTGTGGCGGCAGGCCGGAATCCGGGTCCTGCCCGGCCGCTATCTGGCTCGCGACGGAGTGGGCGACCGCTTCATCCGGGTTGCCCTGGTCCACGATCTGGCCACGACCGAGCGGGCGCTGACCCGCCTCGCCGAGGTGCTGTAGGAGTACAAGGATCATGGCCGCGGCCAAGAAGGGAATTGGCAGGGGCGGTTTTCTTCCCAAGGGGGCGGCCGATGCCCTGTGGCGGCTGGCGGCCCGTGGCGGCGGCCTGCTGCTGCTGGTCCTGGCCGGCCTGACGGCCGCCGCCCTGCTGACCGCCGATTCCCGCGACCCTTCGTTCAACAGGGTGGTCGACGGTCCGGCGCACAATGCGCTGGGGTATTTCGGCGCCGTTCTGGCCGACCTGCTGGGGCAATTGTTCGGTCTGGCCGCCTGGGTGGCGGTGCTGGTGGCCGGCATCTGGGGATTGCGCACCCTGATCCGAGCCCGGGCGCCGTCCCTGTGGATGGGGCGGGTGGCGGTGCTGCCGCTGGCGGTGCTGCTGTGGTCGCTGGCCCTGGCGGCGCTGCCGCTGCCGGCTCCCGATATCGTCGCCGGTGCCGGCGGAGCGTTGGGGCGGGTGGTGTGGGCCATCCTGGCGCCGGCGGTGCCGCCGGAATTCGTCTGGACCATCGGTTTTCTGGCCGGGGCGCTGGGCTTTGCCGGTCTGATCTTCGCCCTGGGCCTGTCGCCGGCCGATTGGGCCGGCCTGTCCAAGGCCGGCAGCCGGTCGATCCGGGTGGCGGTGGCCACCGGCCACGCCGCCGCCGCCTTCCGCCATCGTGTCCCCCCCCACGAGCCGGTGGTGCGCGAGCCGCCGCCTTCCGTGCGCTGGGCCGCCGCCGGGATCGACGATGACGACGACGATGACGACGCGGTCATCGCCATGCCGCCCGCCCCGGTTGCCGAAAGCCCTCGCCGTCCGGCCGAACCGGCGAGCCTGGTCGAACCGAAACGGCCGCCGCCGCCGGCGGGCAAGCGTGAACGGGCCACCCGTCAGGGGACGCTGGATCTGGGCGGGCCGGTCGGCCCCGGCTGGAACCTGCCGCCGCTGTCGCTGCTGTCGCTGCCGCCCGAGGGCAACCGCCTGCAGGTCAACCAGGATGGCTTGGCCCAGAACGCCAGGATGCTGGAATCGGTGCTGGAGGATTTCGGGGTCAACGGCAAGGTGGTCAAGGTCCGGCCCGGGCCGGTGGTGACGCTTTACGAGCTGGAGCCGGCCCCCGGCACCAAGACCAGCCGCGTCATCGGTCTGGCCGACGACATCGCCCGTTCGATGAGCGCGCTGTCGGTGCGCATCGCCACCATCCCCGGCCGCTCGGTCATCGGCATCGAATTGCCCAACGCCCGGCGCGAGACGGTGTTCCTGCGCGAGCTGCTGGCCGCCGAACAGTTCGAGAAGGCCGGCGCCCGGCTGACCCTGGTGCTGGGCAAGGATATCGGCGGCGGGCCGGTGATGGTCGATCTGGCCCGCATGCCGCACCTGCTGATCGCCGGCACCACCGGCTCGGGCAAGTCGGTGGCGGTCAACACCATGATCCTGTCGCTGCTGTACCGTCTGACCCCGGAAGAATGCCGGGTGATCATGATCGATCCCAAGATGCTGGAACTGTCGGTCTATGACGGCATTCCCCATCTGCTGGCGCCGGTGGTCACCGAACCGGGCAAGGCGGTGGTGGCGCTGAAATGGGCGGTGCGCGAGATGGAAGACCGCTACCGCGCCATGAGCCAGCTGGGGGTGCGCAACATCGCCGGCTACAACCAGCGCCTGGCCGAGGCCCGCGACCGCGGCGAACAGCTGACCCGCACGGTGCAGACCGGCTTCGACACCGACACCGGCAAGCCGATCTACGAGGAACAGCTGCTGGATCTGAAGGCGTTGCCCTTCATCGTCGTCATCGTCGACGAAATGGCCGACCTGATGCTGGTGGCCGGCAAGGATATCGAAGGGGCGGTGCAGCGGCTGGCCCAGATGGCCCGTGCCGCCGGCATTCATCTGATCATGGCCACCCAGCGGCCGTCGGTGGACGTCATCACCGGCACCATCAAGGCCAATTTCCCCACCCGCATCTCGTTCCAGGTCACCTCGAAGATCGATTCGCGGACCATTCTGGGCGAACAGGGGGCCGAGCAGCTGCTGGGCCAGGGCGACATGCTGTACATGGCCGCGGGCGGGCGCATCACCCGCGTGCACGGGCCGTTCGTTTCGGACCAGGAGGTCGAGCTGGTGGTCGAGCATCTGCGCGGCCAGGGCGAGCCCGACTATGTCGAATCGGTGACGCAAGAGGAAGAAGGCGGCTTCGGCGCCCCCGGCGAGGGCGGCGGATCGGGCGACGACCTGTACGATCAGGCGGTGGCGCTGGTGGCCCGGGAGGGCAAAGCCTCCACCAGTTTCGTCCAGCGTCATCTGCAGATCGGCTACAATCGTGCCGCCCGCCTGATCGAACGCATGGAGGCCGAAGGCGTGGTCAGCAAGGCCAATCATGTCGGCAAGCGCGAAGTGCTGGCCCGGTCGACCCGTGACGAGTCCTGAATTTCGCCATGATTGCCGGCCATAGATCCGGCATCACCGTTCCACCCGGAGATTGATTCCCGTGTTCCACCTGACCCGCCGCCGCTTTCTGGCCTTGTCCGCCGCCCTGCCCCTGGCTTTGCCGGCGCGGGCGGCTTCGCGCAAGGCGCTGTCCGCCCAGGACCGCGCCGACGTCGAGCGGGCCGAGGCGTTCCTCAATTCCTTCAGCACCCTGAAGGCCCGCTTTCTGCAGATCGCCCCCAACGGTGCCCAGACCGAAGGCACCGCTTTCTTTTCCCGCCCCGGCCGCATGCGGCTGCAGTACGATCCGCCGTCGCCGATGCTGGTGGTGGCCGACGGCCGCTTCCTGATCGTCCACGACCGGGACCTGGATGCCCCCAGCTATATTCCGCTGGATTCGACGCCGGCGGGAATCCTGGTGCGCGACAACGTCCGCCTGGACGACAAGGATGTCGCCGTCATCCGCGTCGGCCGCGCTCCCGGCATCCTGACCGTTTCGCTGGTGCAGGCCGACGATCCCGGCCAGGGCGAGCTGACCCTGGTCTTCACCGAGCGGCCGTTCGCCCTGAAGCAATGGCGAGTGCTCGACCCGCAGGGAAACACCACCGCGGTGTCGCTGTTCGAGACCCAGACCGGCCTGCCCCTGGACCCCAGGCTGTTCGAGTTCAAGGACCCCGGCCAGACCCGGCCGAAGCTGCGCGAAGGCTGAGATCGGCCGCCACCCGGCCGATGACGTCCTGCCAGTCGCCGGGATCGCGCTGACGGTACAGCCGCGCCTGCGGGTACCATTGCGTGGCCGGGCCGTGGCCCCAGCGCCAGTCGCAATCGCGGTGCAGCAGCAGCCATAGCGGCAGCCCCAGGGCGCCGGCCAGATGGGCGGTGCCGGTGTCGACGCTGACCAGCAGATCCAGTCCGGCCAGCAGGCCGGCGGTGTCGGCCCAGTCGTGGATCCGCGGCGCCAGGTCGACGATGGCCGGATCGTCCGGCTTCTCGTCCAGCTGCAGGGAATAAAGCCGTATCCCTGGCACCGCCAGCAAGGGAGCCAGCAGGCGGCGGCCGACATGGCGGCGGCCGGCATCGGCGAAGGCGGCGGCCCCGGCCCAGACCACGCCGACCTTCAGGCCCGGTCCGGGCAGGGTGGTGGGCCGCACCCGCAGATAGGGCACGCTGTCCGGCCGGGGATCGTCGGCCGGCAGACGGTGCGGCAGCGACATGATGGAAACCCGCCGGGTCGCCGGGCAGACGGGACGGGACAGCGGCAGCAGCTGGGCAATTCCGGGAAAGCCGGCCAGCAGCCGCAGCAGGGAATCGTGGACGGCCAGCCGGACGGTGGCGCCGCGGGCGGCCAGGTCGGGCACGTAGCGCAGCATCTGCAGGGTGTCGCCGGCCCCCTGTTCGCCGTAGACCAGCAGATCCAACCCGGCCGGATCGCCGCCGGACCATTCCGGAATGGTCCAGCGGCCTTCGCCGGCCTGCGGCCGCAGCAGACGGCTTTCCCACCAGGCCCAGCCCTGGCCCCAGCGGCCGTCGCGCAGGGCCAGCTGGGCCAGTTCGAAGCGGGCCTCGACCTCGTCCTCGACGTGCAGCAGCGCCGCTTCGGCGGCGGCCCAGTCGCCGCGGTCGCGTTCCACCAGACCCAGGATCCACCACAGGCTGCGATCGTCGGTCATCGTCAGGGCGCGGCGCAGGCAGGCGGCGGCTTCGTCCAGGCGGCCCAGCCGGGCCAGGATGCGGCCCCGCTGGGCAGGAAATTGCGGATTGCCGGGATGATGGGCTTCGCCGGCCCGGGCTTCGGCTTCGGCTTCGTCCAGCCGTTCCAGGCGGGTCAGGGCCAGCAGGCGGTTGAAGCGGGCCTGGACATGGGCCGGGTCGGCGGCCAGGGTCTCGGCCCAGCAGGCGGCGGCTTCGGTGGTCCGCCCGGCGGCGGCATGCTGCAGTCCCTGGTGAAATGTCCGGTCGGCGCTCACTGTCCCCCCTTTTCCAGACTTATCCCAGCACGGGGCGACGGCACCAGCCCATGCGTTTGATGCATATCTGACATGCGCAAGGTGCCGATACCGAAATCGTCGCGATCTTCCCATTTGCGTCTGTAGAGCGGCCCCATCCCACGGGGCGGGGTCGCGCGGGGCCGGTTTCCCCTGCCGGCCCCGCGCTCCGCACGGAGCAGCACGGGCGCCCGGTTACCCCCCTGACCGGGCGCCCCCTGTTTTCGGCCTCGCCGCCATGCTATGGCACCCTCCCCGTCTTCGAGGAGTTGCCGCCCGTGCGTCTGGTCACCTGGAACATCAATTCGCTGCGCCTGCGCCTGGGTCTGTTGCGTCAGGTGGTGGAAACCCTGCGGCCCGACGTGCTGTGCCTGCAAGAGATCAAGGTCGACGACCCGCTGTTTCCGTTGGAGGAATGTCGCGCCCTGGAGTTCGCCCACGTGTTGTTCCGCGGCATGAAAAGCTATAACGGCGTCGCCATCCTGTCGAAATTTCCGGCGGAGCGGGTCGAAACCCCCGACTGGTGCGGCAAGGGCGATTGCCGGCATCTGGCCGCCCGCATCCAGGGCACCGAGGTGCATTGCCTGTACGTCCCGGCCGGCGGCGACGAGCCGGACCCGGAGACCAATCCGAAATTCGCCCACAAGCTGGCCTTTCTGGACGAGCTGACGGCATGGCTGCCGACCCGCTATGGCCCGGCCGACCGGCTGGTGCTGACCGGGGATTTCAATGTCGCCCCACTGGAAACCGACGTGTGGTCGCACCGGCAATTGCTGAAAGTGGTCAGCCACACCCCGGTCGAGGTGGAGCGGCTGGCCCGGCTGCAGGCCAGCCTGGGTTGGGTCGACGCGGTGCGCCGGTTCATTCCGCCCAGCGAACATCTGTACAGCTGGTGGAGCTATCGCTCGCCCGACTGGCAGAAGAACGATCGCGGCCGCCGTCTGGACCATGTCTGGGTGACCCCGCCCCTGGCCGCCGGCCTGCGGTCGGCCCTGGTGGCGCGGGAATGCCGGCAATGGACGCAGCCGTCCGACCACGTCCCGGTGCTGATCGAAGGCGATTTCTAGGATTTGTTGGGGTCGGCCGGCCGTTCCCAGCAGGCGGGGAAGCGGTCTTCCTGGTATTTCGCCAGGGTGGTGGCGGTGATGACCGGCAGGGCGAACAGCAGCAGGCCCAGCCATTTCGAGCGGCCGAACAGCGACAGCAGGCAGCCGGCGAAGGCCAGGCAGGTCATGCCCAGCCAGGCCATGCCGACGGTGGCGAATTCCTGTTCCGAACAGGTGCCGACGGGCTGGCCGTCGACCAGCCCGGTTTTCAGGCCGACGTCGGAATGGCCGGCGACATAGGCGAACAGCGCCAGCTCGGCGGCCAGCAACAGGCGCGGCGCCCAGATCCTGAAGGTGTCGTTCATGCTGGACCCCCCGATGGTGAAGGCCATGTTCTATCGCGCTTTTGCCGCTCCCGACCCGACGTTGGTCAAGAGCGGCGGGGGATCAGGACCGGCCGGGCATCAGCCGGCGATAGGACAGGGCCTCGGCCACGTGCAGACGGCCGATGCCGCCGCCGCCGGCCAGGTCGGCCAGGGTGCGGGCGACCCGCAGCACCCGGTGATAGCCGCGGGCCGACAACCGCATGTGCTCGGCCGCTTCGGTCAGCAGCCGCCGGCCGTCGGCATCGGGGGCGGCGATGCGGTCCAGCAGGTCGCCGTCGGCCTCGGCATTGCAGCGCAAGCTCCGGCCCGGGGCCAGGGCGGCGAAACGATCGGCCTGGATGGCGCGGGCGGCGGCGACCCGGGCGGCGACGCGGGCCGAATCTTCCGCCGCCGCCGGCAGCGACAGATCGGCGGGATTGACCGCCGGCACCTCGACATGCAGGTCGATGCGGTCGAACAGCGGGCCGGAAATGCGCGACTGGTACTCGGCCCCGCATCTGGGGGCCTTGCCGCAGGCCAGGGCGGCATCGCCCAGATGGCCGCAACGGCAGGGATTCATCGCCGCCACCAGCTGGATGCGGGCCGGATAGCCGACATGGGCGTTGGCCCGGGCGACGCTGACCCGGCCGCTTTCCAGGGGCTGGCGCAACGCCTCCAGGGCGGCGCGCTGGAATTCCGGCAGCTCGTCCAGAAACAGCACGCCGGCATGGGCCAGCGACACCTCGCCGGGCCGGGCGCGCTGGCCGCCGCCCACCAGGGCCGGAACGGAGGCGGAATGGTGCGGGTCGCGAAAGGGGCGACGGCGCAGCAGCCGGCCTTCCGCCAGCTGGCCGGCGACCGAATGGATCATGCTGACCTCCAGCGCCTCGGCTCCCGACAGGGGTGGCAACAGGCCGGGCAGCCGTGCCGCCAGCATCGACTTGCCCGATCCCGGCGGGCCGATCATCAGAAGATTGTGGCCGCCGGCCGCCGCCACCTCCAGGGCGCGTTTGGCGGTCTCCTGGCCCTTGACGTCGCGCAGGTCGGGCAGGCCGCCGGCGTCTTCCGCCAGCCGGGCCTCGGGCCGGGCCAGCACCTGGGTGCCCTTGAAATGGTTGATCAGTGCCAGCAGGGTGGCCGGGGCCAGGATTTCGATGCCGTCGGCCCAGGCCGCCTCGGGTCCCTGGATGGCGGGGCAGATCAGGCCGCGGCCGGCGGCGGCGGCGGCGATGGCCGCCGGCAGCACCCCCGACACCGCGGCCAGCGATCCGTCCAGGCCCAGTTCGCCCAGGCTGACATAGCCGGCCAGTTCGTCGGCCGGCAGCACCCCCATCGCCGCCAGCAGGCCCAGGGCGATGGGCAGGTCGAAATGACTGCCTTCCTTCAGCAGATCGGCCGGGGCCAGGTTGACGGTGATTCGTTTCGGCGGCAGCGCGAGGCCCAGCGCGTTGAAGGCCGCCCGCACCCGTTCGCGGCTTTCGCCCACCGCCTTGTCCGGCAGCCCGACGATGGTGAAGGCCGGCAGGCCGTTGGCGACCTGGACCTGGACGTCGATGTCCAGACATTCGATGCCGGAAAAGGCGATGGTGGGGGCGTGGGCGGTCATGGGGCTCGTTTGAGTGTTGTATATACAGGCTTTTCCCCCGAAACGGGCATCGATGCAAGCAAGGTTTCGTTGCCGGCCAACGGGTTTGGGGTGCGGGTCGGGATCCGGCGGCCCAGGGTGATCGCCTTTGACGATCACCCTGGCCGGCGGCCCGTGCGCGATTGTGCGCTGTTCGCCCCTTGAGGTATGCTGGTCGCCGCCAAGGGGAGGCGCGGTGGACCGTCTGGTGGGGTAGGGCAGCATGCGCGTGCCGGGAATCCGGGCAGGACTGGGAATAGTGGCGCTGTGGGTGGCGCTGGTGGGCTTGTCCCTGTGGCACAACCTGGGCGTTCTCGACACTCAGGTCGGCGAGGCGGCCCTGGCCCGCAGCCGCATGATGGTGATGGTCATCCAGACCACCCGGCTGTGGAACGCCCGGCATGGCGGGGTCTACGTCCCGACCACCGACGCCACGCCGCCCAACGAGTGGCTGAAGGATCCCGAGCGCGACGTCACCGTCAGTGGCCGCGCCTATACCAAGATCAATCCGGCCTACATGACGCGCCAGGTGGCGGACATGATCAGCGCCGGTCAGGGAATGCAGCTGCGGCTGACCAGCCGCAAGCCGATCCGGCCGGCCAACGCCCCCGATCCGTGGGAAGACGCCGCCCTGGCCGCCATCGAGGCCGGGCGGCCGGAAGTGCTGGAACGGGTGGTCGAAGACGGCCGGTCGATGTTTCGCTACATGGCCCGCCTGCCGGTCGAGGAACCCTGCCTGAAATGCCATGCCGAGCAGGGATATCGGCTGGGCGACGTGCGCGGCGGGCTGTCGGTCGGACTTCCCGCCGCCGAATTCGTGGCGATGATCGGCCCGCTCCGGCAACAGACTGTTCTGGTGCATGGCTTGGGCTTTCTGATCCTCAGCGGGGGCAGTCTGGTCTTCCTGGCCCGCCTGCGGCAGGGCTGGCTGCGGCTGGAGGCGGTCAACGCCGCCCAGGAACGCGTGGTCGCCGAAAGGACCGCCGCCCTGCGGACCGCCAATGCTGAATTGCACCGCTCCAATGCCGAGCTGGAGAACTTCGCCTATATCGCCTCGCACGATCTGCAGGAGCCATTGCGCATGGTCGGCGGATACGCACAATTGCTGGAAAAACGTTACGGATCCGCCCTGGATGCCGATGGCCGCGAGTTCCTGGGCTACATGAATGACGGCGCCCTGCGGATGAAGCAGATGATCGACGATCTGCTGGCCTATTCCCGGGTCGGGCGCAACGAGCCGGTTCTGGCTCCGGTATCGCTTGAGGACATTCTGGACATGGCCCTGGCCAACCTGGCGGTTTCCATCGCCGAGACCCAGGCCGAGATCATCCGCCCGGCGCCCCTGCCGCAGGTGCTGGGCGAGGCGCCGCTGCTGGTCCGGCTGCTGCAGAATCTGCTGGGCAACGCCTTGAAATACCGGGCTGCCGGGCAGGTTCCCCGCATCATCGTCAGTTCGGCCGCAATCGAAGGCGGCTGGCGGATCTCGGTGGCCGACAACGGCATCGGCGTACCCGAGGCCGGACGCGAGCGGATTTTTCAGATCTTTCAGCGGCTTCACAGCCGTTCGGCCTATCCCGGCACCGGCATCGGCCTGGCCATCGCCAAGAAAATCGTCGATCGGCACGGCGGGCGCATCTGGGTCGAGGCGGCGGAAGATGGCGGATCGGTGTTCCACTTCACCGTCATGGCCGCCGAAGCTGTTTCAGGATCGCAACAGGGGTGGCGAAAAAACTCCGATTGCAGTTGAAACATCGCCTGCACCCGCAGTTTTCATCTGCGGGTGCAGGCTGAAATACAAATAAGGCTTTCCAATCAAGCCACTGCGGGGTGGCCGGTGGCCGAGCGCCGCAGCTCGATGGCGTCCCAGATCTGCCCTTCGATGCAGACACCGTCAAAGCGGTCGATTTCCTGGATGCCGGTGGGCGAGGTGACGTTGATCTCGGTCAGATAGTCGCCGATGACGTCGATTCCGACGAAGACCAGCCCCCGCTCGCGCAGGGTCGGGCCGATGGCCTCGCAGATCTCGCGGTCGCGGGCGGTCAGGGCGGCCTGCATCGCCCGCCCGCCGACATGCAGGTTGGAACGGGCCTCGCCCGCCTGCGGCACCCGGTTGACCGCGCCGGCCGGGCGGCCGTCCACCAGGATGATGCGCTTGTCGCCGTCGCGCACCGCCGGCAGGTATTGCTGGACGATCACCGGCTCGCGGGAAAGCTGGGTGAACATTTCCAGCAGGCTGTTGAGATTCTCGTCGCCCGGCTTGATGTGGAAGACCCCGGCGCCGCCGTTGCCGAACAGCGGCTTCAGCACGATGTCCTGGTACTCGGCGCGGAAATCGACGACGTGGCGGGGATCGGCGGTGATCAGGGTCGGCGGCATCAGGCCGGGGAAATGGGTCACCAGCAGCTTTTCCGGGGCGTTGCGCACATGCACCGGATCGTTGACCACCAGGGTCGCCGGGTGGATGTGCTCCAGCAGGTGGGTGGCGGTGATATAGGCCATGTCGAACGGTGGGTCCTGACGCATCAGCACCACATCCATCGTCGCCAGGTCGATCAGTTGCGGCTGGCCCAGGCTGGCATGGTTGCCCGGCTCGCGGCGCACCTGCAGCGGCCGCGCCGTCGCCATCACCCGGCCGTTCTTCAGCGCCAGGGCGCTGGGCAGGTAATGAAACAGCGCATGGCCGCGCCGCTGGGCTTCCAGGGCCAGGGCGAAGGTGGAATCGGCGTTGATGTTGATGGTCTCGATGGGGTCCATCTGGATGGCGACGACAAGGCTCACGCTGGTCTCCCGCAAGGGTCAGGTCATACGGCCGCGGATCTCGGCCAGCAACTGGCTGGCCCGGGCGCGGGCGGGCATGTTGTCGGTTCTGGACACGAACTGCTCAAGGGCGGCGGCGGCACCGGGCAGGTCGCCGCTGCGCAACCGCATCAGCCCGGCTTCCCGCCAGAGCTTGGCCCGATCCGGAGCAATCCGCAAGGCCCCTTCCACGGCGGCCAGGGCTGCGGCGATGTCGCTGCGGCGCAGGCAGCGCAAGCGGACCTCGGCCTGCAGCCGCAACAGGACGGCGTCGTCGGACAGGGGCTCGAACAGACCGGGATGCAAGGCGGCGCCGGGACCGTTGCCGGCCAGGGCCAGGGCGCGCAGTTCGGGCGGGCCGAGCGTCCGGCCGCCGCCGGCCGGGTCGATGACGCGGCGCTGCGGGCCGCCCAGGCGCAGCAGCAGCCGGGCGGGAAAAACCAGGGCCTCGGCTTCGATCCGGTGGCGGCGCAGGCCTTCCAGCCACAGGATGCCCAGGCAGATCTCGCTGCCGCGGCCGGTTTCCAGGGTATGCGGCAGGTTCAGGGCGGCCGGGCCGCCATCGTCCCACAGGCCCAGGGGCCAGCATTCCGGCGGCCCCAGGGCCAGCAGCCGCTCCAGCCGTTCCAGGGCCGGGGCGACCGGGCGGTCCCCGGTCCCCAACACCATCGCCCGCGCCGCCAGCCCGGTCAGGCCGGCCAGTCCGGCGAAGGGGTCGGGACCGGCGGCCATGCCCTAGCCTGAAACCCGGCGGCCGTCGGTCTTCAGGCGGACATGGCTGACCACCGCCCGGACGTGGGAAATCTCGCGGGCATAGGCGATGACCCGCTGCAATTCCGCCTCGCTTTGGGCGATCCCCATCAGGAAGACGGTGCCGTCGGTGACGTCGACGGAATAGTTGATGTTGCGGACCTGCTTGTCGAACAGCAGCTTGGCCTTCAGTTCCTGCTGGATCCACAGGTCGCGGCTGTCGTCGATCAGGCCGCTGCCCTCGGCCCGGACCAGGATCTCGTTGTAGACCTCGCGCACTCCGGCCACCTGCCAGACCAGCCGGACGGCGTCGGCCTGCCACTTTTCGGCGGGAACCACGCCGGTCAGCAGCACCCGTCCCTCCGAGATGGTCAGAGTGACCTTGCGGAACATGTCGACATCGTGACGAAACCACGCCTCGTTGATCTCGGCACGGATCTTGGTGTCTTCCAGGGCACCTTCCAGGCCGCGCTCCTCGGCGGCGGCGACGCCGGCCGAGGCGCCGGCCCCGACCGCCACCCCGACGCAGGAAGACAGCAGGCCGGCCGAAACCAGCATCATGACGGCAGGCAAGAAGCGCGGGGAGGTCACGGCGGGATTTCCTTGTGCAAGATGAAAGGCGGTCAGTTTAGCGGCGGCGCGGCGCGGCCCTCAAGTCTCGATCCGCCACGCGCCGCAAATATGGCGGGGCATCCGCCAGGGTGCCACCAGGACGGCGTCGAACCGCATCCGGCAGCCGATCAGGGCGGGATGCGCGGCCAGGAACAGCTCGGCCCCGCGGGTGATCCGCCGGATCTGGGCCGGGGAAATCGCCAGGGCGGCACTGTCGAGGTCGGCGCGGGCCTTGACCTCGACGAAGGCCAGGGTGGCGCCGCGGCGGACGATCAGGTCCACTTCGCCGGCACCGCTGCCGCGGCCGGGCCGGAAGCGCCGCGCCAGGATGGCATAGCCCTTCAGCCGCAGCCACCAGGCGGCCAGGGACTCTGCCCGGATGCCGCGGCGGTGGCCGCTGCTCATTCCCGGGTTTCCTGGGCCAGCCGCAGCGCCCGGGCATAGACGTCGCGGCGGGGATGGCCGGTTTCGGCGGCGACCAGGGCGGCGGCGTCCTTCAGGCTGGCGCCATCGGCCATCGCCCGGGCCAGCCGGGAATCCAGGTCGTCCGCCGTTGCCGGGGATTGCCCGGCCGGGGGGGCCACCACCACCACCACCTCGCCCCGGGGCGGGGCTTCGGCGTAGCGGGCGGCCAGGACCGGCAGGTCGCCGCGCACCACCTCTTCATGCAGCTTGGTCAGCTCGCGGGCCACGGCGGCGGCGCGTGGCCCCAGCACCGCCGCCATGTCGGCCAGCGACCCGTCCAGACGGTTGGGCGATTCATAGAAGATCAGGGTGGCCGGCACCGCCGCCAGCTCGCGCAGGGCCTGGCGCCGGGCGGTGGCCCGCGACGGCAGGAAGCCGGCGAACAGGAAGCGGTCGTTGGGCAGTCCGGACAGTTGCAGGGCGGTCACCGCCGCCGAGGCCCCGGGCAGGGCGGTCACGGCGATCCCTTCGGCGACGCAGGCCTGCACCAGCCGATAGCCGGGGTCGGAAACCAGCGGCGTGCCGGCGTCGGAGACCAGGGCGACGACGGCGCCTTCCTTCAGGCGGGCCAGCAGGACCGGCCTGGCCCGTTCGGCATTGTGCTCGTGATAGGGGAACAGCGGCCGGTCCAGTCCCAGCCGGGTCATCAGGCCGCCGGTGACGCGGGTGTCCTCGCAGGCGACCAGATCGGCGGCGGTCAGAGTTTCGACGGCGCGATAGGTGATGTCGCCCATGTTGCCGATGGGGGTGGCGATCAGGTACAGGCCCGGCGCCGGTTTACTTCCCGGCCGGGGCGGTCTACCCTCGGCGGAGTCCCTGTCCATCCTGCGGGAGGATCGCATTGCGCCGGTTTGCGTCCCGGTGGCGCCTGGTCGCTGCCTTGCCATTGGTTTCGGCCCTGCTGTTGAGCGGGTGTCAGCAGGCAGACTTACCACCTTGGCTGACCGGAACCAAGCCCGGCCCGCAGGCCGAGACGCCGCGGCCGGTGGTGCAGCCGCTTCCCGCCGCCCGTCCGCAGGTCAAGGTGCCGGCACCGCCCCCGGTTTCCGGTCCCGCGGTTTCCAGCTCCGCGGCCGGCGACCGTGCCGTGCCGGTGCCGCCGCCGCCGTCCGTCCGCAGCGAGCCCCTGCCGCCCATCGCTTCGCCTGCCGCCGCGGTCCCGCCGGCCATGACCCGGGCCGAGTCGCCGCCGGTCGTCGAACCGGCCATCGCCGCCCTGCCGGCGCCGCCGGCCTTTCCGTTTCCCGCCGTTTCCCGCCCGGGTGACAAGGACGAGGTGCGGGCCGCCCTGCTGGTCCCGCTGTCGGGCTCCTACGCGCCGTGGGGGCAGGCCCTGTCCAACGCCGCGCAGCTGGCCCTGTTCGAGGTGGCCGACCAGCGGCTCAACCTGATCCCGCTGGACAGCCGGGGTACCGCCGAAGGGGCGGTGGCGGCGGTCGAGCAGGCCCTGACCCAGGGGGCCGACATCATCCTCGGGCCGCTGTTCTCGCCCGAGGTCAAGGCCGCCGGTCCGCTGGCCCGGGCGCAAGGGGTGCCGATGCTGGCCTTCACCACCGACCGCTCCGCCGCCGGCAAGGGGGTCTATGCCCTGGGGTTCCTGCCGGATTCCCAGGTGGCCCGGGTGGTCGCCCATGCCCGCGCCCAGGGCCGCGAACGGTTCGCCCTGCTGGCCCGTTCCGACGATTACGGCCGTGCGGTCGCCGAAGCCTTCCGCACCGCCGTCGCCGCCCAGGGCGGACGGGTGGTCAAGGTGGATTTCTACGATCCGCAGGCCCACGACATGACCGCCGCCGTCAAGCGGTTCACCGATTTCGAGGCGCGGACCCGGGGACGGTCCAAGGATCGCAAGGCGGCCAAGGACCAGGAGCCGGTGCCGCCGCCGCCCTTCGACGCGGTGATGCTGCCCGATGACGGGACCCGCCTGCGGCAGGTGGCCTCGCTGGTCACCTATTACGAAGTCAATCCCGGCGAGGTCAGCTTCCTGGGCACCATGCTGTGGGACGATCCGCGCCTGGGGGCCGAGCCGGCCCTGCAGGGCGGCTGGTTCGCCGGCCCGCCCGGCGCGGCGCATCAGGATTTCGAGGCCCGCTACGGCCGGGCCTTCGGGCCGCTGCCGCCCCGGGTCGGCAATCTGGCCTCGATCGCCTATGACGCAGCCGCCCTGGCGGCGGCGCTGACCCGGCAGAACCTGGATTTCACCGAAGCGACCCTGACGGCGGCCGGCGGCTTCGCCGGGGTGGACGGATTGTTCCGCCTGCGGATCGACGGCACCAACGAGCGCGGATTGTCGGTGCGCGAAATCGCCCGGTCCGGTTCCCACGAAGTCGGAGCCGCCCCGGCCAGCTTCTCTCCCTGACGGCGTTCAGCCCAGCAGCGCCCCGGTCACGCCGTTCAGCATCAGCATGCCGGCCGGGGTGACGGCCAGCCCGTCCGGGCGGCGGACCACGAAACCGGCTTCGGTCATGCGGGCCAGTCCGGCGGCGTCGACGACCTCCCACAGCGTCAGGCCGGCGGCGGCGGCGAAGCTGGCGGCATCGATGCCGTCGCGCAGGCGCAGCCCCATCATCACCAGTTCCTCGGCCCGGGTGCGGGAATCCAGATTCTCGCATTCGCCGGTGCCGTGGCCATCGGCCTCGACCGCGTCCAGCCACAGGTCGGGCCGGCGCTGCTGGGCCAGGGCCTGACAATTCAGCCGGCCGTGGGCGCCGGGGCCGATGCCGGCATAGTCGCCGCCCCGCCAATAGGTCAGGTTGTGGCGGCTTTCCCCGCCGGGCCGGGCATGGTTGGACACTTCATAGGCCGGCAGTCCCGCCCGCCCGCAAAGTTCCTGGGTCAGGTCGTACAGCCGGGCGGCGCTGTCGTCGTCGGGCAGGGCGAAGTCGCCGCGGGCCAGGGCCGGGGCAAAGGCGGTGCCGTCCTCGACGGTCAGCTGATAGATGGACAGATGGTCGCCGGCCAATGCCAGGGCCCGGGACAGCTCGGCCGCCCAGGCGGCGGCGGTCTGGCCGGGGCGGGCGGCGATCAGGTCGAACGAGAAGCGCGGAAAGATCCCTGCCGCCAGTTCCAGGGCGGCGACGGCCTCCGCCGCCGAATGGCGGCGGCCCAGGAAGGCCAGGGCCTGGTCGTCCAGGGCCTGGACGCCGATGGACAGCCGGTCGATGCCGGCGGCGCAAAAATCGCGGAACCGTCCGGACTCGGCGGTGGACGGATTGGCTTCCAGGGTGATTTCGATGTCGGGGGCGAAGGTCCAGTGCCCGGCGGCGGCGGCGATGACGGCGGCGACCGTCGCCGGGTCCATCAGGCTGGGGGTGCCGCCGCCGAAATAGATCGAGGTCAGCGTCCGCCCCGCCGCCCGGCCGGCGAACCAGGCCAGTTCGGCCAGATAGGCCGCCTGCCAGCGGCGGTGGTCGACCATCCCCATCGGCCGGCTGTTGAAATCGCAATAGGGGCATTTCGACAGGCAGAACGGCCAATGGACATAAAGGCCGAAACCGGGCGGCTTCAGCCCAGGCACGCCGCCACCAGCTTGGCGAAGGCGTCGGCACGGTGGCTGATGGCGTGCTTGGCCCCGGCTTCCATCTCGCCGAAGGTCAGGCTGCCGCCGCCGGGCAGGAAGAACGGGTCATAGCCGAAGCCGTTGCCGCCGCGCGGCGGCCAGACGATGGTGCCGTCGACCGTGCCCTCGACGGTGACGGTTTCCCCGTCCGGCCAGGCCACCGACAGGGCGCAGACGAAGCGGGCCGAACGGTCGGCGGCGTCGCCCATCCGGTCGTGGACCGCCTGCATGGCGACGGCGAAATCCTTCGACGGGCCGGCCCAGCGGGCGGAATAGATGCCGGGATCGCCGCTCAGGGCGGAAACCGCCAGCCCGGAATCGTCGGCCAGGGCCGGCAGCCCGGCGGCGGCGGCGGCGGCGCGGGCCTTCAGTTCGGCGTTGGCGGCGAAACTGGTGCCGGTTTCCTCGGGCTCGGCCAGCCCCAGGGCGCCGGCCGAAACCACCTCGATTCCGAACGGGGCCAGCAGGGTGCCGATCTCCGCCACCTTGCCGGGATTGTGGCTGGCGATGACCAGCCTCCCTCCGGCCAGCGAGCGGGGCGGCATGCTACAGCCCCACGGCGCGCTTCTGGTGGGCCACCAGCTCGGCGATGCCCTTTTCCGCCAGCTCCATCAGGGTGGCGAACTGCTGGCGCGAGAACGGGCGTTCCTCGGCGGTGCCCTGCACCTCGACGATGCCGCCGCTGCCGGTCAGGACGAAATTGGCGTCGGCCTGGGCATTGGAATCCTCGGGATAATCCAGGTCCAGCACGGCGGTGCCGTCGTGGATGCCGCAGGAAACGGCGGCCACCTGATCGATCAGCGGCACGCTGGCCAGCTTGCCGGCGGCGACCAGCCTGGCGAAGGCCAGATACAGGGCCACCCAGGCCCCGGTGATCGAAGCGGTGCGGGTGCCGCCGTCGGCCTGCAGGACGTCGCAATCGATCTTGACCTGCATCTCGCCCATCGCCGTCAGGTCGGTGACGGCCCGCAGGGAACGGCCGATCAGGCGCTGGATTTCGTGGGTGCGGCCCGATTGCTTGCCCTTGGCCGCCTCGCGGTCGGTGCGGGTATGGGTGGAGCGCGGCAGCATGCCGTATTCGGCGGTGACCCAGCCCTTGCCGGTGCCGCGCAGGAACGGCGGCACCCGCTCTTCGACCGAGGCGGTGCACAGGACGTGGGTATCGCCGAAGCGGGCCAGGCACGAGCCTTCGGCATGCCGGGAAAAACCGGGCTCCAGGACGATGGTGCGCAGCTGGTCGGGGGTGCGGCCGGACGGTCTCATGATGATGCGGATCCTCGGGTGGCGGTAGGGCTGGGCGAACCTAACCGGGCCGGTGCCGCAGGGGAACCCCCCAAAGTTGACGGATGGCCTCGGGCTCACTAGATTCCGGGCGGATTTGTCTTCGAGGCGGCATGATTCGCAGCAGGACCCCGGTGATCACCGAGCTGAACGACCGCTCGCGCGAGATCTTCCGTCACATCGTCGATGCCTATGTGCATACCGGCGAGCCCATCGGCTCGCGCACTCTGTCGCGCCGTCTGCCCGCCGGGCTGTCGCCGGCCACCATCCGCAACGTCATGGCCGACCTGGAAGACCTGGGTCTGCTGTATTCTCCGCATGTTTCCGCCGGCCGGCTGCCGACCCAGGCCGGGATGCGGCTGTTCGTCAACGGCCTGCTGGAAGTGGGCGGCCTGCTGGACGAGGAACGCTCGCGTCTCGACGCCCAGGCCCAGGCGGCGGGCCGCAGCGTCGAACAGGTGCTGGCCGAGGCCATCGGCACCCTGTCGGGCCTGTCGCGTTGCGCCGGCATGGTGGTGGCCCCCAAGATGCAGCGGACCCTGAAGGCGCTGGAATTCGTCTGGCTGGGCCGCGGCCGCGCCCTGGTGGTGCTGGTGACCGAGGACGGGCTGGTGGAAAACCGCCTGCTGGAACTGCCCGAGGGCGTCGAGCCGTCGGCCCTGGTCGAGGCGACCAATTTTCTGAACCACCGCCTGGCCGGCCTGACCCTGGACGAGGTGCGCGAGGCGGTGCTGGCCGAGCTGGAGCACCAGCGCCACCAGCTCGACGCCCTGACCCGCCGGGTGGTCGAGGCCGGCCTGGCCACCTGGAGCGGCGACACCGGCCGCAGCGCCCTGATCGTGCGCGGCCAGTCGCATCTGCTGGAGGACGTCACCGCCGTCGAGGACCTGGAACGGATCCGCGGCCTGTTCGAGGCGCTGGAGACCTCGGAACGGTTTCTCGGCATTCTGGAAATGACCGCCAAGGCCGAGGGCGTGCAGATTTTCATCGGATCGGAAAACGATCTGTTCGGCGTTACCGGCTGCTCTATGATCGTCGCGCCCTATCGCGACGCCCGCGAGCAGATCGTCGGCGCCATCGGCGTCATCGGCCCGCAGCGGCTGAATTTCGCCCGTATCATCCCCCTGGTCGACTATACCGCCAAGGTGGTCGGCCGCATCATCGGTTGAGGAAAGCAAGAGTTCATGAGCGAGACCCAGACCCCCGAACAGACTTCTCCCGCCCCGACCGAAGCGGAGGCGGCCCCCGCCCCTGCCCCGGAAACCGTTCAGGCGGACCGGCTGGCCGAGCTGGAAGCGGAGGTGGCGCGTCTGAAGAGCGAGGTGCTTTACGCCCGCGCCGATACCGAGAATGTCCGCCGCCGCCTGGAACAGCAGGCCGAGGACCGCGGCAAGTACGCCGTCGGGCAGTTCGCCAAGGACGTGCTGTCGGTGGCCGACAATCTGCGCCGGGCGCTGGATGCCGTGCCGCCGGCGGCGCGGGAAGGCAACGATATCGCCAATACCCTGACCGTCGGCGTCGAACTGACCGAACGCGAGATGCTGACCGCCCTGGAGCGTTATGGCATCCGCCCGGTGCAGGCGCTGGGGACGCGGTTCGACCCCAACCTGCATCAGGCGATGATGGAAATGGAAGACCTGACCCAGCCGGAAGGCACGGTGGTGATGGTCATGCAGCAGGGCTACCAGATTCACGACCGCCTGCTGCGTCCGGCCCTGGTGGCGGTGTCGAAGGGTGGCCCGAAGACCCCGCCCGGCGAGCAGCTCGACACCAACGCCTAACCGGCCCGCTCCGCGACGGCTGGGGCGGTTACAGCCCCAGTACGTCGCGCATCGAGTAAAGGCCCGGTTCGGCCCGGTTGCCGGCCCAGCGGGCGGCGCGGACCGCCCCCTTGGCGAAGACGGCGCGGCTGGAGGCCTTGTGGGTCAGTTCGACCCGCTCGCCCTCGGCGGCGAACATCACGGTGTGGTCGCCCACCACGTCGCCGCCGCGCAAGGTGGCGAAGCCGATCTCGCCCTTGGGCCGCGCCCCGGTATGGCCGTCGCGGCTTTTGCACCACACCTGATCCAAGGCCACGGCGCGCCCCTTGGCGGCGGCGCGGCCCAGCCCCAGGGCGGTGCCGGACGGGGCGTCGACCTTGTGGCGGTGATGCATCTCGACGATCTCGATGTCGTAATCGTCGCCCAGAACGGCGGCGGCCCGCTCGGTCAGGGCCATCAGCAGGTTGACGCCGACGCTGAAATTGGGGGCATAGACCACCGGAGTGCGGGCGGCGGCGGCGGTCAGGGCCGCCTCGTCGTCGCGGGACAGGCCGGTGGTGCCGACCACCAGAACGGTGGCGGTCTCGGCGGCCAGGGCGGCGTGGGAAACGGTGGCCGCCGGGGCGGTGAAGTCGATGACCGCGTCGCAGGCGGCGAACAGGGCCCGGGCGTCGCTGCCGACGGTCAGGCCCAGGGGCGGGCGGCCCAGCAGGGTTCCCAGATCCTGCCCGACGGCGTCGGAGCCGGGCCGTTCGGTGCCGCCGGCCAGCGTGCAGCCGGATTCCAGCACCGCGTTCATCAGCATCCGTCCCATGCGGCCGGCGCAGCCGACGATTCCGATCTTCATGACATGCTCCTGCTGTCCGGCGCGGCGGTCCGCGCGCTCCGGCCTAATCGGTCAGGTCCTTCCACAGGTCCTTGACCTTGTTGAAGAAGCCCTGGCTTTCCGGGCTGTGCCGGCCGGCTTCGGTGTCGCCGGCCTTGTCGAATTCTTCCAGCAGCTCGCGCTGGCGGGCGGTCAGGTTGACCGGGGTCTCGACCATCGCCTGGATGAACATGTCGCCGCGGGCGGTGCTGCGCAGCACGCTCATGCCCTTGTTCTTCAGGCGGAACTGGTTGCCGGTCTGGGTCCCCGGGGGAATGGTGACCTTGGTCAGCGTTCCCTCGATGGTCGGCACGTCCAGGGCGCCGCCCAGCGCCGCCACGGTCATCGGGATGGGGACCCGGCAATAGATGTTGGCGCCGTCGCGCTGGAACAGGCGATGCGCGGCGACGGACAGGAACAGGTACAGGTCGCCGGCGGGCGCCCCGCGCATGCCGGCCTCGCCTTCGCCGGCCAGGCGGATGCGGGTGCCGTCCTCGACGCCGGCGGGGATGGTCACCGTCAGGGTCTTGTCCTTGCGGACCCGGCCGGCCCCGCCGCAGACGCGGCAGGGGTCCTTGATGACCCGTCCCATGCCCTGGCAGGTCGGGCAGGTGCGTTCGATGGTGAAGAAGCCCTGCTGGGCGCGGACCTTGCCGGCGCCGTGGCAGGTGGTGCAGGCCACCGGCTGCGAACCGTCCTTGCCGCCGCTGCCCTTGCACGATTCACACGGCGCCGACGAGGGCACGGTGACCGTGGCCGACTTGCCGGCATAGGCCTCTTCCAGGCTGATTTCCATGTTGAAGCGCAGGTCGGCGCCCCGGCCGGTGGCCTGGCCGCGCCGGCCGCCGCCGCCCATGAACTCGCCGAACATCTCTTCGAACAGATCGGAGAAACCGCCGCCGCCGCCGCCGAAATCGAAGCCGCCGAAGCCGCCGCCCGGCCCGCCGCGGCTGCCGTCGAAGGCGGCGTGGCCGAAGCGGTCGTAGGCGGCGCGCTTCTGTTCGTCCTTCAGGACGTCGTAGGCTTCGTTCAGTTCCTTGAATTTCTCGGCGGCGCCGGGATCATCGGGATTGCGATCCGGATGATAGAGCATGGCCAGCTTGCGATAGGCCTTTTTCAGATCGTCGGCCGAGGCGCTCTTTTCGGCGCCCAGAACCTCGTAATAGTCGCGCTTGCTCATGCCCAGTCGGCCGCCCCGTTGCCGGCTTGCCGCCCCGCGGGACGATCATCCCGGGGGCGGTGCCATTTTCGCTTACTTGTGCTTCTTGTCGCCGTCGACTTCCTCGAAGTCGGCGTCGACGACCTTGCCGTCGGGGCCGGCACCGGCGTCGCCGGCATCGCCGCCGGCCGCACCGGCGGCTTCCTGGGCCTTGTACATGGCTTCGCCCAGCTTCATCGAGGCCTGCATCAGGGCCTCGCTGCGGCTCTTGATGGCTTCGGCGTCGTCGCCGTCCATGACGCCGCGCAGGGCGGCGATTTCCTTCTCGATTTCCGCCTTCAGGGACGGGTCGGCCTTGTCGCCGAACTCCTTCAGGCTTTTCTCGGTGGAATGGACCAGCGAGTCGGCATGGTTGCGGGCCTCGACGGTTTCCTTGCGCTTGCGGTCCTCGGCGGCATGGGCCTCGGCTTCCTTGACCATGCGGTCGATGTCGCCGTCCGACAGCCCGCCCGAAGCCTGGATGCGGATCTGCTGTTCCTTGCCGGTGGCCTTGTCCTTGGCCTGGACGTTGACGATGCCGTTGGCGTCGATGTCGAAGGTGACTTCGATCTGCGGCACGCCGCGCGGCGCCGGCGGGATGCCCATCAGGTCGAACTGGCCCAGGATCTTGTTGTCGGCGGCCATTTCGCGTTCACCCTGGAAGACGCGGATGGTCACCGCCGTCTGGTTGTCCTCGGCGGTCGAGAACACCTGGCTCTTGCGGGTGGGGATGGTGGTGTTGCGGTCGATCAGGCGGGTGAAGACGCCGCCCAGGGTTTCGATGCCCAGCGACAACGGGGTGACGTCCAGCAGCAGGACGTCCTTGACCTCGCCCTTCAGCACGCCGCCCTGGATGGCGGCGCCGACGGCGACCACCTCGTCGGGGTTGACGCCCTTGTGGGGCTCGCGGCCGAAGAATTCCTTCACCACTTCCTGGATCTTGGGCATGCGGGTCATGCCGCCGACCAGGATGACCTCGTCGATTTCGCTGGCCTTGAGGCCGGCATCGCGCAGGGCGGCCTTGCACGGCTCGACGGTGCGGGCGACCAGATCCTCGACCAGGGCTTCCAGCTTGGCGCGGGTCAGCTTGATGTTGAGGTGCTTCGGACCCGAGGCGTCGGCGGTGATGAACGGCAGGTTGACTTCGGTCTGCATCGAGGACGACAGCTCGATCTTGGCCTTCTCGGCGGCTTCCTTCAGACGCTGCAGGGCCAGACGGTCGCTGCGCAGGTCGATGCCCTGCTCCTTTTTGAACTCGTCGGCGAGGTAGTCGATGATGCGGGCGTCGAAATCCTCGCCGCCCAGGAAGGTGTCGCCGTTGGTGGATTTGACCTCGAACACGCCGTCGCCGATCTCCAGCACCGACACGTCGAAGGTGCCGCCGCCCAGGTCATAGACCACGACGGTGCCGCCGCCCTTCTTCTCCAGGCCATAGGCCAGGGCCGCGGCGGTGGGTTCGTTGATGATGCGCAGCACTTCCAGGCCGGCGATGCGGCCGGCATCCTTGGTGGCCTGGCGCTGGGCGTCGTTGAAAT
>CAJANN010000365.1 GCA_903941095.1 uncultured Rhodospirillaceae bacterium | reverse complement strand
CCGAGCATTATTACAAGGCCCTGAAGGCGTCGCGCAAATTGCTGCGGCACGAGACCGAGGTGCTGGGGCACCTGGAACAGGATGCCGAATCGTGGAGCAGGGCCATCGGCGACGCCGAAATCTGACGGATCCGTCTTCGGCCATGCATGTCGAGGAAAAGCCTGTCGCCTTGCCGGCGACGCTGGCCGACGACCTGGACCTGATCGCCGAGATGACCGGCGATTTCGCCCGCTCGCGCAATATCGAGGAAACCCTGCGGCTGGGGCTGGAGCACATCGCCACCCGCATGGACGCCGAGGCGGCCTCGCTGTTCCTGATGGAGGCCGACAGCGGCGAACTGGTCTGCCGCGCCTGTTTCGGTCCCGCCGATGTCGCCGGTCTGCGTCTGCCGCACGGGCAGGGCATCGTCTGGCGGTCGGTACTGCGCAATTCCACCGAACTGGTGCGCGACACCGGCGACGACCCGGACTTCGCATTCCGCGTCGACACCCGCACCGGCTTCGTCACCCGGTCGATCCTGTGTGCGCCGCTGGCGGTGCGCGACGAGCGGCTGGGGGCCATCGAACTGTTCAACAAGACGGGCGGCGGCAGCTTCGACGGCGACGACGTCCGGGTCCTGCGGGCCTTGGCGGCGTCGGCGGCCCTGGCCCTGATCAATGCCCGTCAGGCGGCGGCGATGGCCGAACGCCAGGCGCTCAGCCGCGAACTGGCCCTGGCCGCCGATATCCAGCGGGCCATGCTGCCGCAGGCGCGTCCGGCGGAATTTCCCATTCACGGCATCAATCTGCCGGCCCGCGGCGTTTCGGGGGATTTCTTCGACATCGTCGAACTGAAGGACGGGCGGCTGGCCTTCGCCATCGCCGACGTGTCGGGCAAGGGCATGAATGCCGCCCTGCTGATGGCCAAGACCGCCAGCCTGTTCCGCTGTCTGGCCAAGCGTCTGGACGGTCCCGGCGCCCTGTTGTCGGCCATCGACGCCGAACTGGCGGAAACCGGCTCGGCCGGCATGTTCGTCACCATGATCGCCGGCACGCTGGACCCCGCCACCGGCCGGCTGCGTCTGGCCAATGCCGGGCACGAACCGCCGCTTCTGTGCTGCGGCGCCCGCATGGTCCGCATCGACGAAGGGTTGCCGCCCCTGGGCGTCATTCCCGAGATGTTCGCCGCCGGTTGCCCGGAAAGCGAGATCGACCTGGATGGCGGCACCTTGTACCTGTTCACCGATGGACTGACCGAGGCCGAGGCCGGCGGCCGCATGCTGGGGGCGGCCGGGGTCGAGCGCCTGCTGGCGCGGCACCGGCTGCGGCCGGCGCCCGACCGGCTGCGGGCGGTGGTGGCCGAGGTCGCTCCGGACGGTGCCGTCCTCAAGGACGACCTGACCATGCTGGTGGTGGAAGATTGCCGCCGGGCGCCGCTGCTGCGCCGGCTGTATCCGGCCCGGCCCGAATCGCTGGCCCTGGTCCGCCGGGCGGTGGCCGGGATCCTGGAGGGGTTGGGCCTGCCGGCCGAGATCGCCGGCGACATCGTCCTGGCGGTGGACGAAGCCTGCCAGAACGTGGTGCGCCATGCCTATGGCCCCGGCAATTCCGGCGACATGGTGGTCGAGGTCCGGCGCGAATCCGGCCGGCTGGCGGTCGACCTGCTGGATTTCGCCGCTCCGGTCGATCCGTCCCGGGTGGTGTCCCGCGATCTCGACGACGTCCGGCCGGGCGGGTTGGGGATCCATCTGATCCGCACCATCATGGACCACGCTGAGTTCGTGACTCCGCCCCGCGGTGCGGGCAATCTGCTGCGGATGACCAAAAGGATCGAACCGTCATGACCGTCGATATCCGCGAACAGGGGGGCTCCGTCGTCGTCGGGCTGGAGGGCGAGATCGATCTGCAGCATTCGCCGGCGGTGCGCAAGGCGCTGATGGATCTGATGTTCGAACGCCGCGACGTGGTGGTCGAGATGAGCGGCGTCGCCTATATCGATTCCTCGGGCGTCGCCTCGCTGGTCGAGGCTTATCAGATGGCCCGCAGGAACGGCAGCCGCTTCGTCCTGGCCGCGGTCAGCGCCCCGGCCCTGCGGGTGCTGCAACTGGCCCGCCTGGACAAGGTCTTCGCCCTGGCCGCGACGGTCGAGGCCGGACTGAGGGGCTAGCGCCGATGCCGCACCGCCTGCCGCCGCTGCTGGAACGGGTCGGGCGCGCCGCCGTCGGCGGCGTCGCCGAACTGGGCTTCGCCGCCTCGCTGCTGGGCCAGTCGCTGTACTGGCTGGCGCTGGGCCGCGCCCGCGGGCAGCCGGTGCGGCTGGCCCCGATTTTCGCCCAGGGCATGGATATCGGCATCGCCGCCTTGCCCATCATCACCGTGCTGGCCGCCACCATCGGGCTGATGCTGGCCATCCAGGGCATCTACACCCTGAAGACCTTCGGCGCCGAAAGCCGCGTCACCCTGGGGGTGGCGCTGTCGACGGTGCGCGAATTCTCGCCGCTGATCACCGGCATCCTGGTGGCCGGGCGGTCGGGCTCGGCGCTGGCGGCCCGGCTGGGCACCATGCGCATCAACCAGGAAATCGACGCCCTGACCGTCATGGGCATCGCGCCGGTCCGCTTCCTGGTGGTGCCGCCGCTGGTGGCGATGGCGGTGCTGATGCCGCTGCTGACCCTGTGGGCCGATCTGGTGTCGCTGGCCGCCGCCGGCCTGTACATCGCCGCCGAACTGCAGACCGGCTTCGCCGCCTATGCCGACGAGGTGCTGTCGCTGCTGAAGCTGAACGATCTGATGCACGGCCTGGCCAAAAGCGCCATCTTCGCCGTGCTGGTGACCATCGTCGGCGTGGTCAACGGCGCTTCGGTGTCGGGCGGGGCGGAAGGGGTCGGGCGCATGACCACCCGCTCGGTGGTGCAGGCCATTTCCGCCATCGTCGTCACCGACATGATCTTCGTCTTCATGGTGACGCGATGAACCAGCCCCCCATCGTCGTCGAGAACCTGAACACCCATTACGGCGACCGCCATATCCTGAAGAACGTCTCGCTGGCCGTCGAACCGGGCGAGATCTTCATCATCATGGGCGGGTCGGGGTCGGGCAAGACCACGCTGCTGAACCATCTGCTGGGGCTGCTGGTCCCGACCTCGGGCACCATCCGCATCCTGGGGCAGGACATCCACGCCATCCCGGCGCTGGAACGCCGGAAGCTGCGCACCCGCATGGGGGTGGCCTTCCAGTCCGGGGCGCTGTTTTCCAGCATGAGCGTCGGCGACAACATCGCCTTGCCGCTGCGCGAGCATTCGAACCTGGACGAGACCACCATCGGCATCGTCACCCGCCTGAAGCTGGAAGTGGTCAGCCTGGCCGGCTTCGAAAGCCTGATGCCGTCGGAACTGTCGGGCGGCATGATCAAGCGGGCCGCCCTGGCGCGGGCCATCGTCATGGACCCGCGGCTGCTGTTCTGCGACGAGCCGTCGGCCGGACTGGACCCGGTGGTGGCGTCGTCCATCGACGACCTGATCCTGCGCCTGCGCGACGCGATGGGCATGAGCATCGTGGTGGTCACCCACGACCTGGAATCGGCCTTCAAGATCGCCGACCGCATCTGCGTGCTGGACCGGGGCGAGGTGCTGGCCCTGGATACGGTGGACGCCATCCGCCGCTCGGACAACGAGCGGATCCAGAATCTGCTGAACCGCCGTACCGAAGAGGCGGAAATCGACCCCGACGCCTATCTGCGGCGGCTGATGGGGGAAAAAGAGCGGAGTTCCCGCTTCGGACCGGACGCAAGGAAGGGTTTATGAGGGACGCGCGCACCAATTACGTCGTCGTCGGGTCGTTCGTGCTGCTGATGCTGGCGGTGCTGGTGGTCACGGTGGCGCTGCTGACCGGGCGGACCGGGGCGGCCGACATCTTCTACACCGAGCTGCCCCATGTCGGCGGCATCAAGTTCGGTTCGAAGGTCACATACGAAGGCTTCGTCGTCGGCGCCGTCGAGGACATCGAACCCCGCCGCGCCGACGGCCGCACCGCGTTCCGCCTGAAACTGGCGGTGCGCCAGGGCTGGCCGGTCCCCGAGGGCTCCATCGCCCGCGTCACCGCTCCGGGCATCCTGGCCGCCGTGGTGGTCGACATCAAGGGCGGGGCGGGGAATGCCCTATTGGTTCCCGGCGCCACCATTCCCGGCGGCCCGGCGGCCAACATCTTCGCCGTGATGAACGAGATGTCCGGCCAGGTCGCCCGCCTGAACCAGGAAGGTCTGCTGCCGCTGATGGCCACCTTGAACCAGCAGGTGGCCATGCTGGGCACCATGCTGGAGAGGCAGGCCCCCGACCTGCTGGCCAATCTGCTGTCCATCAGTTCCGATCTGGCGGCCAAGGCGCCGCGCATCACCGCCGACGTGCAGAAGATGACCGGCACCCTGGCCACCCAGGTGGTCAACGACCAGAATGCCGCCCGTGTCGGCGAGTCCCTGAAGAACGTCGCCGAGCTGACCGCCGGCCTGCAGGACAGCCGCAGGAAGCTGGACGGCATCATCACCGCCATCGACGCCAACAAGGGCAATGTCGACCAAAGCCTGAAGGACCTGCGCCACACCCTGCAGGCGGTGGCCCGCACCATCGATTCGGTGACCTACAACCTGGAAGGCACCAGCCGCAACGTGCATGAATTTTCCCGCCAGATCCGCGACAATCCCGGCGTGCTGATCGGCGGCACCAAGGGCAGCGGCGACGGGCCGGGACGGAGATGACCATGAAACGCGTTTTTCCATCCGCCGCCCTGGCGCTGTCGCTGGCCGCCTGCGCCCAGCCGGCGCCGCCGCGGGACAGTTTCCACCGGCTGGAGATCGTGCTGCCGGCCCGGCATTTTTCGGCGCCGGTTCTGCCGGGCATCCTGGAGGTGTCGCGTCTGGACAGCGAGGGATTGCTGGCCGAGCGGCCGCTGGCCTATCAGGATTCCGACGGCTCGCTGGCGCGCTACCGCTACGACCTGTGGAGCGACGTGCCGGCGGTGATGCTGCAGGAACATCTGGTCGACGCCCTGCGCGGCGCCGGCGTTGCCGACGCCGTCGTCACCCCGGATCTGCGGGTGCCGCCGCACTGGGTGCTGCGCGGGCGCATCAAGCGGTTCGAGCTGATTCCATCGGCCGGCAAGGTGGCGGTCCGCATCCGTCTGGCGGTGGTCTCGGCCCGCGACGGCACCCTGGTGCTGCAGGAAACCTATGACGCGGAAATGCCGGCGGCGGCCGGACCGCAGGCCGAGGCGGCGGCCCTGGGCCGTGCCGCCAGCGACGTCATCGCCCGTTTCATCGCCGACCTGGGCCGGACCGGAGGGCGGTCATGAGCCTGCGCAAGCGTCATGCCGCGCCGCCCCGCGGCAAAAGCCGCCAGGCCCCGGCCCTGCGGGCGGTGGAAGTGATCATCGACGAGATCGGCGCCCGCGGCGACGGTGTCGCCCGGTTGCTGGGCGATCAGGTCTTCGTCCCCTTCACCGTTCCCGGCGACCGCGTCGTCGCCCGGGTCGAAGGCAAGCGCGGCGACGGTCTGGCCGCCGCCCTGATCGAGGTTCTGGACCCCGGGCCGGGCCGCGTCGCCCCACCCTGTCCGCATTTCGGCCGGTGCGGCGGCTGTTCGCTGCAGCACATGGACCCTGCGCTCTATGCCGGGTGGAAGCGCGATCTGCTGGTCGCGCAACTGGCGCGCGGCGGTCATCCCGACGCTCCGGTGGCGCCGCTGATCCAGGTGCCGCCGGCCAGCCGCCGCCGGGCGACCTTCGCCTTCCACCGCTCGAAGACCGCGACCGTCCTGGGCTTCAACGCCCGCGCCAGTCATTCGGTGATCGACATCGGCACCTGCCTGCTGCTGGAACCGGCCGTGGAGGCCGTCATGGCGCCGCTGCGCCGGATGCTGGGCGAGGTGGTCGCCGCCGGCGAGGACGGCGACGTGGTGGTGCTGGCCACCGAGGCCGGGCTGGACGTGCTGGTCGAGGCCGACGCCCGCCTGGATCTGTTCGACCGCGAACGGCTGGCCGCCTTCGCCGACGCCCACGATCTGGCCCGGCTGTCGTGGCGCCGTCCCGGGGCCGGCTTCGTCGATCCCATCGCCCGGCGCCGTCCGGCTCTGGTCCGTTTCGGCCCGGTGGCCGTCGAGCCGGCTCCCGGCGGTTTCCTGCAGCCGACCCGCGGCGGCGAGATGGCCATCGCCCAGGCGGTGCTGGACGGCGTCGGCCCGGCGGTCCGGATCGCCGACCTGTTTTCCGGTTGCGGCAGCTTCACCTTTCCCCTGGCGGCCCGGGGGGCCGCCGTGCATGCCGTCGAGGGCGAGGAAGCCCCCGTCCGTGCCCTGGAAGCGGCAGCAGCCGCCGCCGGACTGAACGTCACCGCCGAAGTGCGCGATCTGGCCCGCCGTCCGCTGCATGCGGCCGAACTGAAGCGGTTCGACGCCGTGGTGTTCGACCCGCCCCGGGCCGGGGCCGCCGCCCAGGCCGAACTGCTGGCCCAGGCCGGTCCGGCCCGGGTGGTGGCGGTGTCGTGCAATCCCGCCACCCTGTCGCGCGATCTGGATATCCTGGTGCGGGGCGGCTATGGCCTGGATATCGTCACCCCCAGCGGCGACACGATCGATGACTGGAACTGGGTGAGCACCCCCGACTACATCAATGTGCTGGCCGAAACCGAGGATGGCCAGTACCT
>CAJANN010000364.1 GCA_903941095.1 uncultured Rhodospirillaceae bacterium | reverse complement strand
GTCGCCGCCGTGAGAGGGCGGTGTCCTAGGCCTCTAGACGATGGGGACGTCCGGGCGCGAGATGGGGTTTATGCCGAACCGGAGGCTGTCTGGCAACATCTTTTTTTCGGCGTGCGGATCGGCACCGGCCGAAAAGCGTTGCGCTTGGTATCCAGGCGATGGGCCAGGGTTTGCACGGCCTGTCCATCGACCACGCCGACGACGACCCAGGCAAGCTCGGGCTCGATGGCCTGCGCCCGATCGGTTCCCGAGGGATCGGCCGTCCCGTCGGTGTGCGAATGGAAGTGACCGACGACCCGATCCTTGCCGCCGGCATCCCGCAACTCGACTTCCAGGCGGATACGGGCGGCCGGATCCAGCTCAAAACGGTCGGAGGTGTCGGCCAGAAGGTTGGGGGCCGGAACGATCCGCGTCACCCGGATCAGCTGACCCCGGCCACGCCCGACGATCAGACCGCATGCCTCGGCCGGCCAAGCCGCTTCGGCGCTGTCAGCCATAGTCTTCAGCAGAGCGGCGTCGATTTGCAGGATCATCGCGCCGCCGGAGCCTCGGGCGTCAGGACGAAGCTGCCCACCACCGTTCCCGCCGCCGGATCGAGGACCACCAGCCGGTCCGGCCCGCCCCCGACCATCCGCAGAACGATCCGATCCGCCACCACCATCATTTGTTCGGTACGGGCTCCGGCCGGCAACGGTACACTGACCGCGTCGAACTGCACCGAAGCCGGAGGCGCGGCCGCCCGGCCGCTCTTGCCCGTCTTGCTGGTCAGGCCATAACCCAACAGCCCCAGGCCGGCGATCAGCAGCAGCCCCATGACCGCAACCAGAATCTTGATAGCTTTCATGTCCTGTGATTCGATCCGCTGAACATTTTGGAAAAGACCATGCCCACCATCGTCCAGACCCTGTCGCCCGATCCGGTTCTACACGACGAAGCCGGGACCCGCCTCGACAAATGGCTGTCATCGCGCCTGCCCGACCTGTCGCGCACCCGCATCAAGAGCCTGATCGAGGGCGGACTGGTCAGTCTGGCCGGCTCGACCATAACGGACAGCTCGCTGCGGGTCAAACCCGGGCAGTTGATCACCCTGGGCCTCCCCCCCGATGCCCCGGCCATTCCCGAACCGCAAGACATCGCCCTGACCGTCCGCTACGAGGACGAGGATCTGATCGTCATCGACAAACCGGCCGGACTGGTCGTCCACCCTGCCCCCGGCAGTCCGGATTCCACCCTGGTCAACGCCCTGCTGGCCCATTGCGGCGACACTTTGTCCGGGATCGGCGGGGTGCGCCGCCCCGGGATCGTGCATCGCCTGGACAAGGATACCAGCGGCCTGATCGTCGCCGCCAAAAACGATCGGGCGCACCATTCCCTGGCGGCGCAGTTCGAAGCCCACACCATCGAGCGGGCCTATCGCGCCCTGGTCTGGGGCACGCCGTGCCCGCCCAACGGCGAAATTACCGGCAACATCGGCCGCTCGGGTCAGGACCGCAAGAAGATGGCGATCGTCAAGAGCGGCGGCAAACCGGCCCTGACCCGCTACCGCCTGCTGAAAAGCTTTCTCGGCGGAGCCGTCAGCCTGGTGGAATGCCGGCTGGCAACCGGACGGACGCATCAGATCCGGGTCCACATGACCAGCATCGGCCACCCCCTGGTCGGCGATCAGACCTATGGCCGATCCCGCGCCGCCCGGCTGAAGGCGGCCAGCGCCGGCTCGCGGGATGCCCTGGCCGCCTTCCCGCGACAGGCCCTTCACGCCTATCTGCTTGGTTTTTTCCATCCAACTTCAGGATATATGCTTAAGTTTGAGTCCGATCTTCCAAATGACATCAACGCATTGATAGACATTTTAGAAACAGGATAAATATCCCATATACCCGACTTATGAGGTATGGCATTCTTTCCATCAGGCGAATATGATAATCACTTCCAGATGCATCGCTGTTCGGTGCGGCCTGGGTTGGGGGCCGGCGACCCCCCATCGTGACAAGGAGATGGAGAGATGACGGCCACAGCCACCAGCCTGATGATCGCGCCCGAGGGCAACCTCTCGCGCTATCTTCAGGAAATCCGGCGTTTTCCGATGCTGGCTCCGGAAGAGGAGTACATGCTGGCCAAACGCTACCGCGATGTCGGCGACGATCGTGCCGCCGAGCGGCTGGTCACCAGCCATCTGCGCCTGGTCGCCAAGATCGCGATGGGATACCGCGGCTACGGACTGCCGGTCGGCGAGCTGATCTCGGAAGGCAATGTCGGCATGATGCAGGCGGTCAAACGCTTCGACCCTGATCGCGGCTTCCGGCTGGCCACCTATGCCATGTGGTGGATCCGCGCCTCGATCCAGGAATACATCCTGCATTCCTGGTCGCTGGTCAAGATGGGCACCACCGCCGCCCAGAAGAAGCTGTTCTTCAACCTGCGCCGGTTGAAGGGGCAGATGCAGGCCATCGAGGACGGCGACATGTCCGAGGAGAATGTCCGCAGCATCGCCGACAAGCTGAACGTGCCCGCATCCGACGTCATCAGCATGAACCGCCGCATGTCCAGCCCGGACCACAGCCTGAACGCCCCGGTCCGTGCCGATGGCGACGGCGAGTGGCAGGACTGGCTGGTCGACGAGCATGACGACCAGGAAACGGAGCTGGCCGAACGCGAGGAACTGGGGCAGCGGCAGCAATTGCTGAGTTCGGCCCTGCAGGCGCTGAACGAGCGCGAGCGCAACATCCTGACCATGCGCCGCCTGCGCGATGAGCCGGTGACCCTGGAGGATCTGTCGCAGCAATACGGCATCAGCCGCGAACGGGTGCGCCAGATCGAGGTGCGCGCCTTCGAGAAGCTGCAGAAATCCATTACCGCTAGCGCCCCGCCGGTCTGATCCCCCGCCTGGGCGGGGATCGCCCCCCTGCTCAGGCGCCTTTCTTGGTGACTTCGTCACCCCACTCTTCCACCAGCTTCTTCTGGGCCGCCTTCAGGGCGGCGACCCGGCGGTCGGTGGTAAAGGAAATCCAGCTGGCCACTACCGGCGGCATGACGGTGTAGACCAGCCACCCGATGGCCGACGTACCGTAAGCCCACAGCAAGACGCCGGCTTCCGACAGCATGCTGAAGGATTCGTCCAAGGTGTGCACCCCGAACCACAGGGAAAACAGGAAGGGAATGACGCCGGAGAAATTCAACCCGCCAACGCACAGCCACGCATATTTATGAGGCCCCCTTTCGCTGGCCCAGGCCCCCATCGTCGGCAGCATGGTGAAAAACAGCAGCGCCACCGTCGGCAGCGAGAACGGAACCAGGGCCGCCAGAACCATCAGCACGGCAACCTTGTTGACTCCGCCACCGCCGGCCTTGGCGGCCTTGGCTTTCCCTTTCGCCGGAGCAGCTTTCTTCGCCATTCGTCCCTCACCAGACCTTGGCGATGACGACGAAGGTCGTCGTGATCAACGCGATCAGGATTCCCAGCACGGCGGCGGTCTGCTGACCGATCCGCACCGCCTCGGTTCCGCGATCCTCGGACTCGGTCTGAATTCGTTTCACCTCTTCGTCGGCGGCATGGTACTGCGCCTGCGCCCAGGCGAATTCATGCTTGTCCTTCGAATGCGCCTCTTCGTTGTCCAGCAGATTGTAAAGCTCGACGATCGAACCGCGCCGGATGATCTTGGGGATTTCCTTTTCCAGCTCTTTGCGCTTTTCCCGGGAATGGAAGGCCCCGACCACCGGCCCCACCAATCCCCCGACCCAAGCCGCCAGGGTCGGCAGGGATTCCGGCCCCAGGCGGTACTGGAAGACGGCGAACAGGTTCAGCATGGCCATCAGGGCCTTCGAAGGTTCAGGATCGGTCAACTGCACCAGATTGCGGTCGATGTCGCTGCGGGCCCGAGCCCCCATGAAGGCCGCGACATGGCGGTCCACCGGCCACGTCTTGGCATCGCTGCGCTTGCCGGCCGCCGCGTTCAGCGCCGGCAGCATCTCTTTCAGTTCGACGACATATTCCTCGCCCAGCAAAGGACTTTGACAGGGCAGGGAATCATTCATTTCGTAAAGGCAGCGTTCCAGCCCGAATCCCATGCCGGTCTGGGTCAGATATCCCTTCAGCTCGCGGAAATTTCCTTCCATCAGCGAATTGTCGGGCAGATAGGACTTGCGGGCCTCGAACCACAGGGACGGCACGCCACGCAGGATGATTTCGGCCATCAGCCGCGAATCGCCTTTCTGCGCCATCACCGCCGCCAGCGCCGAACCGAAGCCGTCGGGCATGGCGTTGAAGCCCTTGTAGCGGATGGGGGCTGTCGGATCGAGGATGATCAGAACCTTGCACAGCATCAGATCGATGCCGGCCCGCTTGTCGTTGCCGGAATTCAGGGCCATCCGCACCTGCTCGGCGATGACCTGCGCCCGTTCGGCATCCTCGACGGCGCGGCGCAGCCACAGCTCCAGCTTGCCTTCCAGAACCGGCGGAATGGCCAGTTCCCAGTTCTTGGCCATCGCCTGGGCCAGTTCCCGGCAATTGCCGTATTCCCGGCCGTTGAACGGGAAGCCGCGGGCCGCCCGTCTTTCCAGACGGCTTTGCAGCGGAGACAGCCGCCGCCCCGACAGCCACAGATCCAGCGATTCGATGTCCCACCGCTGATCGGGATCGTCGCACAGCAGGCCGCGCAACAGTTCGATCAGCGGCAAAGGCAGCCGCTCGTCCCCCACCAGGGTGTTGTAGGACCCCTGCTGGATCTTCTGCTTCAGCAGCTGATCCTCGTCCAGATGAGCGACCGGATTGCGCCCCATCAGCAGGAAGACCACGGTGACGCCCAACGAATACAGATCGTCGGAAAACGTGCCGGACCCGCGCGCCACCGGGTTGGCCATGCCCGATTCGACGCTTTCGAAGGCCACGGGCTGATCGAAGGCCGGCGGCGTGGTGACGCAATCGCCCAACGAGATCCGCTCGCCGCCTTCATCCATGTACCACATGTTGGTGGGGCGGATGGCGCGATGGGTGATGCCGCGGGCGGTCAGTTCCTTGATCGCCGCCACCATCGGCTCGATGACCCGGCGGTTGATCTCGTATTCGTCGATACGCTTGAAGTCGGCGCGCAGATTGGCCATCAGCTTCTTGCCGACCGGCCGTTCATAGATCACCGTCATGCACTGGCGCCCCAGCGGCGGCCACAACATGGTGCCCCAATCGACCAGGGGCACGAATCCCATCGTGGTCGCCCCTTTCAGGGCACGCATGATATTGACGCGCGGCTGCAGATCGGGCCGGCAGATCAGGGCGAACAGATTGCGGTTGGGGTCGCGCTTGTCCTCGGCGACGAAGGCTTCGGCGTTGGGGGTGGCGAATTCGGGCAGCGGCTGGTTCGAGCGCACGGTATAGCGGTCGCGCAACACCCCGGGGGCGCTGGGCACCGCCGGTTTGCCGCTGTCGGCCTGTTCCGCTGTTTCCGACATTCCTGCGTCCCCTTACGAGAGCCCCGACGCCCCACGCCCGTTCTTTGTACGGGGCCGGGAGCGTCGGCTCAAGGGACAAATCCGCGAGCCGGCGCCCGCGGACGCGGCCGCAGCTTACGAAGCGAAGGGATCGTGCACCAGAATGGTGTCGTCACGCTCGGGGCTGGTGGACAGCAAGGCCACCGGCGCCTCGATCAGTTCCTCGATGCGGCGGACATACTTGACGGCCGTGGCCGGCAGATCGACCCAGGACCGGGCGCCGCAGGTGGAATCGGTCCAGCCGGCGATGCTTTCATAGATCGGCTCGACGCGGGCCTGGGCGGTCTGCGATGCCGGCAAATGGTCCAGCACCTTGCCGTCCAGCTTATAGCCGGTGCAGATCTTCAGTTCCTCGAAGCCGTCCAGCACATCCAGCTTGGTCAGGGCGATGCCGGTAATGCCGCCGACCTTGACCGCCTGACGCACCATGACCGCGTCGAACCAGCCGCAGCGGCGGCGGCGGCCGGTGACGGTGCCGAACTCGCGGCCGCGGTCACCGATCAGGTTGCCGATATCGTTGTCCAGTTCGGTCGGGAACGGGCCCGAGCCGACACGGGTGGTATAGGCCTTGCAGATTCCCAGCACGTACCCGACCTGCCCCGGCCCGACCCCCGAGCCGGTTCCGGCGTTGCCAGACACCGTCGAGGACGAGGTGACGAAGGGATAGGTGCCGTGGTCGACGTCCAGCATGGCCCCCTGGGCGCCTTCGAACAGGACGCGCTTGCGGGTGTGGCGGATCTCGTCCAGGCGCTGCCAGACCACGTCGGCGAACGGCAGAATCTGCGGAGCGACGGCCTTGATCTGGGCCAGCATCTCGCCGCCATCCACCAGCGGAGCCCCCAACGCCTTCAGCAGGGCGTTGTGGTGGGCCAGCATCTTGTCGACCTTCTGCTCAAGGATGGCGTCGTCGGCCAGGTCGCAGATGCGGATGGCGCGGCGGCCGACCCGATCTTCATAGGCCGGGCCGATGCCGCGGCCGGTGGTGCCGATCTTGGCGGCCCCCGACGCCTCTTCGCGGGCACGGTCCAGATGGCCGTGCACCGGCAGGATCAGGCAGGCGTTCTCGGCGATCTTCAGCATGTCGGGGGTGATGTCGACACCCTGGCTGCGGATCCGGCCGATTTCATCCAGCAAGGCCCAGGGATCGACCACCACGCCGTTGCCGATGATCGACAGCTTGCCGCGAACGACACCGGAGGGCAGCAGCGACAGCTTGTAGGTCACGCCGTTGATGACCAGGGTGTGGCCGGCATTGTGCCCGCCCTGGAAACGCACCACCACATCGGCACGTTCGGACAGCCAGTCGACGACCTTACCCTTGCCCTCGTCGCCCCACTGAGCACCGACTACTGCAACATTCGCCATTTCTAGGCCCCCTGTTCCACGGACTTGATGCCTTCGGCCGTCAGTACATGGCCGCATTTCAAACGTCTTGCCTCGGCGGTGCCGTCGGCGGCCGCGTCAAGCCCGGCCACCGTCACCCAGCCCTGCGCCCGGAAAGCCTGAGCCCAGGCCTGCGGCGCACCGTGGGGCACGAACAGCCGGCGGGCCGGCTTCGGCCCGGGAGCCGCAGCCAATACCGAATCCAGGAACAGGGTGGCCCCCGTCGCCGGCTCGACGCCGCCGGCCAGATAACGGCCGCCCCGCCCCAGTTCCCCCGACAGATTACGGGCAAACAGGGTGAAGGCAACCCCGGCATGATATTCGAAACCACGATTTTCGACCGGATCGACGGTCAACGTCAGATCGGGTGCCATCGCCCGCACCAGCGTGACCACGGCGGCCAGGCGGTTGCGTTCGGCGGCGGCGGCGGGGGGCAATTCCAGCCGGCCCAGGATTTCCAGGGCCCGGTCGGCCGGCCCGACCGCCGACAGCAAGGCCGACAGCAGCGGAGCGGCGACGCCGCCGGTGGCGGCGACGGCGGCGGCATCCTTGTGGTCCAGGCTGCCGCGCAAGGACTGGTCGGACAGATCCAGTTCCGACAGCAGGGCCGGCACCAGGGTCGGCAGCGACAGATCGATGGAAACCCCGGGCACTCCCAGGGCGGTCAGCGCCTCGGCGGCCAGCACCGCCACCTCGGCATCGGCGGCGGCGGAATCGGAACCGATCAGTTCGATGCCGGCCTGGCCGAACTGCCGCTCGGGACGCAACTGGCTGCCCTTGACCCGCAGAACCTGGCCGGCATAGGACAGACGCAGCGGCCGCGGCTCGCAGGCCAGACGGCTGACGGCGATGCGGGCGACCTGCGGCGTCATGTCGGCGCGCACGCCCATCATCTTCTGGCTCAGCGGATCCATGACGCGGAAGCATTGCGCGGCGGTGGCGGCCCCTGCCCCGTCCAGCAGCGTCTGTTCGAATTCGATCAGCGGGGGCTTGACCCGCTCGTATCCCTGGGCGGCGAAATGGGCCATGACACGGCCGACCACCTCCGCCTCGTGCTCGGCGTCGAGGGGAAGGATGTCGCGGAGACCCGCAGGCAGCAGAGCCCGGTTGGCAGGATCGGTCATCACGTCTTGAATCTGGTCCGGTATCGTCTTGTTCCGGCAAGACCGGAACGACGGATGGATGTATCGCGTTTAGTCCGGTCGGGCAAACCAAATTCGCGCCCGCGCCGAACAGCGGTTGACCGGCGGCCCTCTTCGGCTACCCTGGCCGGGCATGACATGCCAATAAGGGGTCAACCGACAATGAAGTTCTTCATCGATACCGCCGAGGTCGCCGATATCAAGGCCCTGGCGGAAACCGGCCTGGTCGATGGCGTCACCACCAACCCGTCCCTGATCGCCAAGTCGGGCCGGAACATTCTCGATGTCATCTGCGAGATCTGCGACATCGTCCCCGGCCCGATCTCGGCCGAGGTCGCCGCCACCGATTTCGACACCATGCTGGCCGAAGGCCGCAAGCTGCGCGCGCTGCGCCCCAACGTCGCCGTCAAGGTGCCGCTGACCCTGGACGGTCTGAAGACCTGCCGGGTCCTGGCCGACGAAGGGACCAAGGTCAACGTCACCCTGTGCTTCTCGGCCAATCAGGCCATCCTGGCCGCCAAGGCCGGCGCCGCCTTCGTGTCGCCGTTCGTCGGCCGCCTGGACGATATCGGCCAGGACGGCATGCAGCTGATCTCGGACATCGTCGAGATCTTCCAGCAATATCCCGATTTCACCACCGAAGTGCTGGTGGCCAGCGTGCGCGGCCCGATGCACGTCACCGACGCCGCCCGCCTGGGCGCCCATGTCGTGACCATGCCGCCGTCGGTGCTGCGCCAGATGGTCGCCCACCCGCTGACCGACAAGGGATTGTCGGCCTTCTGCGCCGACTGGGCCAAGACCGGCCAGAGCATCCTGTGATACGAAGCCCGGATGATTCATTCGGGCTTCGTATCCAGCGCCCGTTGGGCGCGGCCAAGGCCGCGGATGCGGCCGCCCGGCGAGGGCTTGGGAACCCGAATGAATCATTCGGGTTCCGTCTGATCGCGCCCTGACGGCGCACCTGCCCCGGCGGCGGCCCGCCGTCGCCGGGCGCGGGCGTCCCGCCGTCAGGGATGGGCGGCCAGCACCCCTTCCAGATAAGGCACCACCGACCCGCCGATCCTGACCCGCTCGCCGTGAGCTTCGACGAACAGGGTGCCGCCGCGGGCGGAAAGCTGGCGGGCGACCAGGGTGGTCTTGCCCAGCCGTTTGGCCCAGAGCGGCGTCAGCACGCAATGGGCCGATCCGGTGACGGGGTCCTCGGGCACGCCCTTGCGCGGGGCGAAGAAGCGCGACACGAAATCGACGCGGCCATCCCCGGCGGCAGTGACGATCAAGGCCGGCCTGGACAGGCGGGCGACCGCCGCCATGTCGGGCTGCAGCCGCGCCACCACGTCGGCGGAATCGACCACGCACACGAAATGCCCCGAGGTCGCCAGCACTTCACGCACCGGAGCGCCGACCGCCGATTCGATCCCGTCGGGAAACACCGTCGGGCGGGCACGGTTGACGGGGAAATCCAGCACCAGCCGGACGCCGTCACGGGTAACGGCCAGCGGCCCGCTTTTCGAGGCGAACACCACTGCGCCGCCGCCGGGTTCCAGCCGGTTCAGCACCACCCAGGCCGCCGCCAGGGTGGCATGGCAGCACAGGTCGACCTCGACCCTGGGCGTGAACCAGCGGACCCGCCAGCCTTCGGGCTCCCGCATCAGGAAGGCGGTTTCCGACAGGGCGTTCTCGGCGGCGACCGCCTGCATCCAGGCTTCGTCCGGCCAGGCCGGGACCACCACCACCGCCGCCGGATTGCCGGTGAAAGGACGGTCGGCGAAGGCGTCGACCTGCCACAGGGGAAGGTTCACCAGACGAACTCCGCAACCGGGTGCAGATGGTTCAGCGGGCCATGCCCGGCCCCATAGCCCGGCGCCGTCTCGATGGCCCGGCGGACATAGGCCCGCGCCCGTTCCACCGCCGCCGTCAGCCCCATTCCCTGGGCCAGTCCGCAGGCAATGGCCGAGGCCAGGGTGCAGCCGGTGCCGTGGGTCGAGGTGCCGGGAATGCGCCGCCCGGAAAAAGCCGTCACTCCATCGGCCGTGGCCAGCACGTCGACCAGATCGTCGCCGTCGAGATGGCCGCCCTTCAGCAGCACCGCCCGCGGCCCCAGGGCCAGCAGGTCCAGGGCCGCCCGGGTCATGTCGCCGGCACCGGCGATGCGCCGGCCCAACAGCACCTCGGCCTCGGGAATGTTGGGGGTGACCAGGGCCGCCCGGCGCACCAGATGCCCGATCAGTGCCTGGGTGGCGTCATCGGCCAGCAGGGCGGCCCCGCCCTTGGCCACCATCACCGGATCGACCACCAGCGGCATGGCGGCGGCGAAACGGGAAACGCCCAGGGCCACCGCCTCGATGATGGCGACGCTGGCCAGCATGCCGGTCTTGACGGCATCGGCGCCGATATCGGCCAGAACCACGTCCATCTGCTGCAGCACGAAGTCCGGCGGCACCGGATGAACCCCGAACACCCCCCGGGTATTCTGGGCCGTCAGGGCGGTGACGGCGGATGCGGCATAGCCGCCCAGGGCGGAAATCGTCTTGATGTCGGCCTGAATGCCGGCGCCGCCGCCCGAATCGGACCCGGCGACGGTCAGCACCCGGCCTTTCACGATGCCGCCGCCTTGATGATTCCGACGATGTCGTCGACCACGGCCTCGACCAGGGACGGGTCCTCGCCCTCGGCCATCACCCGGATCAGCGGCTCGGTGCCGGACTTGCGGATCAGCACGCGGCCGCTCCCGTCCAGGCGCCGTTCACCATCGGCGATGGCCGCCTTGACCATGTCGGTCCCAAGCACCGCGTTGGGCGAACCGGAGACCCGGACATTCTTCAGAACCTGCGGGAACGGGTCGAACAGGTGCAGGATCTCGGAAGCCGGACGGCCCGCTTCCACCAGGGCGGCCAGGACCTGCAGGGCGGCCACCAGACCGTCGCCGGTGGT
>CAJANN010000363.1 GCA_903941095.1 uncultured Rhodospirillaceae bacterium | reverse complement strand
ATCGACCCGCCACAGCTTATCAGATGGCTGGTACTGGCTGATGGAGGTGCGGAACGGACGGTCCGACACATGCACCTGGGCCCGCACCGCCATGCGCAGCGCCAGACGCTTGGCCTTGCCCACGTCCTCGGTGGTTTCGGCGTATTTGATGGCATCGGGGCCGCTGACCAGATTCATCAGGTTCCACGACAGCTTGGCTCCGGCTTCGTACCAGTGGTTGGCCATCAGGAACGAGTTGTGGTCGTAATTGCGGCTGGCGGAAAAGGTGATGCCGGGGAACAGCCGAGCGATGGCCTTGCGGGTGTCATTGGCGGAGATACGGGCCTGATAGCCCTGTTCGCGCAGATCCGGGTTATTGACGAAGGCAACTTCCTCCATCTTTTCCAGATCCAGATCCCAGGCGGGGACGGTCATGTCCTTGGGCACATCCAGCACCAGCTTGGAGCCGGGCGAGGCGTTGATCAGGGCGGCCAACTCGATCTCGGCGGTGCTGAGCTCCTGTTGGATGGCGGTCAGCTGACGCAGTGTCTCCAGCAGGCTTTTCTGATAGCGCAAAGCCTCGGCCGGAGCCTTCAGGTTTTCCTTTTCCACAGTCTCGGCGCGGTCCAGAGCCACCTTGGCTTCGGCGACGGCGGTATCCACCTCGGCTTTCAGTTCCTGGTGGGCCGCCGCCCGCCAGAAGGCGAAGCGCACTTCCTGCACCAGATTGTGGACCGCCTTGCGCTTACGCTCGGTGGCGATCAGGGCGCGGTCGGCGTTCTGCTTGGCGGTGAAATAGGAGAGCCCGAAATCCAGCACGTTCCACGACAGGCCCAGATCCATGGTGTAGTTGTCGCGATCCGTGGAATAGGTGGGATTCGAGGTGCTGGTGGTCTGGGTATAAAGATCACGCGATCGGGTGGCGTTGGGTTCCGACCGACTGGTGAAATTGGTATTGGCCACCAGTTTGGGCAGCATGTCCCAGCGGTCGATGTCGGTCTGACCCAGGGCCAGGGCTTCTTCCATCACCTTGGCGCGGCGATCCAGATTGTGCTTCAAGGCCCGCGCAATAGCCTCGGACACCGTCAATGGGCCGGAAAGCGGCTCGCCTGACTTGAACATGTCGGTGCGATCATCCTTCGAGCTTTGGGCAAGCTGCTCGGGGGTGAAAGGCTCGGGCGTCATGGCGCAGGCGGAAAGCAGCGCGACCAAAGACACGGATGCCAGCAGGCGCCGGGCACCAAAAGCAGAAATAACCATAACCATCCCCCTTGGACTTACGCGGCCTTACCGCCACGCTTAACGGCTTCAAACAACGCGATCTGACGGGCGACACCGCCCTTGAAACTCAATGCATGCAATTGCTCTGTCAGGCTGGGACGGCCAATCGGCTTGGCGTTTGCCTGTTTGACTCCGTCCATGGGGCCGGAATCGCCGGTCTGGCCGGGGACACCCTGTGGCTGGCCCTGGCCCTGGCCTTCGCCGCCTTGCGGCTGTCCTTGGCCTTCACCTTGTCCCTGGCCTTGCCCTTCACCACCGCGCTGGCCGGGAGCGATGTTGCCCTGGCCGGCGGTACCGACCACGATCTTGAAGGTCTGCACCGCCTCGCGGCCATCCTGGTCGCGGGCGACGACGCGCACCACCACCTCACCCTTGAAGCCGGGCGGCGGCGT
>CAJANN010000362.1 GCA_903941095.1 uncultured Rhodospirillaceae bacterium | reverse complement strand
CTGCGCGGGCATGACGAGTATGTACCAGGGGAAATTAGCCACTTCTTAACCTGGATTCGGAGCCCTGGTCGCCGCCCCCAGGGTGATCGCCTTTGGCGATCACCCGGCCTTATTTCATGTCAGCCTCGATCGCCGGCGGGGGCATCCGCCCCCTTGTGCGTCCCCGCTTTCCCTCCGGGGCTTCGGACCGGCATGACCGAAAGGCCGGTGACGTCAGTCCCCGGCCCCGATCGTGCCCTTAGGCCATCGCCCCGTGGCAGTGCTTGTATTTCTTGCCCGAACCGCAGGGGCAGGGGGCGTTGCGGGGGGTGTCGGCCCAGGTCGACGGGTCGCCTTCGACCGCCACCTGCTTGCGCACCGGCTGCGGCGGCCCGGCCAGAACCTGGGCGTCGCTGGCCGGGTCGCGGCCGAAAGCCGGGTCGATGCGGCTTTCGTGCATCTCGCGCGGGGGCTGCGGGGTCAGGGCCTGTTCCATTTCGGCCTCGGACGGGCCGACGCGCAGCTCGACATGGGCCAGAACGGTGGTCACCCGTTCGCGCAGGTCGTGCAGCAGGACCTCGAACAGGTTGAAGGCTTCGCGCTTGTACTCGTTCAAGGGATCGCGCTGGCCATAGGCGCGCAGGCCGATGCCCTGGCGCAGATGGTCCAGTTGCAGCAGATGTTCCTTCCACGACTGGTCGAGAATCTGCAGCAACAGGCTTTTTTCCACCATGCGCATGATGTCGGGGCCGTATTCGGCGGCCTTGCCGGCCATCTTGCGGTCGGCGGCGTCGGTGATGCGGGCCTTGATCTCCTGGTCGGCGATGCCTTCTTCCTTGGCCCATTCGGCGATCGGCAGGTCCAGGTTGAACACCCGCAGCACCTCTTCGTGCAGCGAGGCGGTGTTCCATTCTTCGGCATAGGCCCGTTCGGGAATCGCCCGCTCGACCATTTCGGCGATGGCCTCGTGCCGCATGGCGACGATCTCGTCGGCCACCTCGTCGGCCTGCATCAGCTCCTTGCGCTGCTCGTAGATGACCTTGCGCTGGTCGTTCATCACGTCGTCGAACTTCAGCAGGTTCTTGCGCACGTCGAAATTGCGCGCCTCGACCTTCTGCTGGGCTTTTTCCAGGGCCTTGTTGATCCACGGATGGATGATGGCCTCGCCATCCTTCAGCCCCAGCTTCTGCAGCATGCCGTCCATGCGCTGCGAACCGAAGATGCGCATCAGGTCGTCTTCCAGCGACAGGAAGAACTTCGAGGCCCCGGGGTCGCCCTGGCGGCCCGAGCGGCCGCGCAGCTGGTTGTCGATGCGGCGGCTTTCGTGGCGTTCGGTGCCGACCACGTACAGGCCGCCGGCGGCCAGCGCCTCGGCCTTGCCGGCGGCGACCTCGTCCTTGATGGTCTGGATGCGCCGCGTCAGTTCGGCTTCGTCGGCGACGTCGCCCAGTTCCAGGCGGATGCGCATGTCGACGTTGCCGCCCAGCTGGATGTCGGTGCCGCGGCCGGCCATGTTGGTGGCGATGGTGACGGCGCCGGGCACGCCGGCCTGGGCGACGATGCTGGCTTCCTGCTCGTGATGGCGGGCGTTCAGCACCTGATGGGGGATCTTCTTCTTCTTCAGCTGCTCGGACAGCAGTTCCGACTTCTCGATCGAGGTGGTGCCGACCAGCACCGGCTGCTTGCGGGCGCGGCATTCCTCGATCAGGGTGACGATGGCCTCGTACTTCTCGCGGGCGGTACGATAGACCTCGTCGTCATGGTCCTTGCGGCTGACCGGCAGGTTGGTCGGCATGTCGACCACGTCCAGGTTGTAGATTTCCTGGAACTCGCCGGCCTCGGTCATGGCGGTGCCGGTCATGCCCGACAGCTTGGGATACAGGCGGAACAGGTTCTGGAAGGTGATCGAGGCCAGGGTCTGGTTCTCGTTCTGGATCTCGACGCCTTCGCGGGCTTCCAGCGCCTGGTGCAGGCCTTCCGAGAAGCGGCGGCCTTCCATCATGCGGCCGGTGAACTCGTCGATGATCACCACCTTGCCGTTCTTGACGATGTAATCGACGTCGGGGGTGAACAGCTTGTGGGCGCGCAGCGCCTGGTTGACGTGGTGGACCAGGCTGACATTGCCGATGTCGTACAGGTTGCCGTCTTCCTTCAGCAGCCCGGCGCCGATCAGCAATTGCTCGATATGCTCGGTGCCCTGTTCGGTCAGGGTGACGGCGCGGGTCTTCTCGTCCTTTTCGTAATCGCCCTCGACCAGATCGGGCATCAGGCGGTCGACGAAGCGGTACAGCTCGGAATTGTCCTCGGTGGGTCCCGAGATGATCAGCGGGGTGCGCGCCTCGTCCACCAGGATCGAATCGACCTCGTCGACGATGGCGTAGTTGAAGGGGCGGTGGACCATGTCCTCCAGCCGGAACTTCATGTTGTCGCGCAGATAGTCGAAGCCCAGTTCGTTGTTGGTGCCGTAGGTGACGTCGCAGCCATAGGCCTCGCGGCGCTGGTCGTCGTCCAGCCCGTGATGGATGCAGCCCACGGTCAGGCCCAGGAAGCGGTAGACCTTCCCCATCCATTCGGCGTCGCGGCTGGCCAGGTAGTCGTTGACGGTGACGACATGGACGCCGGCCCCGGTCAGGGCGTTCAGGTAGACCGGCAGGGTGGCCACCAGGGTCTTGCCTTCACCCGTCCGCATTTCGGCGATCTTGCCCATGTGCAGCACCATGCCGCCCATCAGCTGCACGTCGAAGTGACGCTGGCCCAGGGCGCGGCGGGCGGCCTCGCGCACCACGGCGAAGGCGTCCACCAGCAGGTCGTCCAGGTCGGCGCCGTCGGCCAGGCGGGCGCGGAACTCTTCGGTCTTGGCGCGCAACGCTTCGTCGGACAGCGCGGTCATCTGCGCCTCAAGCGCGTTGATGGCGTCGACGTTCTTCTTCAGGCCTTTGACGATGCGGTCGTTTGCGGTTCCGAAGAGCCGGCGGGCTAGGGCGCCAAACATGGGGGATACCTCGGGAAAAGACGTACGGACAAGCCGTCAGGCGGCCCTGGGGCGCCGGGCCTGTGGCGACCGGCAACAGATAGAGAGCAAAGCCTGCGCTGTCAATGTCAGGGGCGATCACCCTGCGATTGCGCCGCCGTCCGCCATCCCTTAAGGTTCGCGGCCGAACACGCGGATTTGCGCAAGGACCTGACGGCATGAAGATCAACGGCACCCCCACCCGCACCATCTGGCCGGCTGCCGACGGGCAGGCGGTCGAGATCATCGACCAGACCCGGCTGCCGCACGAGCTGATCACCGTGCGGCTGGAAACCCTGGCCGAGGCGGCCCACGCCATCAAGGCCATGCTGGTGCGCGGCGCCCCCCTGATCGGCGCCACCGCCGCCTACGGCATGGCCCTGGCCGCCCGGGCCAACCCGTCCGATCTGGCCCTGACCGTGTCCTACAACGTCCTGCACGCCACCCGCCCCACCGCCATCAACCTGAAATGGGCGCTGGACGAGATGATCAGGGCGCTGGGCGGCATCCCGGAAGGGCAGCGGTTCGCCGCCGCCTGGAAGCGGGCCGGCGAGATCGCCGACGAGGACGTCGCCATCAATTCCGCCATCGGCGACAACGGCGCCCGGCTGATCGCCGAAGCCTGGGACAAGGCCCGGGCCGGGGGCGCCGAACGCGTCAACGTGCTGACCCACTGCAATGCCGGCTGGCTGGCCACCGTCGACTGGGGCACCGCCCTGGCCCCGGTGTACAAGGCGTTCGACGCCGGCATCCCGGTGCATGTGTGGGTCGACGAGACGCGGCCGCGCAACCAGGGCGCCAGCCTGACCGCGCGCGAGCTGAACTGGCACGGCGTGCCGCACACGGTCATCGCCGACAATACCGGCGGCCATTTGATGCAGCACGGCATGGTGGACCTGTGCATCGTCGGCACCGACCGCACCACCCGGTCGGGCGACGTCTGCAACAAGATCGGCACCTATCTGAAGGCGCTGGCCGCCAAGGACAACGGCGTGCCGTTCTATGTCGCGCTGCCCAGCCCGACCATCGACTGGAGCGTCGCCGACGGCGTCAGGGAAATCCCCATCGAGGAACGCGACGCCGCCGAGCAGACCCACATGACCGGCAAGACCGCGGACGGCGCCATCGTCGCCGTCCAGGTCACACCCGACGGCAGCCCGGCCGGCAATTGGGGATTCGACGTCACCCCGGCCCGGCTGGTGACCGGCCTGATCACCGAACGCGGCGTCTGTCCCGCCAGCCCGGAAGGGCTGAAATCCCTGTTTCCCGAGCATGCGTGAGGCCTTCCGATGAAATCCCTGTGGTCCGACACCGACGCCCAAGCCTTCATCGCCAAATATCAGGCGCAAGGCCATAACCAGGATGTGGCGCTTCGCGTCTACACCACCCGGCTGCTGGGCGGCGACCCGCGCCTGGTGCTGCATGGCGGCGGCAACACCTCGGTCAAGACGCAGGCGACCGACCTGCTGGGCGAAAGCGTCGACGTGCTGTGCGTCAAGGGGTCGGGCTGGGACATGGGCAACATCGAACCGGCCGGCCTGCCGGCGGTGCGGCTGGCGCCGCTGATGAAGCTGCGCGCCCTGGACAGGCTGTCGGACGAGGACATGGTCAATTACCAGCGCGGCAACCTGATGGATCAGGCCAGCCCCAATCCGTCGGTGGAAACCCTGCTGCATGCCTTCCTGCCGCACAAGTTCATCGACCACACCCACTCGACCGCGGTGCTGTCGGTGACCGACCAGCCCGACGGCGAGGAATTGTGCCGGGCGCTGTACGGCCGGCGCATGGGCTATGTCCCCTACATCATGCCGGGCTTCGCCCTGGCCAGGAAGGCGGCGGAAGTGTTCGAACAGGACCCGGCCGTCGAGGGGCTGGTCCTGCTGAAGCACGGCATCTTCACCTTCGGGGCCACCGCCCGCGAAGCCTACGAGCGGATGATCGAGATGGTCAGCCTGGCCGAACAGCGCCTGCAGCAGAACCGCAAGCCGGTCTTCGTCAAGGCTCCCCTGCCGGCCGCCGTGGCCGCCGTCGCCGACGTGGCGCCGATCCTGCGCGGCCAGCTGTCCATCGACCGGGGCGACGGCGCCTTCACCCGCTGGGTGCTGGATTTCCGCACCTCGGACGCCATCCGCGCCTATGTCGACGGCGCCGAGGTCGAACGCTATTCGCAGGTCGGCGTGGTCACCCCCGACCACACCATCCGCACCAAGAACTGGCCGGTGGTGCTGCCGGCGCCCGAGGCCGGCAAGCTGGATGAATGGGCGGCTGCGGCCAGGACCGCCATCGGCGCCTACGAGGCGCTGTACCACGACTATTTTTCGCGCAACAACCAGCGGGCACAGCCCAGGAAGACCGAACTGGACCCGATGCCGCGGGTGGTTCTGGTCCCCGGCCTGGGGCTGTTCGGCGTCGGTGCCTCGAAGAAGGACGCGGCGATCGCCGCCGACATCGCGGTCAACACGGTGGAAAGCGTCACCGACGCCGAGGCCATCGGCACCTATCAGCCCGTGTCGGAAGCCGACATGTTCGACTGCGAATACTGGAGCCTGGAACAGGCCAAGCTGGGCAAGGGGGCCGAGAAGCCGCTGGCCCGGCAGATCGTGGTGGTCACCGGCGGCGGCTCGGGCATCGGCGCCGCGACGGCGGCGGCCTTCGCCAAGGAAGGCTGCGAGGTCGCCGTGCTCGACCGCAACGAGGCCGCCGCCAGGGACACCGCCCGCCAGATCGGCGGCCGGACCCTGGGACTGGCCTGCGACGTCACCGACGGGGCCTCGGTGGCCGCAGCCTTCTCTGCCGTCGCCGCCCATTTCGGCGGGGTCGACGTCGTCGTCTCCAATGCCGGGGCGGCGTGGCAGGGGCAGGTCGGCACCGTCGACGAGTCCGTGGTGCGGCAAAGCTTCGAACTGAACTTCTTCGCCCATCAGGCGGTGGCCCAGGCGGCAATCCGGGTGATGAAGGCGCAGGGTACCGGCGGCTGCCTGCTGTTCAATACCTCGAAGCAGGCGTTGAATCCGGGCCGGAACTTCGGCCCCTACGGACTGCCTAAGGCGGCGACCCTGTTCCTGATGAAGCAATACGCGCTGGATCACGGCGCCGACGGCATCCGCTCGAACGCGGTCAACGCCGACCGTATCCGGTCGGGCCTGCTGACCGCCGACATGATCGCGGCGCGCTCGAAGGCGCGCGGCGTCTCGGAAAAGGATTACATGGCCGGCAACCTGCTGGGCCGCGAAGTCGGTGCCGAGGATGTCGCCGACGCCTTCGTCTGGCTGGCCCGTGCCGGCAAGACCACGGCCTGCACCGTCACCGTGGACGGCGGCAATATCGAGGCCAGCCTGCGATAAGGGCCGGGAACGGCCGGGGGGAAGCCCCCTCGGCCGGTTGCCCGCTCAGCGGATCGGCATCAGGGCGTCAAGCTTGACGCGGACGGTGCCTTCCTGGTGCAGCCTGCCGCCCTCGCGGACGATCAGCAACGCGCGACGCGGGTCCTCGGGGCGGTCGGAACGTTCGGTCAGCGCCTCGGCGACCTTGGCCGCCTTGTTGTTGTCGGCGCGGGCCGACGGGGTGATGACCCCGTCATTGCCGGTGCCGATCGACGGGGTGCGGATCTGCTGCAATTCGCCGCCGACATCCAGGACCAGCGGCTTGTCGGTGCCGGCAAAGCGGTCGCCCACGGTGTCGTGAACCTGGGTGATGGTGACCCGCTCGACGCTGGCGTCGACCACCCGGCCGCGCTGCACGGTGACGTCGATGTTTTCGGCGAACAGCGCCGCGACCGAACCGGACTGCTGGGCACGGGCCAGAACCTCGGGCAGCGGCGGAACGACGCCCACTCCGGAGGCCGCGGCCTTCTGGGCGATGGCGTCGGCGATGGGATTGACGTCGGCCTTGTTGACGCCGATGGCGTCCAGCAACCAGTTGATGTCGGTCATCGTCTGGTCGAAGGCCTTTTTCAGCGATTGCTGCTGCTCTTTGTCCTTGTCGTTGCTGTCGGTGGACTGCGACGTGGATTCAAGCTGGCGGGGATCGGTCATGTCCGGCGGCGCGGTCTTCTGGCGCAGCCATGCTTCGGCCACGCTCTGGCTTTCCAGCATGTCCTTCATGAAGCTGCGGGCCTGTGCCGAAAGCTGGACGGCGTCCTCGACCGTCAGCGGCTGCGACGCCTCTTCGATGGGATTGATCAGTTGGACTCCGCCCTGCTGCGGAGCCAAAGGGGCGTATTGAACGCGCCGGGCGATATCAAGATCGTCGACCATGGACGTGACCCTTCTCGTCAGTCTGCCGATTCAAAGCAACTACGCTTCTGCGCAGTACGTCATTTTTGCCGAATCGGACATGAATTGCAAGGCAATCCCATTCCGTCTCCATAACTTAATAAAACGCTAATACAGATATTGCCTTGACCGGGCTGCATCCGCTACCCTTCGCCGTCATTGTCGATGGGGCGGCGACGCTGGCGTTTTTCCGCCCCGGAAGGAGATCAAGGGTATGGCGAACAAGGTGCAGGGCTGGTCCCGGCGCGACGTGCTGGCCGTTGCCGGCGCCGGGGCGGTTGCGGTTGCGGCGCCCCGGACGGCGCGGGCCACGCCGCAAGAGGCCGACGATCTGGTCAAGAAGCTGGTCGGCGGTGCCGCTGCCAAGGAAGGCAAGGTCCAGCTGAAACTGAAGGATGTGGCCGAAAGCGGTGCGGCCGAGGCCGTCGCCGTGGCGGTGGACAGCCCGATGACCGCCGCCGACCATGTCAAGGCGATCCACGTGGTGGCCGAGGGAAATCCGGCCCCCGGCGTGTCGTCGTGGTTCCTGACCCCCCGCTCCGGCAAGGCCGAGGTGGCGTTCCGCATGCGTCTGGCCAAGACCCAGGTGGTGCGGGCCTATGCCGTGATGTCCGACGGGTCGGTCTGGACCGCCAAGCAGGAAATCAAGGTCACCATCGGCGGCTGCGGCGGCTGACGTTTCAGGAAAGGTTGGATCATGGCTGCACCCGCCATCAAAAGCCGTATCCCGGCGAAAGCGAAGAAGGGCGAGATCATCGAGATCAAGGCCCAGATCACCCACGACATGGAAACCGGACAGCGCAAGGACGCCGCCGGGAAGACCATTCCGCGGCGGATCATCAACAAGTTCGTCTGCACCTGGAACAACGACGTGATCGTCAGCAGCGACTGGCACACCGCCATGTCGGCCAACCCCTTCGTCACCTGCTACGCGCTGGCGACGGATTCGGGGAAGATCAAGCTGACGTTCCACGACGATTCCGGCGAAGTCTACGAACAGGTCACCGACATCACCGTCGAGTGACGCCGGTTTCCCCCCGCCTTTTCAGGGGCGGGGGGCAGCGGCCTCAGCGCGAGGCCGACACGTAGTGGCGCAGGTTGTCCACTTCCATGTCGGCTTCGTCCAGGCGGCTTTTCACCACGTCGCCGATGGTGACGATGCCGGTCAGCCGGCCGTCGCCGCCCACCACCGGCAGGTGGCGGATGCGCCGCGCGGTCATGGTTTGCATCAGGCTGTCGATGGTGTCGTCCTCGTGGCAGGTCAGCACGGCGATGGTCATCAGGTCGCAGACCCGGGCCGTGGTGCAGATGTTTTCCTGCGCCGCCAGTCCGCGCACGATATCGCGCTCCGACAGGATGCCGACGATCAGGCCGTCGGCTTCGGTGACGATCAGCGCCCCGATGCGGTTGGCGGCCAGCAGCTTGGCGGCCTCGGCGATCGAGGCCTCGGGCGAGACGGTGACGATTCCGGCGCCGCGGGCCTTTCCCTTCAGGATATTCTTGACGAACATGGCTCGATCTCCCCATTCCCGAAGCAATCCGCACGGATTGCCATATCCGTCATAAGGGGATGGGGAAGCCCTGCTTCAAGCTATACCGATGGGGCGGAAATGCATCCGAAAGGCGTGGATGGCCGCCGGCAGGTCGGTGACGTCGTAGCCGTAGGCGGCCAGGACCGCCGGCTCGGGCAGGTCGGCCGGATCGGGGAACGGCCAGCGGCCGATGCCTGCCGCCGCCAGCCTGGCCCACGGGAACAGCGGGCCGGGATCCCGCTTGCGGGTTGGAGCCACGTCGGAATGGCCGACCACGTTCTCCGGCGGAATGGGGTGGCGGGACAGGATGTCCCGACCCAGCGCCAGCAGCGCGTCGATCTGGGGTTCGCTGAACGGGGCGCTGCCGGAATTGACCAGTTCGATACCCACCGAGCGCGAATTGACGTCGTGCCCGCCTTGCCAGGACGACAGTCCGGCATGCCAGGCCCGTTCGCTTTCCGCCACCAGGGCGAAGATCGTGCCGTCCTCTTCGATCAGATAATGGGCCGACACCTCGGCGGCCGGATCGCACAGCCGGGCCAGCGATGCCGGCCCGTCGATTGCGGTGTAATGCAGCACCAGCATGTCGACCTGGGCGGCGCGGCGCGGGCCGTGGTTGGGTGACGGATGGGTGATCACGGGGCCTGATCCGATGGTACGGGGGCGGGACGGCCCAGCAGCTGCACGGCGGCGACGCCGCCCACGGTGATGGCGCCGCCGACCAGCTTCTGCCATGTCAGCGTCTCGCCCAGGGCCAGGACGCCGCCGGCGACGCCGATCACCGGCCCCAGCAGGGTGATGGGCACCAGTTGGGTCAGCGGATGGCGGCCGACCAGCCGGTACCACAGGGTATAGGCCACCAGCGACGAGCCGATGGCGGTATAGGCCAGGGCCGCCGCCACCGGCCAGGTGATGGAGGTCAGGGCGGTCCACTGGCCGGTTTCGCCGACGGCCGAGGCGGCGGCCAGCAGCGGCGAGGCCATCATCCCCATCCAGCCGTTCAGGGCCAGGGGATGGATGGCGCCCAGGCGCTTGACCTGCAGGTTGCTGACCGCCCAGGCGGCCATCGCCAGGACCGCCACCAGCAGCGGGGCGGTGTCGGGCAGGGTCGGTTCGCCGGCCAGCAGCCCGACACCGGAGAAGGCGGCGACCAGTCCCAGGGCGCGGGGCCGGGACAGCCGCTCGCCATAGGCGGCCCAGGCCAGCAGGACGCTGAACGGCACCCCCAGTTGGGTGACGATGGCCGCCGAGGCGGCATCCATGCCGGCGACACCCCAGAACAGCAGGCCGAAATGCCCGACCCCCAGCACCAGGGCCAGGGCGGCGATTCCGGGAATCTGATCGCGGCGCGGACGGAACAGCCAGACGGTGACGGCGGCCACCAGGGCGAAGCGCAGGCTGCACAGCAGGAAGGGCGGCAGCACGGTCACGGCGATCTTGACGGCGATGAAGTTCAGCCCCCACAGGGTGACCACCAGCAGCGCCGCCAGACCGTCGCCGATGCTCATGCCCGTCCCGCCAGGTCTTCCTTCAGGCTCTCCAGTTCCAACCAGCGTTCTTCCGCCCGCTCCAGTTCGCCGCGGGCCTGATCCAGCCGGGCGGCGGCGGCGTCGAAGCGGCCGGGGTCACGCTCGTACAGCGACGGGTCGGCCAGTTCGGCCTCCAGCCGGGCGATCTCTCCGGCCAGTTTTTCCAGCCGGGCCGGCAATTCGTCCAGCTCGCGCTGGTCCTTGTAGCCCAGCTTGGCCTGAACCTTGGGGCGGGCGGCGGGTTCCGCCCGGGTCTCGCCGCGTGGGGCGTCGGCAACCTTGACCGGGCGCTGGGCCAGATAGTCGGAATAGCCGCCGGCATATTCGCAGGCGCTGCCGTCGCCCTCGACGGCGATGACGCTGGTCACCAGCCGGTCCAGGAAGTCGCGGTCGTGGCTGACCACCAGCAAGGTGCCGTCGTAATCGGCCAGCATTTCCTCCAGCAGGTCCAGGGTGTCCATGTCCAGGTCGTTGGTCGGCTCGTCCAGGATCAGCAGGTTGGACGGCTTGGCCAGCAGCTTGGCCAGCAGCAGGCGGTTGCGCTCGCCGCCGGACAGGGCGCGGACCGGGGTGCGGGCCTGGTTTTCCGAGAACAGGAAATCCTTCATGTAGCCGACCACATGGCGCGGCGTGCCATGCACCCAGACATTGTCGCCGCGTCCGTCGGTCAGGGTGTCCCACACCGAGCGGTCGGGATCCAGGCGGTCGCGGCGCTGGTCGAAATAGGCGGGTTCCAGGTTGGTGCCCAGACGGATGCTGCCTTCGTCGGGGGGCAGGTCGCCGGTCAGCAGGCGCAGCAGCGTGGTCTTGCCGGCACCGTTGGGGCCGATCAGTCCGACACGGTCGCCGCGCAGGATGCGGGTGGAAAAGCCGTCGATCACCCGCTTGTCGCCGAAAGACTTGCCGATGCCCGCCGCCTCGATGACCAACCGGCCGGACAGGTCGCCGGATTCGACCGCCAGCAGGGCGCGGCGGTCGGCATCCTGACGCAGGGCGAAGCTTTGGGCGCGGTCCTGGCGCAGTCCGTTCAGGGCACGCAGGCGGCCCATGTTGCGCTTGCGGCGGGCGGTGACGCCGCGGGCCAGCCAATGCAGCTCGCGGCGCAGCAGGTTGTCCATGCGCTCCAGCTCGGCTTCGGCGGCGGCATAGGTTTCTTCCTGCCAGGCGGCGAAGCCGGCAAAGCCGAACTCGGCCCGGCGCACCAGCCCCTGCTCCAGCCACAGCGTCTGCTTCGATACGGAATCCAGAAAGCGGCGGTCATGGCTGATGACCACCAGGGCGCCGTTATAGCTTTTCAGCCGATCTTCCAGCCACAGGATGGCCGGCAGGTCCAGGTGGTTGGTCGGCTCGTCCAGCAGCAAGGCATCGGGCTCGCCGACCAGGGCGCGGGCGATGGCGGCCCGGCGGCTTTCGCCGCCCGACATGCCGGACGTGGGTCGGTCCGGATCGACGCCCAGCTCGGCCAGCAAGGCCTCGACGCGGTAGGTCTGGTCGCGTTCATCGGGGGGCAGGCCGCCGGCGACATAGGCGCCGACGGTGTCGGCATCGGGGGTGGGGTCCTGCGGCAGATAGGCGACGCGGGCGCCGGGCTGGACGAACATTTCGCCGGTATCGGCCAGAATCTCGCCGGCCATCACCTTCAGCAGCGTCGACTTGCCCGATCCGTTGCGGCCGACCAGACAGGTCTTGTCGCCTCGTCCGACCCAGGTGGTGACCCCCTCGAACAAAGGGGTGCCGCCAAAGGTCAGGCGGACGTCGCGAAGAGACAGAAGCGGGGGCGAAGCCATCGATCGAACCGGAACAGGAAAGGGGCGGCCGGGACTGTAGCCAATAATCGCCGCACAACCAATGCCCGCGTGTCCCTTGGCCGCCGCCTTATGCGGCGTGGACCTCGTCCAGGAAGGATTTCACCACCTGTTCCAGGGTTTCGCTTTCGGTCAGCAGGCCGGATGCCGAGGCGAAAACGGTCTGGGCCATCTGTCCGGTCTGGGCGGCGGCCTGGGCCACGCCCGAGATGTTGTCGGCGACGTCGTGGGTGCCGCGCGACGCCTCTTCGACGTTGCGGGCGATTTCGGTGGTGGCCACTCCCTGTTCGTCGACGGCGCCGGCAATGGCCGTCGACAGTTCGCTGATGCGGGCGATGGTGGTGGCGATTCCCTGGATGGCGGCCACTGCCGACTGGGTTTCGCTTTGGACGGCGGTGACCTGGGTGGCGATGTCGCTGGTGGCCCGTCCGGTCTGTCCGGCCAGACTCTTGACCTCGTGCGCCACCACGGCGAAGCCCTTGCCGGCATCACCGGCGCGGGCCGCCTCGACTGTGGCGTTCAGGGCCAGCAGGTTGGTCTGGCTGGCGATATCGTTGATCAGTCCGACCACCTCGCCGATCTTCGCGGCCGATTCCGCCAAGCCGGCGATCTTGCGTATGGCGTCGGCCGCCTCGGCCGTCGCCGATTGAGCCGTTTCCGCCGAATGAACCACCTGACGGGAAATCTCGCCGATGGACGCCGCCAGTTCGGTCCCCGCTGCCGCGACGGTTTCGACATTGGCGTTGGCCTGATCGGTGGCGGCGGCGACGGCGGCGCTTTGCCGCTGGGTCTGTTCGGCATTGGCCGACAGCGTGTTGGCCGAATTCAGCAGGTGCTCGACCGCCGTCTTCATGCGGTCCAGCAGGCGGACGATGGCGGAATCGAAGGTGGTGGTGGCCTGCTGGATCCGCTCGTGGCGCAGCCGCTCGACCGACAGGCGCTGCTGTTCTTCGATTTCCAGCTCTTTTTTGCGCTGTTCGGCCTCCATGAAACGCAGCAAGGCGCGGTTGATCTCGGCAATATCGTCGTTTTCGTCGCCGATGCCGATCGTGACCCGCTGCCCCTGGGACACGGTGTTGATGTCGGCGACGCTGGCGGCCAGACGGCGGCCGATTTTGCGCGACAGAACCAGGGCGAAAGCGGCGACGATCACGGCGGCGACCGCCAGTCCGGCGATGACCATCCGCCACAGGGCGGCGTCGGCGACCAGGGTCTGCAGCAGGGCCTTCTGGGTGTCGTGCGAGGCATCGCCGACGGCGTGCACCCCGGTGGCGATTTCGTCGAGGACGGTCTGAAGCTGTTCCGACCGGCGGTCGAAATCCGGCATCATGGCGTTGCCGGCAGCCGGTCCGGAAAGCACATAGGCCTTGGCCATCGCCGTGCCGCTGCCGTGGTAATCCGCGAATGCCGCCTGCAGGGCGGGGATTTGCGGCAGGATCACAGTGCGCAATTCGTCGTCCGAGGCGGCCAGGCGTCCCAGGGCGTCGACCTGCGCATGGAAGCGGCGGGTCTGTTCTTCGGCCTTGGCGAAGCCGTCGTCCAGGCCGTCCAGTCCCCGGGTGGCGGAAACGTCGGACAGAAACTGCTGAACCTGCACCACCGACAGGCGGATCCCGTTCAGCGCCTCTTCCAGCGGGATCAGGACGTCTTCGCGCCGGTCGGTGGCGGCCACCGACACCACGATATCGCTGCCGGTCTGCGTCAGGGCAAAGCCGCCGCCGCCCGCCGCGATCACGGTCAACAGTCCCAGAACGGCGACAATCCTGAAGAATTTCTGCCCGATGGTTTTGCCACCCATTACCCGGCCCGCTCCGTAGTCAGATTCTGAGCTTACGATAACTTGGCGGCAATCTTTCAGGAAACCCCCATTTGAGGGGGTCAGCCCGCCATCAGGGAATCGGCGGCGGCACGCGCCTGGTCGGTGACGTTCTCGCCGGCCAGCATGCGGGCGATTTCCTCGCGGCGCTCTTCGGGCGGCAGGCAGTCGACCGAGGTCAGAACCTTGCCGGGGTCGGTTTCGCGCTTGGCGACCCGGTAGTGGTTGCGGCCGCGGGCGGCCACCTGCGGCGAGTGGGTGACCACCAGGACCTGCAGGTCGGCCCCCAGGCGGGCCAGCCGGTCGCCGACGGCGGCGGCGACGGCGCCGCCGATGCCGGAATCGACTTCGTCGAAGACGATGGTCGGGGTGGGCGAGGTCTTGGCCAGCACCACTTTCAGGGCCAGCATGAAGCGGGACAGCTCGCCGCCCGAAGCGACCTTGCCCAGCGGGGCCGGCGGCGCACCGGGATTGGTTGACACCATGAACTCGACCCCGTCCAGACCCTGCGGTCCCCAGGCCTGTTCGTCCAGCGGGGCGACACGGGTGGTGAACCGGGCGCGGTCCAGTTTCAGCGGGGCCAGTTCGGCGGCGACGGCGGCATCCAGGCGGCCGGCCGCTTCGCTGCGGGCGCGCGACAGGGCGCGGGCGGCTTCGACATAGGCGGCGCGGGCGGCCTGTTCGGCGCGGGCCAGCCGGGCCAGGTCGCCGCCGCCGCCATCCAGGGCGGCCAGACGGCGGGCCAGATCGTCCTTCAGCGCCGCCAGGGCGTCCACCTCGGTGGCATGCTTGCGGGCGGCGGCGCGCAGGGCGAACAGGCGCTCTTCGACCTTGTCCAGGCGGCCGGGGTCCAGATCGATGTCGGCCGAGGCCCGTTCCAGCAGCCCCACCGCCTCGGCGGTCTCGCAGGCGGCGCGGTCCAGCGCGGCGATGACCGGGTCCAGCTTGCCGCCGGCCCGTTCGGCGACCCGTTCCAGGGTGCGCTGGGCGCTGCGCAGCGAGGATTCGACCTCGCCACGGCCATTCAGGGCGGCCTGGGCGGCATTCATCGCCTCGACCAGCTTCTCGCCGTGCTGCAGCAGGGTGCGGGTGTTGGCCAGTTCGGCGTCCTCCCCGGCCTTGGGAGCCAGGGCCGCCAGTTCGTCATGGGCATGACGCAGGCTTTCCTCTTCGGCGCGAGCCTGTTTCAGCGTGTCTTCGGCGGTCTGGCGGGCCTTGGCGGCGGCACGCCAGCCGGCCCACAGGCCGGTCAGGCTGTCGGACAGGCCGGCGAAGGCATCCAGCACCGGGCGGTGGGTGGCGGTATCCAGCAATCCGTGGCTTTCGAACTGGCCGTGGATTTCCACCAGTTCGTCGCCGACCTTGCGCAGCAGTCCGACGCTGACCGGCTGGTCGTTGACATAGGCCTTCGACCGGCCGTCGGCGCTGACCACCCGGCGCAGCAGCAATGGGACCCCGTCGACGTCGATATCTTGTTCCGCCAGCAGGGTGCGGGCGGGATGTCCGGCGGGCGGATCGAATTCGGCGATCACCGACAGTTGCGGCGCGCCGTGGCGGACCAGGGCGGAATCGGCCCGCGCCCCCAGGGCCAGCGACAGGGAATCCAGCAAGATGGACTTGCCGGCGCCGGTTTCGCCGGTGAAGACCGACAGCCCGCAATCGAAGCCCAGGTCCAGTTTCTCGATCAGCACCACATCGCGAATCGACAGCGAGCCCAGCATGGCCGGGTCACCACAGCCAGCCGAACCAGCCGCCCTTGGACTCCGCCTTCCTGGCGGCGGCCATCGACCTGCCGGTATTGACCAGCGAGAAGGTATCCTCGTACCAGTCGCTGCCGGGGAAATTGTGGCCCAGCACCGCGGCTGTCTTTTTCGCCTCTTCCTGCAGTCCCAGGGTGACGTAGATTTCGACCATGCGGTGCAGCGCCTCGGGCACGTGCGACGTGGTCTGGTACTGCTCGGTGACCGCCTTGTAGCGGTTCAGCGCGGCCAGCCATTGTTCGCGGTGCTGGTAAAAGCGGGCGACGTTCATTTCCTTGCCGGCCATGTGGTCGCGGGCAAGGTCGACCTTCAGCTTGGCGTCGCGGGCATAGGTCGAGGCGGGGAAGCGGTCGATCACTTCCTGCAGCGATTTCAGGGCGTGCTCGGTCATCTTCTGGTCGCGGGCGACGTCGGTGATCTGTTCGTAATAGGCCAGGCCCTTGAGGTAATAGGCGTAAGGCGCGTCCTTGTTGCCCGGATGCAGCTGGATGAAGCGGTCCAGCTGGATGATGGCGTCGTCGTACTTGTTGCGCTCGTACAGCGCGTAGGCGCCCATCAGCTGCGCCTTGGTGGCCCAGACCGAATAGGGGTGCTGGCGCTCGACCTCTTCGAAGGCTTTCGAGGCGCGGAAATACTCGTTCTTGTCGATGAGATCCATCGCCTCGTTGTAGAGCTCCTCGACCGGGCGCTCGACGTAATCGTCCTTTTTCTCCGAACAGGCGGCCAGGGCAAGCGAGCCGGCGACAAGGACAAGGGCGGCGTAGCGGGAAGATGCGCGGATCATGAAATCCCAGGAACCGATGGGCGATGGCGGACTATAGCACGGTCGGGCCGGCAAGGAAGAGGCTCCGCACGAACGGCGGCCCCCGCCTTCCGGATGGAGGGCGGGGGCCGCGTGTCCGTTCGGCAGCAAGGAGACGGCGGTTTCAGCCGTTGGCGGCCAGGGCCAGGGCCGGGGCAGAGGCCGGCGTGGCCTGGGCTGCGGCCGAGCCGGGGGCGATGGTGGTCCAGGTCCAGGCGGTCTGGTCGGCGAACAGGGCCTGCAGCAGGCGGTTGTTCAGGGCATGTCCGGAACGGACGCCGTGGAAGTGACCCAGGATGGGGGCGCCGGCCAGATACAGGTCGCCCACGGCGTCCAGGATCTTGTGGCGGACGAATTCGTCGCCGTAGCGCAGGCCGTCGTCGTTCAGCACCTTGGTGCCGGTGCTGTCGATGACCACGGCGTTGTCCAGCGAACCGCCGCGGGCCAGTCCGTTGGCGCGCAGCCAGGCCACTTCCTGCTCGAAGCCGAAGGTGCGGGCGCGGGAAATCTCGGACTTGAAGGCGCCGCGGGTCATGGCCAGGGCGAAGCTTTGCCGGGCGATGGCCTGGCTGGCGAAATCGATGTCGAAGCGCACCGAGAAGCCGCTGGCCGGCGACAGGGTGGCGGTCTTGTCGCCGTCGGTCGCCGAAACCGCCTTCAGCACGCGGATGGCGCGGCGGGGCGCGGTCTGTTCGACGGTGCCGGCGCATTCGATCAGGAACAGGAAGGGAGCCGCCGATCCGTCCATCACCGGCACCTCGGCGCCGTTGATCTCGATCAGGCAATTGTCGATCCCCGATCCGGCCAGGGCGCTCAGCAGATGTTCGACGGTGCCGATCTGCACGCCGGCCTCGTTGACCAGGCAGGAATTCATGCGGGTGTCGCCGACATGCGACCACAGGGCGGGCACGATGGCGCCCCGGCCCTTGACGTCGGTGCGGCGGAAGCGGATGCCGGTGCCGGCTTCGGCGGGCTGCAGGGTCATGGTGACCTTGGCGCCGGAATGCAGGCCGATGCCGGTGCAGCCGATGGCGGTCTTGAGGGTGCGCTGACGGACGGCGGTGCGGTCGGACGGGTCGGCAGACTGCGGGAAGGCGGAAACCACGTCGGCGGCGATGAACTTCACGTCATTGACCTCGTCTTCGACCCGGCTCGGTCCGGGCTTCGGTTTCGATGGTCAGACACTAGCCCTGGGGCGTCCAGGTCTCAAATCAATCATTGTTTCGCTTTGTTACACTGCACAATGTCGCTGGGAAAGGGAACCCGGCCGGCAGCCCTTGGCGGGGCCGGCCGGGTCAAGTCGGTAGGATCAAGCGCGATCCCGCATGCCGTCAGTTGGCCTGACGGCGCAGGAAGGCGGGGATGTCCAGGTCCTCGGAACCGCGGACGGCGGTCGGTTCGCTGTGGGCGGCCATGCGGTCCATGCGCGGGGCCGGGCCGGCCGGTTGCGGACGGGGCTCGGCGCGCTGCTGCGGGGCCGGCTGCTGCGGCTGCGGAGCCGGCTGACGGCGGTTGGACAGCAAACCGAACAGTCCGCCGCCGCGGCGGGGTTCCGGCTGCTGCTGCGGCTGCGGGGCGGCCATGCGCGGGGCCTGGTGCGGCGCGGTGGCGATATCGCTGATGGCGCGGGTCATGGCCGCCATGCCGGCCGGCTCGCCATAGCCGGGTTCGTCGTCATAGGCCGGCTCGGCCATCGGGGCGGGAGCACGCTCCGCCCGCATCGCCTGATCCTGGCGGTGGTGCGGGGCCGGGTCGCGGGCGAAGGTCGGCTCGACCCGGGTCTGGGCCGGCTGGGGCAGCGGCATTTCCATCGTCGTCTGGCGTTCGGCCGGACCGACACGGACGGCCACGGTCGGAGCGGCGGCCGGGCGTGCCGCCTGGACCGGAGCGGTCTGGGCGGGGGCGGGCTGCTGGGCCGCCTGGACCGGAGCGGCCTGGGCGGCGGTGACCACCGTCGGGCGGAAAGCGGGCTGGGCCGGGGCCGGTCGGCTTTGGGCCTGGGCGGCGTTGGCGCCGACCAGCGAGATGACGGTCGGCTTGGCGGCCTGAGAGGCTTCCGAGGCGATGCCGGTGGCGACCACGGACACCCGCATCTTGCCGTTCAGCTTCTCGTCGAAGGTCGACCCGAAGATGATGTTGGCGTCGGGGTCGACCTCGTCGCGGATGCGGTTGGCGGCTTCGTCGACCTCGAACAGGGTCATGTCCATGCCGCCGGTGATGTTGATCAGGACGCCCTTGGCGCCCTTCATCGAGGTGTCGTCCAGCAGCGGGTTGGAAATGGCGGCCTCGGCGGCCGAGATGGCGCGGCGCTCGCCTTCGGCTTCGCCGGTGCCCATCATCGCCTTGCCCATTTCGCTCATCACGGTGCGGATGTCGGCGAAGTCCAGATTGATCAGGCCGGGCATGATCATCAGGTCGGTGACGCCGCGCACGCCGGAATACAGCACGTCGTCGGCCATCTTGAAGGCGTCGGCGAAGGTGGTGCGCTCGGTGGCGACGCGGAACAGGTTCTGGTTGGGGATGATGATCAGGGTGTCGACATAGGTCGACAGCTCCTCGATGGCCCCTTCGGCGGTGCGCATGCGGTGGGCGCCCTCGAAGTGGAACGGCTTGGTCACCACGCCGACGGTCAGGATGCCCTGGTCGCGGGCGGCCCGGGCGATCACCGGGGCGGCGCCCGATCCGGTGCCGCCGCCCATGCCGGCGGTGATGAACACCATGTTGGCGCCGGCGATCTGGCCGATGACTTCCTCAAGGCTTTCCTCGGCGGCGGCGCGGCCGATCTCGGGGCGCGAGCCGGCACCCAGCCCCTGGGTGATGGCGGTGCCCAGCTGGATGCGGCGCTCGGTGCGCGACTGGGTGATGGCCTGGGCGTCGGTGTTGGCGACGATGAACTCGACGCCTTCCAGCTTCGAGGCGATCATGTTGTTGACGGCGTTGCCGCCGGCGCCGCCGACGCCGATGACGGTGATCTTGGGCTTCAGTTCGGCACCCGCCCCGGGAAGAAAGTTCAGCATAAGATTACCTCCGCGCTTGAGTGGGCCGTCTTTCCGGCCCTTTCGTGAATCCTAGAAATTCTGCTTCAGCCACTGGCCGAACCTGCCCCAGCCCGACCGTTCCCCGTCGTCGCCGCCCTTGCGCCCCGCCTTGGCGGCGGGCTGGTGGGCAAGCGCATAGCGGATCAGGCCGGCGCAGGTGGAAAAAGCCGGACCGCCGGTCGCTTCCGGCAATCCGTGGAACCCGACGGGGCGGCCCAGGCGGACCTGCTTGTCCAGCACCAGCCCGGCGAGGTCGCGGGCGCCCTGCATCTGGCTGGCGCCGCCGGTCAGCACGACCCGGCGCCCCGCCATCTTGTCGAAGCCGCTGCGCTCCAGGTGCGAACGCACCAGTTCGAAGGTTTCCTCGATGCGCGGCTGGATGATCTGGATCAGCATCGAGCGCGGCACCTGATTGGATGCCCCTTCCTCGTCCTCGCCGACCAGCGGCACCTTCAGCATTTCGCGGTCGTCGGCGGCCGAGGGCAGGGCCGACCCGTACAGGGTCTTCATCCGCTCGGCGTAATTGACCGGGGTCGACAGGCCGCGGGCGATGTCGTTGGTGACATGGTGGCCGCCCACCGGAATGACGTCGGTATGGACCAGCTGGGCGCCGACGAAGACGGCGATCGAGGTGGTGCCGCCCCCCATGTCGATGCAGGTGACGCCCAACTCGCGCTCGTCGTCGACCAGACAGGCCAGTCCCGACGCATAGGGGCTGATGACCCTGGCCTCGATGTCGAGATGGCAGCGGTGCACCACGGTGGTCAGGTTGCGCACCGGCCCGACCGCCGCCGAAATGACGTGGATGGCCACGCCCAGGCGGTCGCCGTACATGCCGCGCGGATCCTTGATGCCGTCGTTGCCGTCGATGGTGTAGTCCACCGGGATGGCGTGGACCAGCTCGCGGTCGGGGGTGTGGTGGTGGGCACGGCCGTGGTCCAGCATGCGGCGGATGTCGGCTTCGTTGACCGCATGGCCGTTCATGGCCACCTCGACCTTGACGTTGGCCGAACACGGAGCCCCGCCCGAGACGTTGACCAGGACCGCCCGGACCCGCTCGCCGGCCATGTCCTCGGCGGCGTCGACCGAGGCGCGGATGGAATGTTCCAGTTCCTCCATGTCGACCACGGCGCCCAGCCGCATGCCGCGGGCCAGCTGGTGGCCGATGCCGACGATGCGCGGGCTGCCGTCCTCCTGGACGCGCGCCAGGAAACAGCACACCTTGGTGCTGCCCACGTCCAACGCTGCGATCAGGCCGTTGCGCATGTCAGGCTCCGTTGTCCTTGCGTTTCGCACCGTCGGCGGCCGGGCTGGCCGGCCGCTCGGTCTTCAGGATCAGGCGGTCGGGCACGCGCAGGTCGACCATGCGCACCTGGCGCGAGGCGAAAGCCTGGTTGCGTTCCAGTTCGGCGAAGCGGCGCCACGCCGCTTCCGGATTGTCTTCCGGCAGACGGACTTCCAGCCCGTCGCGGGCGTCGTCCAGCATCAGGTTCCAGCGCCGGTTGCCGACGCGGACGATGGCCTTGACGCGGGCGGCCATGTCGGGTTCGGCGGCCAGCAGGGCCAGCACTTCGTCGGCCCGCGGTCCGGCGCCTTCGCCGACCACCAGGGGCAGATGCTCGAAACCGGCGATGGCGCCGGGAATCTGGTGGCCGTCGCGGTCCACCAGCACATGGGCGCCGCCGTTCTGCCAGACGGCGATGGGCTGGCGTTCGACGATGGCGATATGCAGGGAATCGGGCAGGTGACGTTCGACGGCGACGCTTTTGACGGCGGCGATGGCTTCCAGCCGGTCCTTGATCTGCCCGATGCTGATACCCAGGATCGGTGCGCCGTGGCGGGTGCCCAGGGCGGCGGCGATTTCGTCCATGCCGGTGCGGCCGCGCCCGGCGACGGTGATCTCTTCGATGCGGAAGCCGGCGTCGGCGGTGGTGTCCAGCACCGCGGCGACGGCGGTGGCGGCGGTGCGCTGGATGATCCCCGAATGCCACACCACCGCGCCGCCGACCACCAGGGCGGTGACGGCGACGCCGGCGGCGGCCATCTTCTGCAGGGGCGTCAGGTCGAAGCGCGGCAGGCGGACCCGGCGCTTCGGCTTGACCGGGCGGGGGTCGCCCGACTTGCGGGAATCGGGGCGCACATCGGCGGCGCTGCGCCGGGCCTTGGGTTGCGTGGGGGCCTTGGGCTGCGCGGGGGCCTTGGGCCGGGATTGGGCCGAAGGGGCGATGCGGTCGTCGCTGGAGACGACGATGTCCATTCCGTTCATCCGTCGCATCGGGCGTCCTCCACCATCCAGCGGACCAGTTCGGGAAAGCCGATGCCGACATGGGCGGCGATTTCCGGCACCAGCGAGGTGGCGGTCATGCCGGGCTGGGTGTTCACCTCCAGGACATAGAATTGCGGCGGCTGATGCGGGTGGGTGTCGTCGTAGCGCAGGTCGGTGCGCGACACGCCGCGGCAGCCCAGCACCCGATGGGCCTTCAGCGCCAGGTCGCAGGCCAGGGCGTAGTCGGGCTCGGACAGCGGCGCCGGCATCAGATGGCGCGAGCCGCCGGGGGCATATTTGGCCTCGTAGTCGTAGAAGCCGCGTTCCGAGGTGATTTCCAGCACCCCCAGGGCGCGGTCGCCCATCACCGCCACCGTCAGCTCGCGGCCGGGGATGAAGGCCTCGACCAGGACGCAATCGCCGTCGAACGGCCATTCGGCCAGCGGGTCGCGGCCGTCGCCGGGCCTGACGATATGCACGCCCACCGACGATCCTTCGTTCAGCGGCTTGACCACGTAGGGGCGCGGCAGCGGGTCGCCGTCGACCTCGCCCCGGCGCACCACCCGCCCGGCGGCGACGGGGATGCCGGCCTGGGCGAACAGGGTGCGGGCGAAGCCTTTGTCCATCGCGGCGGCCGAGGCCAGCAGGCCGGAATGGGTATAAGGAATGCCCAGCAGATCCAGCAGGCCCTGGATGCAGCCGTCTTCGCCGAAGCGGCCGTGCAGGGCGTTGAACACCACGTCGGGGCGGGTGGCGGTCAGGTCGGCGATCAGCGCGGCCGGATCGCGGCCGATATCGAGCGCCGTCACGGCGAAGCCGGCCTGGCGCAGGGCGTCGGCGGCGGCGGCGCCCGAACGCAGGGACACGTCGCGCTCGGCGGAGGCCCCCCCCATCAGCACGGTGACACGGCGGCTCATGCGGGCTCTCCTTTGCGGCCGATGCGGCGGATTTCCCAGGTCAGGTCGATGCCGCTGGTTTCCCGGACGCGGCGGCGGACCTCTTCGCCCAGCGATTCGATGTCGGCGGCGGTGGCAGCGCCGGTGTTCAGCAGGAAATTGCAGTGCTTTTCCGAAACCCGGGCGCCGCCGATGGCCAGGCCGCGGCAGCCGGCCCCGTCGATCAGTTCCCAGGCCCTGGCGCCGGGCGGGTTGGCGAAGGTCGAGCCGCCGGTGCGCACCCGGGTCGGCTGGCTGGCCTCGCGGGCGGTGCGGATGGCGTCCATGCGGGCGGAGATGGCCTCGTCGTCGTCGGCATGGCCGCGCAGCGTCGCAGACAGGAAGATGCGATCCTCGGGCACGCCGCAATGGCGGTACGAGAAGCCCAGCCCGGCGGCGTCGATGACGTGGCGGGCGCCCCGGCGGTCCAGGGCGGTGGCCGACAGGGTGACGTCCTTCATTTCGCCGCCGAAGGCGCCGGCATTCATGCGCAGCGCCCCGCCGATGGTGCCGGGCACCCCGGACAGGAATTCCAGCCCGCCCAGCCCCGCCTGCCGGGCCTGCAGGGCGACGGTCTGGTCCAGGGCGGCGGCGCCGGCGGTCAGGACGTCGCCGTCCACGGCGATGCCGGCGAAGGGGCCGGCCAGCCGCACCACCACGCCGGGCACGCCGCCGTCGCGCACCAGCAGGTTCGAGCCGACGCCGATCACCGTCACCGGGATCTCGGGCGGCAGCGCCGCCAGCAGGGTGGCCAGATCCTCGTCGTCGTCCGGCCGGAACAGCATTTCCGCAGGGCCGCCGACGCGGAACCACGTGAACGGCGCCAGGGCAGCGTCGAAGGCGACGCGGCCCCTGAGCGGCGGCAGTTCATCGGTCCAGCGGGCGGTCTTGCGGGCCGTCATCATTCGGCGCCCTCCGGGACGGGCAGGGCGTCGATCTCGCCGGGCAGGGCGTGCGCCCACTGGGTGACGGTGCCGGCTCCCAGGCACACCACCATGTCGCCCTTGCGGGCCAGGGCGCGGACCATCCCGGCCAGGGCCTTGGGCTCGGCCAGGGCCAGGACGTTGCGGTGGCCGTGCTCCTGCAGTCCGGCGACCAGGGCATCCCTGTCGAAGCCGGGGATCGGGGCCTCGCCCGCCGCATAGACGTCGGCGACGATCACGGTGTCGGCGTCGTTGAAGCAGGTGCAGAATTCCTTGAACAGGCTGGACAGCCGCGAATAGCGGTGCGGCTGCACCACGGCGACGACGTTGCCGGTCGATGCCGACCGCGCCGCCTTCAGCACCGCGGCGATTTCCACCGGATGGTGGCCGTAATCGTCGATGACGGTGATGCCCTTGGCCTCGCCGGTCTTGGTGAAGCGGCGCTTGACGCCGGAAAAGCCCCCCAGCGCCTTCTTGACCACGTCGTCGGACAGGCCCAGTTCGTTGGCCACCACCACCGCGGCCAGGGAATTCAGCACGTTGTGTTCGCCGTACATCGGCAGGCGGACGTCGTCGATGATCCGGGTGCCGCCCGTGATGCGGTCGGTGACCACCACGTCGAAACGGGCGCCGCCGGGGCCGATCCGCACGTTGGTCGCCCGCACCAGCGCCTGCGGCGAGAAGCCGTAGGTGACGATCTTGCGGTCGGGAACGCGGGCGATCAGGGTCTGCACTTCCGGATGGTCGATGCACATGGCGGCGAAGCCGTAGAACGGGATGTTCTCGACGAAGGTCCGGAAGGCGTCGCGCAGGCGGTCGAACGATCCGTAATGGTCCATGTGCTCGGGGTCGATGTTGGTGACCACCACGGCGGTGGACGGCAGCTTGGTGAAGGTGCCGTCGGATTCGTCGGCCTCGACCACCATCCAGTCCGACGCCCCCAGGCGGGCATTGGTGCCGTAGGCGTTGATGATGCCGCCGTTGATCACCGTGGGGTCCAACTGGGCGGAATCCAGCAGGGCGGCGATCAGCGAGGTGGTGGTGGTCTTGCCGTGGGTGCCGCCGATGGCGATGGCGGTCTTGAGGCGCATCAGCTCGGCCAGCATCTCGGCGCGGCGGACCACCGGCACCATGCGGGCGCGGGCGGCCACCAGTTCGGGGTTGTCGGCCCTGACCGCCGACGACACCACCACGACGCGGGCCTCGCCCAGGTTCTCCGCCTTGTGGCCGATATGGACGGCGACGCCCTTCTTGCGCAGGCGCTCGACGTTGTAGTTGTCGGCGATGTCCGATCCCTGGACGGCATAGCCCAGATTGACCAGGATCTCGGCGATCCCCGACATGCCGATGCCGCCGATGCCGACGAAGTGAATGGTGCCGATGGACAGCGGCATCGTCCTCATGGACGGGACTCCTTGCGAAGGGGCGAAAGGGAAACCGCCAGATCGGCCAGCCGCGCCGCCGCGTCGGGGCGGCCGGCGGCCCGGGCGCAGCCGGCGGCGCGGGCCAGGGTGCCTGGCTGGCAGAACAGCTGCTCCAGCCGGGCGGTCAGGGCGGCGGCGGTGAAGGCCGGCTGCGGCATCAGCCAGGCGCCGCCGGCTTCGTCGACGGCGCGGGCGTTGGCGGTCTGGTGGTCGTCGGTGGCATGGGGATAGGGCACCAGGATCGACGGGCGCCCCAGGCAGGTCAGTTCGGCCACCGTCGAGGCGCCGGCCCGGGCGATCACCAGATGGGCGGCGGCCATCCGCTCGGGGATGTCGGTGAAGAAGCTGTCCAGGGTGGCGGGGATATTGCTGGCGGCATAGGCGGCACGGACCTGTTCCAGATCCTCGGGACGGCATTGCTGAACCACGCTCAGGCGGGTGCGCAGACCATCGGGCAGGGCGGCCAGGGCGGCGGGAACCACCTCGGACAGCACCCGCGCGCCCTGGCTGCCGCCCAGGACCAGCAGCCGGACCGGCAAGGTGCCGTCCAGCGCGGAATAGGGGAAGTCGCGCAGGGCGGCGATGCCGGGGCGCACCGGCATGCCGGTCTGCGTCACCTTGGCGGCCCAGGCGGCATCCAGATGCGCTACCTGGGGATACGAGGTGGCGATGGCCCGCACCCGCCCGGCCAGCATGCGGTTGGCCCGCCCCAGCACGGCGTTCTGTTCGTGGATGGCGGCCGGCAGGCCCAGCAGGGTGGCGGCCAGCATGGCCGGCACCGAGGCGTAGCCGCCGAAGCCGATGACCGCCGCCGGCTGCAGCCGCTTCAGCAGGGCGCGGGCCTGGATGATCCCCAGTCCCATTTCCGCCACCGCCTTGATCCGTCCGGCCGGTCCGCGCCCGGCGACGGCGCCGGCGGCGATGCGCCAGGTCTCGATCCGCCCCAGGGTGCCGCCATAGGATTCGCCGCGCCGGTCGGTGACCAGTCCCAGCCGCCAGCCGCGCTCCAGCAGGGTCGCCGCCAGGGCCTCGGCGGGGAAGACGTGGCCTCCGGTGCCGCCTGCGGCCAGCAGGGCCAGGGGGGCGCTCATCGTTCCACCCCTTCCGAGCCATAGCGTTTGCGGGTCAGCGCCAGCAGCATGCCCATGCCCAGGGCCAGGGCCAGCATCGACGATCCGCCATACGAGATGAACGGCAGGGTCATGCCCTTGGTCGGCATCAGCCGCAGCGTCGAGGCCATGTTGACGACGGCCTGCAGGCCGAACTGCACCAGCAGCCCGGCCGAGGCCAGCACCACGAACAGATTGTCCTCGCGCATCACCCGGGTCAGGCCGCGCAGCACCACGAAGGCGAACAGCGCCAGCACCACCAGGCACAGGACGATGCCGAATTCCTCGCCGGCCACCGCCAGGATGAAGTCGGTGTGGGCGTCGGGCAGCACCAGCTTGACCCGGCCTTCGCCGGGGCCGCGGCCGAACAGCCCGCCGCTCTTCAGCGCGTTCAGCGCCGTCGTCACCTGATAGGTGCCGTCGCCCGAGGCCGGGTCGAGAAAGCGGTCGACCCGGCTTTGCACATGCGGGAAGACGAAATAGGCGCCGACGATGCCGGCGGCTCCCAGTGCCCCCAGCGCCACCACCAGGACGATGGGCAGGCCGGCCAGGAAGAACTGGGTCGCCCAGATGGCGGTCAGCACCAGGGTCTGGCCGATGTCGGGCTGGCGCAGCAGCAGCAGGGCGGTCAGGGCGAACAGGCCGCAGGCGATGGCCCGGCCGGGGAAACCGGGATTGAGCCGGCTTTCGGCGAACATCCAGGCCGAGACCACGGCGAAGGTCGGCTTGGCGAATTCCGACGGCTGGACCGAGATGCCGGCGATGGTCAGCCAGCGGGTCGAGCCCTTGACCTCGGCGCCCAGCAGCAGCACCGCCAGCAGCAGCAGCAGCGCGCCGGCGAAGCCGACCACCGCCAGCCGGCGGACCTGGCGCGGAGCCAGCAGCGAGGTGCCCAGCATGACCAGCAGGGCGGGAACCAGAAAGACGAACTGGCGGCGGATGAAGTGGAACGGTTCGGCGCCGATGCGGTCGGCCACCGCCGGGCTGGCGGCCATCGTCAGCAGCAGACCGACCGCCGCCAGCAGCAGCAGCGCGGCGATGGTCCAGCGGTCGACGGTCCACCACCAGCGGCCCAGGACGGAAGTGTCGGTGCGGCCGAAGCTCATGCCAGCGCCTCCACCAGTTCGCGGAAGGTCTGGCCGCGATGCTCGAAGCTCTTGAACTGGTCCCACGAGGCGCAGGCCGGGGACAGCAGCACCACCTCGCCGGCCGAGGCGCGGGCGTGGGCGGCGGCTACCGCCGATGCGAGGTCGCCGCAGCGGGTGAAGTCGATCTTGCCTTCCAGGGTCCGGGCGAAGGCGTCGGCCGCCTCGCCGATCAGATAGGCGTGGCGGATGCGGGGGAAGTGGCGTTCCAGGCTGGCGATGCCGCCTTCCTTGGCCTGCCCGCCGATGATCCAGTGGATGGCGTCATAGCACACCAGGGCCTTTTCAACGGCGTCGGCGTTGGTCGCCTTGGAATCGTTGATCCAGACGACGCCGCCGATCTCGGCCACCCGCTCCTGGCGGTGGGCCAGCCCGGGATAGCTGGCCAGGGCGGCGGCGATGGCCTTGGGCGCCAGTCCGTCGGCCCGGGCCAGGGCATAGACGGCGCAGGCATTCTGCCAGTTGTGGCTGCCGGGCAGGGTGGGGATGTCGCGCAGGTCGCACACCGGACGGCCGTTATCCCGCAAGATGCCTTCGGGGGCCGAGACGCCGTTGTCCAGGACCTTGCGCACCGAAATCGGCACGACCCGCAGGCCCATCGCCATCAGCTGCGCCGACATCGCCCGGCCCGGCCCGTCGTCGGTTCCGATCACCGCCGCCCCACCGGGGACCAGCAGGTCGAACAGCCGGCGCTTGGCGGCGATGTAGCCGTCCATGCCGCCGTGGCGGCCCAGATGGTCGGGGCTGACATTCAGCAGCGCTCCGGCGGAAACCTGCAGGCTGTCGATCAGTTCCAGCTGATAGGACGACAGTTCCAGCACATAGCGTCCGTCGCCCGGCAGGTCGGGCAGGTCCAGCGCCGCGGTGCCCAGGTTGCCGCCGGCGGCGACGGCGACGGCATTGGCGGCCAGCACGTGGGCCAGCAGGGTGGTGGTGGTGCTTTTGCCGTTGGTGCCGGTGATCGCCAGCACGCGGTTGTCCGGCTTGGCCCAGCCCAGCAGCTCGACGTCGCAGACCATGCGCAGTCCGGCGGCGCGGGCCTTCTCGGCGATCGGGTGGGGCTTGGGGAAGGTGTGCGGGATGCCCGGGCTCCACACCAGCAGGTCGGCACGGGACAGGTCCAGTCCCGCCAGATCGGTGATGGGGATCGCCTCTTCGGCGGCGGCGCGCCTTGCGCCCTCGTTGTCGTCCCAGGCCATCACCCCGGCGCCGCTGGCCAGCAGCGCCTTGGCGGTGGCGATGCCCGACCGGCCCAGCCCCATCACCGCCACCCGCTTGCCCTTCAGTTGCGCGACCGTGATCATGGTGTCCTCACCGCAGCTTCAGGGTCGACAGGCCGACCAGCGCCAGGATGCCGGCGATGATCCAGAAGCGGATGACCACCGTCGGTTCGGCCCAGCCCTTCTTCTCGAAATGGTGATGCAGCGGCGCCATGCGGAAGACCCGCTTGCCGGTCAGCTTGAAGCTGGCCACCTGCACGATCACCGACACCGTTTCCAGCACGAACAGCCCGCCGACGATGGCCAGGACCAGTTCGTGCTTGGTGACGACGCTGACCGCGCCCAGCGCGCCGCCCATCGACAGCGATCCGGTATCGCCCATGAACACCATCGCCGGCGGCGCGTTGAACCACAGGAAGCCCAGGCCGGCCCCGACCAGGGCGCCGCAGAACACCGCCAGCTCGCCCGAGCCGGGGACATAGTGGATCTGCAGATAGTTGGCGAACACGGCATGGCCGACCAGATAGCTGATCAGGGCGAAGACGCCGGCGGCGATCATCACCGGCACGATGGCCAGTCCGTCCAGTCCGTCGGTCAGGTTGACCGCGTTCGAGGCGCCGATGATGACGAAGACCGCGAAGGGGATGAAGAACCAGCCCAGTTGCAGCAGCATCGATTTCAGGAAGGGCACCGCCACCGCGCCGGCCAGGGGCTCGCGCTGGATGGCGTAGACCCACCAGGCGGCCACCAGGGCGATGGCCACCTGGCCGGCCAGCTTCAGCTTGCCGGGCAGCCCCTTGGTGTTTTTCTTCGACACCTTCAGGAAATCGTCCAGGAAACCCAGCAGGCCATAGCCCAGCGTGACCATCAGCACGATCCACACGTAATGGGACCGCAGGTCCGCCCACAGCAAGGTGGCGACCACCAGGGCGATCAGGATCAGGAAGCCGCCCATCGTCGGAGTGCCCTTCTTGGTCAGAAGGTGCGATTCCGGACCGTCGGTGCGGATGGGCTGTCCCTGCTTCTGCCATTTGCGCAGCCACTGGATCAGGCCGGGACCGATGACGAAGGCGACGATCAGCGCGGTCAGCACCGCCCCGCCCGTGCGGAAGGTCAGGTACTTGAACAGGTTGAAGACCTGAAAGTCGTCGGCCAGGGGATAGAGCAGGTTATACAGCATGGCGGCGCGTCATCCCTCCAGCAAAGCCTTGACGACCCGGCCCATGCGGCTGCCCGCCGAGCCCTTGATCATCACCACGTCTCCGGGCCGGACCAGGCCCTTCACCAGCAGGGCCAGCGCCTCGGAATCGGGGGCGTGCGGGCCGCGCCGGTCCTCGGGCAGGGCGTGGTCCAGATGGGCCATCAGCGGCCCGCAGGTCGCCACCAGATCGATGTTCCAGTCATTGGCCGTCCCGGCCAGATGGGCGTGCAGGTCGGGGCCGGCTTCGCCCAGTTCCAGCATGTCGCCCAGCACGGCGATGCGGCGGGCGCCCTTGGCCGGGCGGGCCGCCGCCAAGGTGGCCAGGGCCGCCGTCATCGAGACCGGGCTGGCGTTGTAGCTTTCGTCGATCAGTTCGAAATTGCCGTTGCCCAGCGGCACCACGCGGCGTTCGCCGCGGCCCTTGGGCGGGGTCATGTCGGCCAGGGCGCGGGCGGCGGCCAGCGGGTCGGCGCCCAAGGCCCCGACCGCCAGCAGGACCGCCAGGGAATTCATCGCCCAGTGCCGGCCCGAGACCCCGACGCGGTAGGCGACCGGGACGTCGTGCAGCAGGGCGAAGACCGCGGTCGCGCCAGGGTCGACGGCACAATCCAGCAGGCGGGCATCGGCGTCGATATGGCTGCCGAAGGTGGCGACGGACAGCGTGCCCGCGGCCTTGGCCAGCCGGCGGAAATGGCGGTTGTCGCGGTTCAGGACGGCGACGCCGCCCGGTTCGATGCCGGCGAAGATTTCGGCCTTGGCGTCGGCGATGGCCTCGGTCGAGGCGAAAAAGGCGGTGTGCACCGCCTCGACGGTGGTGATGATGGCCGCGTGGGGCCGGACCATGCGCACCAGCGGGGTGATCTCGCCGGGATGGTTCATCCCCAGTTCGAACACGGCGAAGCGGGCGTCGCGCGGCATGCGGGCCAGCGACAGCGGCACCCCCCAATGATTGTTGAAGCTGCCGACCGACCAATGGGTCGCCCCCTGGCGCGACAGGGCCAGGGCCAGCATTTCCTTGGTTCCGGTCTTGCCGACCGACCCGGTGACGGCGCAGATGGCGGCGGACGACCGGGTCCGGGCGGCGGCGCCCAGGGCTTCCAGGGCCCGCATGGTGTCGGCGACCAGGACCAGCGGCAGCCCGTCGCAGCCGTCCGGCACGCGGTGCACCAGGGCGGCGGCGGCTCCGGCATCCAGCGCGGCCCTGACATGGTCGTGGCCGTCGTGACGGGGGCCGGCCAGGGCGATGAACAGGTCGCCCCGGGCCACGGTGCGGGAATCGATGGATACGCCGCAGGCTTCCCAGGCGGGGCCGCAGGCGGTGCCGCCGGTGGCGAGGCGGACTTCGGACGAGGACCACAGGATCATGGTGCCCCTCCGGTCAGCGCCAGGCGGCATTCTTCGGAATCGTCGAAGGGCAGGGTGCGGTCGCCGACGATCTGGCCGCGCTCGTGCCCCTTGCCGGCCACGACCAGCACGTCGCCCGGCTGCAGGCCGGCGACGGCGTGGCGGATGGCCTGACGGCGGTCGGCGATTTCGACGGCGCCGGGGGCGGCGGCCAGGATGGCGGCGCGGATGGCGGCCGGGGCCTCGCCGCGCGGATTGTCGTCGGTGACGATGACGCTGTCGGCCAGGGACCGGGCGACGGCTCCCATTTGCGGGCGCTTGCCGGGGTCGCGGTCGCCGCCGCAGCCGAACACCACCACCAGCCGGCCGGCGGCATGGGGACGCAGCGCCGTCAGTACCGTTTCCAGGGCGTCGGGGGTATGGGCGTAATCGACGAAGACGGCAGGGGCCACCGGCTGCAGGCGGCCGGGAACGCCGTCCAGGCTTTCCAGGGCGGCGGCGGCGGCCACGGGGTCGGCGCCGCAGCCGATGACCAGCCCCAGCGCCGCCAGGGCGTTGGAGGCCTGGAAGGTGCCGGCCAGCGGCAGGCGCAGGCGGACCGGACGGCCCAGGATGTCGAGGTCCAGCACCTGGCCGCCGGCATCGGGGGCGCAGCCGTTCAGCTTCAGTTCGCGGCCCCGGGCGCCGAAGGCGATGGCCGTCTGGCCGCGGCGGGCGGCGATGGACAGGATGCGGTCGGCGACGGGGGAATCGGCGTTGACCACCGCCGTTCCCGCGGGCGGCAGCACGGTTTCGAACAGACGCAGCTTGGCGGCGGCGTAGTCTTCCATCGTCCGGTGATAGTCCAGGTGGTCGCGGGTCAGGTTGGTGAAGGCGGCGGCCTGCAGCGTCACGCCGTCCAGGCGGCGCTGGTCCAGGCCGTGGCTCGATGCCTCCATGCAGGCGTGGGTGACGCCGTGGGCGGCCAGGGCGGCCAGGGTGGCGTGCAGGCCGGCGGGGTCGGGGGTGGTCAGGCTGTCGCCGCCGGGCCAGCCGTCGGCGATCACCCCCAGGGTGCCCAGGGCGGCGGCCTTGCATCCCAGCCGGTCCCAGATCTGGCGGGTGAAATTGGCGGTCGAGGTCTTGCCGTTGGTGCCGGTGACCGCCGCCATGTGGGCGGGCTGGCGCTGGTGGAAGGCGGCGGCGGCCAGGGCGAAGGCCCGGCGCGGGTCCTCGGCGGTCACCAGGATGGCGGCGCCGGTGTCCGCCCGGGTGCCGGCGGGGGCCAGGATGGCGGCGGCGCCGCGGGCCACGGCCTGGGCGATGAAGGTGCGGCCGTCGGCCCGGGTGCCGGGCAGCGCGGCGAACAGGAAGCCGGGGGCGACGTCGCGCGAATCGGCGGTCAGGCCGGCGATGGCGGGATTGGAGCCGGTCCAGCCGGCGATCAGGTCAGCGAGTTGCGGCAAGGTCGCCCCTCCCGTGACCGGGGGTGGGACGGGCGGCGACGGCGGGTTCCGGTGCCGCCTTGGGGGCGATGCCCATCATCGGCGCCAGTTGCGCGATGATCCGCCCGGTGGCGGGGGCGGCGGTCCAGCCGGCGGTGATGAAGCCGTAGGTTTCCTTGGTGGCCTGCGGTTCGTCGATCATCGCCACCACCACGTAGCGCGGGGCGTCCATCGGAAAGGCGGCGACGAAGGACGACAGCACCGCCTTCTTCTTGTAGCCGCCGTGCGCGGCCTTTTCCGCGGTGCCGGTCTTGCCGCCGATTTCGTAGCCGGGGACGTCGGCCTTGCGGCCGGTGCCTTCGGTGACCACCATGCGCATCAGGCCCCGCACCTGATCCGAAGTGCGCTGCTTCATCACCCGCTCGCCGGGGATGGCGCGGCCGTCGCCATAGGCCAGCAGGGTGACGGGGCGGAACACGCCGCCATTGACCAGGGCGGCGGCCCCGGCGGCCAGCTGCACCGGCGTCACCGACAGGCCGTGCCCGAAGGCGATGGTGATGGTGTTGATCTCGCGCCACGGGCTGGGCACCAGCGGACTGCCGACTTCCGGCAATTCGACGGTCGGGGTCTGCAGCATGCCGATGCGGCCCATGAACGACCGCTGGAACTCGGTTCCGGCTTCCAGCGCCATGCGGGCCGAGCCGATATTCGACGAATGGACCAGGATCTCCGGAACGGTCAGCCAGCGGTTCAGGGCATGATCGTCGTGGATTTCGTGGGTGCCGTATTTCAGCGGGCGGGTGGCGTCGAAGCTGGAATTGATGTTGACCCGGCCGCTTTCCAGGGCCATCGCCGTGTTGAACAGCTTGAAGGTCGAGCCCATCTCGTAGGCGCCCTTGGTGGCGCGGTTGAACAGGGCCTCGTTGGCGCCGGCCGGCGGGTCGTTGGGGTCGAAGTCGGGCAGGCTGACCATCGACAGCAACTCGCCGGTATGGACGTCCAGCACCATGCCGGTGGCGCCTTGGGCGCGGAAGGTTTCCATCGCCTTCAGCAGCTCGTTGCGCACCAGGGTCTGGATGCGGATGTCCAGCGACAGCCGCACCGGCTCGCGGCTGCCGCGCAGGGCGCCGTCGAAGCGTTTTTCGATGCCGGCGATGCCCTTGTTGTCGATGTCGGTCATGCCGACGGCGTGGGCCACCAGGGCGCCGTGCGGATAGACGCGGCGCTCGCCTTTTTCGAAATACAGGCCGGGAATGCCCTGGGCGTTGACGTCGTATTGCTGGCGCGGGGTCAGGTTGCGGCGCAGATAGGCGAAGCTCTTGCCCGAGGCCAGCCGGGAGCGGACTTCGGCCTTGTCGATGTCGGGCAAGGCGCGGGCCAGCTTGTCGGCGGCTTCGACCGGGTCGAGGATTTCGTGGGGGCGGGCGTACAGCGACACCGTCGGCAGGCTGGTGGCCAGGATGATGCCGTTGCGGTCGACGATGTCGCCGCGCTCCATGTCGATGCCGTCGATGCGGGCCTGGGGCAAGGCCCGGGGTTTGGCCGGGCTGGAATCCAGCACCGCCACGTCGATCATGCGCACGGCGATGGCGCCGAAAATCATGGCGAACAGGGCCGCCGTCGCGACCAGCCGGCCCCGGCTGGTTTCCAGGGCGCGCATGCGCACGCCGTCCAGATACAGGGCCGCCGGTCCGTTCTGCAGGTCTTCTCCGGCATGCAGGCCGGCGGTGCCGGGCTTGCGCGGGAACAGCTTCATTGCCGTCCTCCCGGCCCATCGGGGGTCTGGGCCAGGGCGGGCGACTGAATGACGATGGTCCGCCCCGGGGTGGGGGCGGCGACAGGAGCGGGCGGGGGGGCCGGCGGAACGGGCATGGCGGCGACCGATGGTGCCGGCCGGACCGGCGGTCTGAGCGGTTCGGCCCTGGCGGTCTCGCCGCGGCCCGCGTCGGGACGGGCGGGGGGCTTGGGCGGATCGGCCCGGACGGTGCCGGCCGGCGGCTTGACCGGGGGGACCGCCGCGGTGGCCGTCGGCTCGCGCCGGGCCGGGGTCAGCGAGGTGATCTGCGACGGCCCCATCACCCGCATGCTGAGGAACTTTTCCGACAATTGCCGCAGACGGGCCGGGTCGTTCAGATAGCTCCACTCGGCCTTCAGGATGTGGATGGCTTCCTGGTTGCGCTGGATTTCCTGGTTCAGTTCGTTGAGACGGGCCTCCTGTTCCTTGACCTCGTGCTTGACGAAGTAAAGGCCGACGCCGATGGCGGCGGCGATGCAGGCGAACAGGAAGGTGCTGACCAATCCCTTGATCATCGCCGCCCCCCTTCCCAGGCCGGTGCGGCGGTGCGGGTGGCGGCGCGCAGCTTGGCCGAGCGGGCGCGCGGGTTGCGGGCGGTTTCGGCAGGGCCGGCGGCGACGGCCTTGCGGGTCAGCAGGGTGAAGGTGGGGGCCGGACCGGCGGCCTGGGCCGGCAGATGGCGCGAGCCGCCCTCGGCCGTGCCCGAGCGGCGGCGCAGGAAGGCCTTGACGACGCGGTCCTCAAGCGAATGGAAGGTGACCACGGCCAGTCGCCCGCCGGGGCCGAGCAGGCGCTCGGCGGCGGCCAGGCCGCGTTCCAGTTCGCCCAGCTCGTCGTTGACGTGGATGCGCAGTGCCTGGAAGGTGCGGGTGGCGGGGTCGATGCCGTCGCCGCCTTTGCGGACGGCGCGGCGCACCACGTCGGCCAGTTCCAGGGTCCGCCGGAACGTCCTGTCGGCGCGGGCGGCGACGATGGCGCGGGCGACCCGGCGGGAATGACGTTCTTCCCCCAGGGTATAGATGATGTCGGCCAGCTCGGTCTCGGAGGCGGTGTTGACCACGTCGGCGGCCGACGGGCCGCTTTGTTCCATCCGCATGTCCAGCGGACCGTCCTTGGCGAACGAAAAACCCCGTTCGGCCTGGTCGATCTGCATGGACGACACGCCGATATCCAGGGCGATGCCGTCGACGCCGTGCTCGCCATACTCGGCCAGCAGGCGGTCCATGTCGCCGTAGCGCCCGGCCAGGACAGTCAGCCGGCCGGCGGCGGTTTCCGGCAGGGCGCGTCCGCGGGAGACGGCGTCGGGGTCGCGGTCGATGCCCCAGACATGGTGCGCGCCCCCGTTCAGCAGAGCGCGGGAATAGCCGCCGGCCCCGAACGTGCCGTCGACGAAGCGTCCGCCGGCAAGCGGGGCCAGGGCGGCCAGCACTTCATCCAGCAGAACGGGGATGTGGGGGATGGAATCCGAGTCCCGGGCGGGGGCGGGGGGGGTCATCGCGAATCCCCGGCCGGGGCTTTGGGCTTCAGGGGCAGGGTCGGGCGCGAGCTGAGGGCGCGGGCGCGGATTTCCGCTTCCAGGGCGCGATAGGCGTCGGGCGACCAGATCTGGAAGGTCTGGCCCTTGCCGACGAAGGCGGCTGTTTCGGTGATGCCGGCGTGGGCCATGACATCCTCGGGCAGCAGGATGCGGCCTTCCGGGTCCCAGGACAGCTGGCGGGCGTCGGCGAAGATCAGGGCCGACAGGTCTTCCTGCTCGGGCGAGAAGGCGTCCAGGGTCTGGGCGCTGTCGGACAGGCGCTCCATGAAGTCCATGCCGCAGCCTTCGATGCAGGCATTGGTGAACGACCGATAGGCGATGATGCCCTGGAAGGACTGCTGGGCCAGGGTCGCGCGGAAGGTCGCCGGGACCGATACCCGGCCCTTGCGGTCAACCTTGTTCACGAATGTGGAGAGGAAAAGCCCCATCCCCCGTCCGCCTGCCGAAAAGCCTGTGCCCCTGTCCCCTCAGCCGATCGCGCGCACTTCGTCCGTCAGACGCCTCACGGTGGGTCTGAATGGGATAGCATGGGTATTTATGGGCGTCAATGGTATTGACTAGTAAAAACCTGGGGCAGGGCCAATCCTGTCAAATTGACGGGGGTATCTGTCAAAGTACTGGAACTTGATATGATATCTCTTTGAATTTTAACGAAAAAATCCGTAAAATCGTAAATGAATCGTGAATATGGTTCTGCGGACGTTCCGGCCGGCGGGCGGGGGCGGCAGGGGGGTGCGATATGGGATGGCGTGGGACGGGTCGGGGATTTTGCGCCAGACGGCCTGTAAGCCGGGTTCTGTTCCAGGCCAGGCCTGGAGACGACCATTCATCTGGGATGCCCGTTGCCGGACACCTCTCGCGACCGACCCGGGCGGCTACGCGGAAGTGCGTTTCGTTTCTGGGGTAAAACCCGCAGAAAACCGCCGCCCCTATTTGGTCTTGCTCCCGGTGGGGTTTGCCGTGCCGGTTCCGTTGCCGGCCCCGCGGTGCGCTCTTACCGCACCCTTTCACCCTTACCCGTCCGAAGGCGGGCGGTTTGCTTTCTGTGGCACTTTCCCTGGGGTCGCCCCCGCCGGATGTTATCCGGCACCGTACTTCCGTGGAGCCCGGACTTTCCTCTCTCCGCCAAGGCGGAAAGCAGCCGTCCAGCCGTCTGGCGCGTCGGCAGAGTGGGGCAGGCGGGCGCGGACGTCAAGTGTTGTGATGTCAAAGTCGATTAAGGTTTTAGTCAATGATTATACTTATGCACAGTGGGCAGTAGAGATATTTTCTGTGTGTTTTCAATTCTACTGGTGTTCTTTCTTTGACTGTTAAAGAATTGTTTATAGCAATTTCTTCAAAATTTACCAAAATAAAAGCCGCCCCAGCGGCTGGGGCGGCTTGGACCCGGCGCTCCGTCCGGCGGTCTATCCGAACAGCTTGTCGATCTCGTTCTGGCTGATACCCTGGTTTTCCAGGGCCGGCCCGTTCAGCAGGCGGGAATCGTCGTCGCGGACATCCGAATGGGACTTGGGGACGATTTCGGCGATGTTGTCCGGTCCCCAGATGTTGATCATGTTGGTGATCTTGCCTTCCACGAACTGCAGGGTGCGGACCACCTTGGAAATCCGCTGGCCGGTAATGTCCTGGAAGTTGCAGGCCTCGAATACAGAAACGATGGTTTCCGAAATGTCGTCGGCCAGCCGTTTGATGAAGGGGTCGCCGTGCGACTGGATCTCGCGGGCCAGCCCGTCGATCTTTTCGGCGGCGTCCAGGATGGAATCGGTGGCGCCCTCGGTGGCGCTGACGATGGCGTCCAGTTCGAAGGCCACGGTCACCAGCCGGTCGTCGTCGCCGTCGCTGGGCTTCAGGGCGGCGATTTCCTGCTTGGTCTGCTCGATGCAGACAGCCAGGGCGCGCAGCTCCGTCTTCAGCATCGCCACTTCGGCCTGCCGCTGGTGGATCATGTCTTCCATGCTGGCGGCCTGGGCGCTGGGCGGCGGCGGTTCCTCCCCCTTGATCAGGTGTTCCAGGACCTTGATGTCGTCGCGGACCTCTTGCAGGGCCTTCAGCACCTCGGAGTTCGAGACGCCGCCCGCCAGCGATCCGGCCTCGCCCTTCCCGGACAGCGCCTTCATGCGCTGGATTTCGGCGGTGAACATCTTGCGTTCGGTAAACATGGCCAGCAAACCCCTTCCCCCTGTCACGGCGCCTGATCGCAGGCCGGGTTGCGTGCCGTCTCGGCGCCGGCTGACGCGGCCTCCACCCAGGGACCATACGCTTTATCATCTTCCAGAATATGCCCGGTCAACCACTTCTTGAGCAGGGACAGCACCTCTTCGTTCAAAGCCTGCCGGTCCCCCGCCGCCCAAAGGCTGCGGATGGTGCCGACGCGGGCCTCCAACTGACGATGGGATGCGACGTGCTCGTCGGTCCGGGGATATCCGGCCAGAGCCATCAGCACCTCTTCCCGGCGGAAATGATGCTCGGTATATTCAGCCAGCGCATTCAGAATGCTGCCGACCACGATGCGGCTCTGGTCGGTGTCGGCGGCGTCGTGCAACTGGTTGAGCAGATCGAGAATGATCCGGTGATCGGCATCGAGCAGCGCGTTTCCGACGCTGTACGCCTTGTCCCATGTCACCAGCGCCATCGACCGCTTCCTCGCCCCGTCCCCGCCGTGGATGGTACATCGCCGCCGGGGGCGCGCACAAGCCGGTGCAGGAGTGCTATGCTGGAAAGGCATTCCGTCTGGCCGGAGACCGCCGCCGTGACTCGCCTGAGAATCGCCACGTTCAACCTGGAAAGCCTGGACGACAGGTCCGGTCCGGGCGACTTCGCCGACCGGATGGCGGTTCTGGGGCCGCAATTGCAGCGGCTGCGCGCCGACATCCTGTGCCTGCAGGAGGTCAACGCCCACGCCCTGTCCAAGCACGGCCCGCGCGAGGTCAGCGCCCTGGACCGGCTGCTGGCCGGCAGCGATTACGAACATCGGTTCCGGGCGGTGTCGTTCAGCCGCGGCGGGGTGCGGCCGGCCGACCGTCACAATCTGGTGGTGCTGTCGCGGCTGCCGATCCTGGAAACCAGCCAGATCTGGCACGATCTGGTGCCGCCGCCGTCCTATCGGCCGGTGACGGCCTTCCCGCAGCCGCATCTGCCGGAAGCGGTGGAATGGGACCGTCCGATCCTGCATGTGGTGGTCGATGCCGGCGGCGGTCGCCGCCTGCACGTCGTCAACGTCCACCTGCGGGCGCCGCGCGCCGCCTGGCTGCCCGGCCAGAAAGAGGCGCACGGACGCTGGCAAAGCATCGGCGGCTGGGCCGAGGGCTTTTTTCTGGCCGACATCAAGCGCAGCGGGCAGGCGCTGGAAACCCGCCTGCTGGTCGAAAGGATCTTCGACGCGGACCCCGCCGCGCTGATCGCCGTCTGCGGCGATTTCAACGCCGAGGACCGCGAAGCGCCGGTCCGCACCATCCGCGGCGACGAGGACGACACCGGCAACGGCCATCTCGGCCCCCGCGTCCTGGTGCCGGTGGAACGGTCGATCGCCGAAAGCCAGCGGTTCTCGGCGATCCACCACGGGCGGCGGATCCTGCTGGATCACATCCTGGTGTCGCGGCCGCTGCTGGGATGGTTCGGCGTGGCCGAACTGCACAACGAGGACCTGGGCGACGAACTGGTGTCGGCGGCCACGGTGTGGGCCAGCCCGGAAAGCTATCACGCACCGCTTGTCGCCGAGTTCCTGCCACCCCGCCACCGCTGACGGGCGGCTCAGTTCCCCGCCATTTCGATGAAGACGCCGTGCGCTTCCGACGGCGGGATGCGGATGGTTCCCTCGCTGTCGCGGCTGAACTCGACGCCGTTACGGGCCAGCAGTTCCGCCGCCCGTCCGGTATCGGCCACCTGCAGGGCCAGGGCCACCAGAGCCGGCGGCGGCGGCAGTTCGTCCAGTTCGGCATCGGGGTGCAACTGCGTCAGGTCGTCGGGATTGGTCAGGAACACCAGCCCGCGGCCGGTATGGACGGTGACGGTGGCGTCGGTCAGCACCGCCGAATGCGGGCCGAACACCCGGTCCCATGAAGACGTCAGGGCCGCCGGGTCCTCGACGATGGCGGTCACGGCGGCGATGCCGAAGGCCCCGTTGGGATGGGCCAGCCATTCGGGGAAGCGTTCGCGTTCGGCGGTGATGTGCTGCACCAGGCGGCTGCGCACCCCCGGAGTGGCCTCGGCGGGCAGCAGGGCTTCGGAAAACATCAAGGTGGCGGTGCCGCGCGGCGTTTCAAGCCGGCGCGACAGCGATGCCGGATCGGGAATGTCCAGACCGCCCCGGCGCAGTGAATCGATGGCGGCGGCACCGTTGTCCGACCCGATGGCGATGCCGATCAGGCCCTCGCCCCGGTCGGTGAAGGCGCGCAGCCGGTCGGCCTCGGCGCCGGTCCCGTCCACGCCCTGCAGGGCGATGTAGTCCTGTCCGAACATGATGCAATGGTTGGCGGTGCCCCATTCGGCGTGGCGGCCTTTCGGGGTCAGGACGAAGCCCAGGCGGCGGAAGGTTTCCGCCGCCTGTTCCAGGTCGCGCACGGCGATGACGGCATGGTCGAGCCCGCGGATATGATTGGCCATCTTTTGCATCTCCTGCCATTCGGACCGGGCCAGGGGACACCCGGGCGGGGGGGTAAGTCAACACCCCCCGCGAGCGGTTCACTGCAAATCCGGATCAGGCCTGGCGGGCGTCGACGATGGCGCGGCGGATGGCGCGGGTTTCGGTGAAGCGTTTTTCCAGCACCTCGCCCTCGCCCCAGCGGATGGCCCGCTGCAGGGCGGTCAGATCCTCGGTGAAGCGTTGGATGACTTCCAGCACCGCATCCTTGTTGGACAGGAAGATGTCCCGCCACATGATCGGGTCCGAGGCGGCGATGCGGGTGAAGTCGCGGAACCCCGAGGCCGAGAACTTGATGACCTCCTGCTGCAGGTGGCCCTGCAGGTCGTTGGCGGTGCCGACGATGGTATAGGCGATCAGGTGCGGCAGGTGCGAGGTGATGGCCAGAACCTGATCATGGTGGCTGGGGTCCATCACCTCGATCATCGAGCCCATCGCCGTCCACAGGGCGGTGACCTTTTCAATCGCCGGCCCGTCGGTTCCGGGCAGGGGGGTCAGGATGCACCAGCGGCCCCGGAACAGGTCGGCGAACCCGCTTTCCGGCCCGGAATGCTCGGTTCCGGCGATGGGGTGGCCGGGCACGAAGTGGACGCCTTCGGGCAGATAGGGGGTGACGTCGCGGATCACCGCGATCTTCACCGAGCCGACGTCGCTGACGATGGCGCCGGCGCTCAGATGCGGGCCGATGGTCCGGGCCACGGTTTCCACCGCCCCGACCGGAGTGCCGATGATCACCAGATCGGCACCGGGGACGACGGCGGCGGGATCGTCCGACGCGGCGTCGGCCACCCCCAGCTCCAGCGCCGTCTGGCGGGCCTTGGCCGAGGTGTCGAGCGTGACCAGCCGCCGGGCCAGCCCTTCCTGGCGGACCGCCCGGGCGATGGACGAATTGATCAGGCCGATGCCGACGAAACAGACGGTGTCGAACAAGGGAGCGGTCATGTCATTTCCACCGGGCGGTGAACTCTGCCAGGGCCTGGATCACCGCCTGGTTCTCGTCGCCGGCGCCGATGGTGATGCGCAGCCAGTCCGGCAGGCCATAGCCGCCCATCGCCCGGGTGATGATGCCCTGGCCGCGCAGGAAGGCGTCGGCCGCCTGGGCGTTCCGCCCCTCGGTCATCGGGAACCGGATCAGGACGAAGTTGCACACCGACGGGGTGGCCGGCAGGCCCAGCTTCCGGATCTCGTCCAGCATCCACGGCAGCCAGTAATCGTTGTGGCTGCGGCACAGTTCCATGTAGGCGCCGTCCTGCAGGGCGGCCAGTCCGGCGGCCAGGGCGGCCGAGCCGACATTGAAGGGATTGCGCACCCGGTTCAGCACCCCGGCGATGTCGGCCGGGCAATAGGCCCAGCCCAGGCGCAGGCCGCCCAGGGCGTAGATCTTCGAGAAGGTGCGGCACATCACCGTGTTGTCGCCGGCCTCGACCAGCTCGATTCCGGCGGTGTAATCGTTCCTGCTGACGAATTCCGCATAGGCGGCGTCGATGACCAGCAAGATGTCGTCGCGCAGGCCGGCCCGCAGGCGGCGGACCTCGTCGGCGGGCAGGTAGGTGCCGGTGGGGTTGTTGGGATTGGCCAGGAACAGGATCTTCGTCTTCGGCGTCACCGCCGCCAGCAGGGCGTCGACATTGGCGGTCAGGTCGGTTTCGGGCGCGGTCACCGGCGTGGCGCCGCATGCCTTGGCGGCGATGGCGTACATCAGGAAGCCGTGCGCCGAATACAGCACTTCGTCGCCGGGGCCGGCATAGGCGCGGCACAGGATGCCCAGCAGCTCGTCCGAGCCGGCGCCGCAGACGATGCGGTCGGCATCGACGCCCCAGCGGGCGGCCAGGGCGTTGCGCAGTTCGGTGGCGCCGCCGTCGGGGTAGCGGTGGATCTCGCCGGCCATCGCCTTCAGCGCCTCGACCGCCTTGGGGCTTGGCCCCAGCGCACCCTCGTTGGACGACAGCTTCATCACGCGGGTCACGCCTTCCAGGGCGGATTCGCCGCCGACATAGGGGCGGATGTCCATGATGCCGGGGCGCGGAGAGGGAGCGGTCATCAATACCTCCTTAAGGGCGGGTCAGACGGGCATCGGTTCGGCGTAGCCGCCGATGACCCGGGTCTTGCGGATGGTGTCGGCATAGCCGACGCTCAGGGCGATCAGCCGGGCATCGTTCTGGGCGACGAACCCCCTGATCTCGGACAGGTGCAGCCAGGTGGCGCCGTCGTGGTGGCTGGCCAGGACCGACAGACAGTCCAGCCCGACGCCGGACTGCAGGCTGCGCAGGCGGTCGCGGCTGACGTCGGGCACGGTTTCGACCACCACCAGGGTGCGGTCGTGGCCGGTATCCTCGGGCTCGCGCCGGGCCAGGACGAAGGCGTGCAGCGGATCGGGATGTCCGGGAGGCGTCTCCTGGAGCAGCATCGGCAGATGGCCGACCACACGCGGCATGTTGTCGACGTCCGGCACCAGCGCCAGCCACCAGTCGGCCCCGCCGGGGGCCTGGGGCGGCGGCACCACGCCGACCGAAACGCGGCCGTTGGCGACGTCGCGCACCACCGGCCCCGAGGCGGGATGAACGGTCAGCGGCGTCACCACGCCGAAATGGTCGCGGGTCAGTTCGATATAGCCGGCGCCCCGTTCGGGCTGGGCGACGGCGACCGAGAAGGGGCGCTGCAGGCCGACCAGCGCCCCCATGATCTCGCGCCAGATGCGGACCAGGGCGGGGCGGGGAAAGGCACCCCGATGGCGGTCCAGCAGACGGCGCAGGATCTGGGCCTCGCGGCCCGGCCGCAGGGCGATGCCGTCGCCGGGCGCCTTGGCCGCGGCGATGCGCCCGACCAGGGCCGTGCGCTCCATCACCAGATCGTGCAGACGATCGTCGATGGCGTCGATCTGGCGGCGCAGCTGGTCAAGAGAGGCGGAATCGTCGGTCATGGCTCGGGATGGCACCAGGGGTCGAAGCCGGATAGGTGTAGTGCGTCCCCCCCGTGAAATCAAAGAAAACATTGACAGTCACCGCTTGCGTCCATAGCTAATCGTCACCTTTTGTCCAGAGCCGGCGTCCCGCTGTCCATGAGTGCCTTCGAGCCATCCGCGACCTGTCCGTCCCACGACCCGCTCGGCCATACGGTCGAACTGGGGCGGGATCGGCCGATCCTGCTGGATTGCGGGGTCGGGCTGTCGCCGGTGACGGTGGCCTACCAGACCTATGGCCGGCTCAATGCCGACCGCTCCAACGCCATCTTGCTGTGTCACGCCCTGACCGGCGACCATTACGTCGCCGATCCGCACCCCATCACCGGCAAGCCCGGCTGGTGGATCGATCTGGTCGGGCCGGGCAACGTGTTCGACACCGACCGCTATTTCCTGATCTGCTCCAACGTCCTGGGCGGCTGCATGGGCACCACCGGGCCGAAGGATGTCGATCCGGCCACCGGCCAGCCCTGGGGGCAGACCTTCCCGGTCATCACCATCGGCGACATGGTGCGGGTCCAGGCCCGTCTGCTGGACCATCTGGGCATCGGCAACCTGTTCTGCGTCGTCGGCGGCTCGATGGGCGGCATGCAGGTGCTGGAATGGTGCGTCAGCTATCCCGAACGGGTGTTCGCGGCCATTCCCATCGCCACGGCGGCCCGCCATTCCGCCCAGAACATCGCCTTCCACGAGGTCGGGCGCCAGGCCATCATCGCCGATCCCGACTGGCGCGAGGGCAACTATCTGCAGCACGGGCTGAAGCCCCACCGCGGTCTGGCGGTGGCGCGCATGGCGGCCCACATCACCTATCTGTCCGAGACGGCGCTGCACCGCAAGTTCGGCCGCAACCTGCAGGACCGCGACGCGGTGTCCTATGGCTTCGGCCCCGATTTCCAGGTGGAAAGCTATCTGCGTCACCAGGGTTCGACCTTCGTCGACAGGTTCGACGCCAATTCGTACCTCTACATCACCCGGGCGATGGATTATTTCGACCTGGCGGCCCAGCATGGCGGCGTTCTGGCCAATGCCTTCGCGAACACCCGCACCCGTTTCTGCGTGGTGTCCTTTTCGTCGGACTGGCTGTTCCCGACGCCGGAAAGCCGCGCCGTGGTGCATGCGCTGAACGCGGTGGCGGCCAATGTCAGCTTCGTCGAGGTCCAGTCGGACAAGGGCCACGACGCCTTCCTGCTGGACGAGCCCGAGTTCCACGCCACCCTGACCGGCTTCCTGGAGGGGGCCGCCGAGCATCGCGGTCTGCCGCGCAAGGGGGGGACCTTCCGATGATGGTGGTCGCCAACGGCAACCTGCGCGTCGATCTCAAGCTGATCGCCGACATGGTCGAGCCCGGCTCGCGGGTTCTGGACGTCGGCTGCGGCGAAGGCACGCTGCTGGCGTGGCTGGGGCGGCACAAGAACGTCGACGGACGCGGCATCGAACTGTCCATGAGCGGCGTTTCCGCCGCCGTCAGCCAGGGATTGTCGGTGATCCAGGGCGACGCCGACACCGACCTCAAGGATTATCCGACCGGGGCCTTCGACACCGTCATCCTCAGCCAGACCCTGCAGGCGACCTATGCGCCCCGCGACGTGCTGGCCAACATGCTGCGCATCGGCCGGCGCGCCATCGTCTCGTTCCCCAATTTCGGCCATTGGCGGGTGCGGATGGGGCTGCTGCTGGGCGGCCGCATGCCGGTGACCGATACCCTGGCCTATGAATGGTACGACACCCCCAACATCCATTTCTGCACCATCCGCGACTTCCTGATGCTGTGCCGCAGCCTGGGGATCACCGTGGAAAAGGGCATCGCCCTGGACCGCGACGGCGGCGTCCTGCCGTTCGACGGCCAGGGGGGGGTGGCCAACCTGCTGGCCGACCAGGGCCTGTTCGTGCTGAGCCGGCCGCAATAGGCCGGCCCGGTCAGTCTCCCGACCGTCAGTCTCCCGACCGTCCGAATCCCGACCGTCCGAATCCCTGGGCCACCGGCAGATAGCCGCGCCGCCGCGCCCTGGCGTCGCGCAAGGTCCCGGCGGCGTAGATCTGCTTGCTGGCCTCGATCAGCTTGACCCCCGCCAATCCCTCGAACCAGCGCCGGCCCAGCCGCTCGACCGCCGGCGCCATGCGCAGCGCCAGCCGCGACGACACCGGCGGCAGGATCAGGGCGCCGGAATGGGCGATGGGGGTGAACATGTTGTCGCGCAGCAGGCGGGCCAACTGGCCGGTGGTGTAAGGGCGGCCCTGGCCGAAGGGGGTGACTTCCAGCCTGGCCCAGATGCCGCGGCGGTTGGGGGCGATGATGATCAGGCGGCCGCCATCGGCCAGGACCCGCCAGATCTCCCGCATCAGGCCGCGCACATGCTCGGTCGCTTCCAGGGCGTGCACCAGCAGGATGCGGTCCATGCAGCGGTCGGGGAAGGGCAGGTCGGTCTCGTCGGCCAGCAGGGTCATGCCCGGTCCCTCGGGCGGCCAGGGCAGCACCCCCTGGCTGGCCGGCATCACCGCCGCCACCCGTTCGGCCTCGCCCAGGAAGGACCGCAGATAGGGAGTGGCGAAGCCCAGGCCCAGCACCCGCTGGCCGGCGACGTCGGGCCACAATTCGCGCAATTGCCGGCGGATCAGCCGGCAGGCCATCTGCCCCAGGCTGGTGTCGTAGAAATCGCGCAGATCGACGACGTCGCTCCACATGCCGGGAAATCCGGAAAGGCCGTCCATCGGCTATTCTCCCACATTCAGCAGCAATCCGCGACGGCGGGCGACGTGGTGGATGTGCAGGAACAGCCCCCCCGCCGCCGCCACGTACAGGGCATTCAGCCCGGTGGCGCAGGCGAAGCGGATGCCGTCGAAGCCGCCGCCCTGCATCAGGGTGCGCATGCCCTCGAAGACGTGGGCCGGCGGCAGCGCCCAGGCCAGCGGCTGCAGCCAGCCGGGCAGGACGCTGATGGGATAATAGATGCCGGCCAGGGGGGCGACGGCGAACACCATCACCCAGGCCAGGCTTTCCACCCCCAGGCCGAAGCGCAGGACCATCGCCGACACCGCCAGACCGATGGCCCAGCCGGTGACCATCAGGTTGACCCAGAAGGCCAGCAGCGGCAGCCCCAGGTCGAAGATGGAGTAATGGTACAGCGGCACCGCCAGCAGCATGGCCGGCACCACGCCGATCAGGGTGCGGATCAGGCTCATGGCCAGCAGTCCGGCCACCAGTTCGACGGGGCGCAGCGGGCTGACCGACAGGTGGCCCAGATTGCGCGACCACATTTCTTCCATGAAGGACAGGGCCACGCCCAGATTGCCGCGGAACATCACGTCCCACAGCAGGACCGCGCCGATCAGGATGCCGCCGGCCTGGGCCACCCATTGGGAATGGCTGGAAAAGAACTGGCTGGTGAAGCCCCACACCACCATGTTGACCGCCGGCCAATAGGCCATTTCCAGCAGCCTGGGCCACGAGCCGCGCATGATGTAGAGATGGCGCAGCAGCAAGGCCCCGACGCGGCGGAAAGAGAAGGCGGTCATTGCGCCGCCTCGCCGGTGTGGCGGCGGTTGCGGGCGATGTCCAGGAACACGTCTTCCAGGGTGGCGCGGCCGTAGCGGGCGATCAGATCCTCCGGCGAACCGCGGTCGACGATGCGGCCGGCCTTCATGACCAGGACCTGATCGCACAGCCGTTCGACCTCGGTCATGTTGTGCGAGGCCAGCAGGATGGTGGCGCCCCGGGCCTGCTGGTAGCGGGTCAGGAAGCCGCGCACCCAGTCGGCGGTGTCGGGATCCAGCGAGGCGGTCGGCTCGTCCAGCAGCAGCAGGTCGGGATGGTTCAGCATGGCCTTGGCCAGGGCGACCCGGGCCTTCTGTCCGGCGGACAGTTTTCCCGACGGCCTGTCCAGGAATTCCCCCAGGTCGAGGTCGGCCGTCAGTTCCGCGATGCGGGCCGGCAGCGCGGCGATGCCGTACAGATGGCCGTAGACCGTCAGGTTCTCGCGCACCGTCAGCCGGTGCGGCAGGTCGACATAGGGGCTGGAGAAATTCAGCCGGGGCAGCACCCGGTAGCGGTGGCGGATCATGTCCTCGCCCAGGACCTGGATGGTGCCTGACGTGGGCAGCAGCAGCCCCAGCAGCATCGACAAGGTGGTGGTCTTGCCGGCGCCGTTGCCGCCCAGGATGGCGGTGGTCGATCCGGAGGCGACGGTGAAAGCGATGTCGTCGACGGCCCGGACGGGGCCGAAGTCTTTGACGAGGTGGTCGACCAGAATGGCGGGCGTTTCCATTCCGCCGATATTGGCCCGACCCGGCAGCTTGATCAAGCTCAACGCCCGGGCCGGGATGATTCGGGCAGATGGAGCCGTCCGTATCCAGGAGGCCGCCATGTCCGCGTCATCGTCCTTTACCGATCTGCTGCAGCTTGCCGCCGGGGCGCACGCCTCGGAACTCACCTTGCGGGTCGAAAACGGCCAGGCTTCGGTGGTGGCGATGGTGCGCGGCGACGCCGCGCAGGTGGCCCAGTGGCCAGAATCCGAGGCCGCGCCCTTCCTGGCCCAGGCCTTCGCCGTCTGCGACGGCGCCGACGATTTCGTTCCCGGGGTGTCGCGCATGATGCGCATGACCGGCGAGCGGGCGGCGCTGCCCGCCGGGGTGGCCACGGCCCTGGTCCAGTTCCTGCCGCCCCGCGAAGGCGGCCGCCATCTGGTGGTGCGGCTGTCCTATGAAGGCGATGTCTGCTGCGGCACCTGCGGCGGCGGCGGCTGAGTTACCGCCCGCGCGCCCTGCCGATGCCCTTGCGGCGCATGTCGTTCATCAGGGTCTGTTCGATGTGGCGGCCCTGGAACAGGGTGATGCCGACCGAATGGCCGTACTCGATGGCCGATGGCGTGTCGCACCGGGCCAGGATGATGCGGGTGGCGCCGATGCGGCGCAGGGCGGCGGTCTTCTTGTCGCGCTCTTCCGTCAGGGACGGGTCCCAGATCAGCTTGATCAGGTCGGCCCCCAGCCGCTCGCGGTCGACGAACGGCAGGGTCGAATAGGTCAGCCCGTCGATGCAGATGCGATAGCCGCGGTCGTGGGCGAAGTCGCGGGCGAACAGGTACGCCCCCAGGTCGGCCATGATGTCGACCTTCTGCAGTTCCAGCACGATGGTGCCGCGCATGCCGGCCTTGATGTTGTCGTCGAACACCAGGAATTCCGGCGACAGCAGGGTCGAGACGTTCAGGTTGATCGAGATGTCGCCTTCCAGCGTGCGGTCGTCGTGCTTGTTCAGCAGCGACAGCACCCGGCGGTCCAGGGTTTCGGTCAATTGCTGGAACAGCCACGGGCTGGAATTCATGTTGACGTTGGGCATCAGGGTCTGCCGCAGGTCGGCGATCGAGATGAACAGTTCGTGGAAGACCGGCTGCGGGGTGGCGTTGCCGACCACGGCGCAGATGGCCTGACGGCGGACCAGATTGGCCAGGTCGGCCTGACCCAGCGCGGCCTCGACCCGGACCAGCAGCTCCGGCGTGAAGGGCGAGCCCTTGGGGCGCTCGGCGAAGCGGGCCTGACGGCCGGCGACTTCCTGTTCGGTGCGGCGCTTGGCCTGCTCCTCGGCCAGGGCGTTCTGGGCGAAGGCCACCAGATCGTCGTATTCGCGGGCCAGGTCGTACCACGCGCAGAACGCGCCGCCGGAGCCGACATTCTCGTTGGCGATCAGCGGGTCGTCCGAGAACAGGAAGCGCAGCTTGACGATGGCCGCCTCGACCTCGTCCTGGGCCTGCGACTTGTAGATCACCATCAAGTCGCCGTTGGACATGGAAAAAGCCTGGGCCTGCAGCATCTTGACCAGATCGTCGAAGGCCCCCACGGTCATGCGGACATGCTGTTCGCGCCGGTTGTGGGTCTGCAGCGCCGACAGGCGCAGATAGGCGGCGCGGCGGTCGGCGCGGTGGCGTTCCAGCCGGCTCAGGTAATCCAGCAGCAGGCTTTCCTGGCTGGCGGGGCGGGTGTGGGCGACCGGGGGCGTTCCCTGCATCGGCTGCATTCCTACCTGGCGGTCCGCAGCGGCGGGAACAGGTCCAGCATGTCGTTGTTTCCGCACTCGGCCCGCGGCCGCCCGGAAATCACCGCATGGCGGCTGTTGCATTGCTGCACGGTGCAGGCGCTGGCCTTGTCGCACTGGGCCATCGTGATGGCGGCCACCATTGTGTCCAGAAACCGCCCCTGGAAGTGGCGGAACCCCTGGTGCAGCCCCCATTCGATCGAGGCCTCGGTGTCGCACCGCGACAAGATGACGTGGTCGAAGCCCACCGGCCGCAGCGAATTCAGCACGTCGGCGGTCACCACGTCGTCGGCCATGTCCGCCGTCCAGGCCACCTTGACGAAGTCGACTTCATACAATTCCGCGTCGATGAACTGCAGGGTGATGGGGCTCATGCCGTCCAGGACCGTCTTGTGGCCGTTGCGGCGCAGGCGGTCGCGGACGCGGAAGAAGGTGTCCAGGTTGTTGAAGATGTCGACCAGCTGGAATTCCACCAGGATGCCGGCCTTGCCGCGCACCGCCGCCTCGAACTGCTGGAACACCGGGGTTTCGACGGTGGCGACGTTCAGGTTGACCGAAAAGGCGGTCGGCAGCTTGCGGAATCCGCCGTCTTGCAGCACCGACAGGACCCGCAGGTCCAGCACCTGGGACAGATGCTGGAACAGCCAGCGATTGGCCAGGATGTTGACGTCGGGGGCCAGGATCTTCTGCAGGTCGCCGATGGACATGTAGAATTCCTGGAAGGCGACCTCGGCATGGGTTTTGTCGACGAAGCGGATGCAGGGCTGGCGGCGGACCACGCCGCCGATGTCGGTGCCGCTGATGCGTTCCAGGACGCGGGCCAGATTGCGGGAATCCAGCGGCACCACCTGGGGGGCGGTGCGGGCGTCGGCCACCCGCTTCTTGGACTGCGCCACCAGATCGGCGCAGACCGCGAAGAAGGTGTCGTATTCCATTTCCAGGTCATAGAAGGTGACGAAGCGGTCGACGCCGTCATCCCCTTCGGAATAGGTCAGCGGGTCTTTCGAGAACAGGGCGCGCAGCTTGTAGACGATGGCGTCCAGGTCGGCCAGCCGGGCATCCTTGCAGATCAGCACGATGTCGTTGTTGGTCAGCAGGAACATCTGGCCGCGGAACATGTCGACCATCGATTCGAACATGCGGAATGCGATGCGGATTCTGGCGTCTTCGCGGTTCTGCGGCAGCAGTTGGGACAGGTGCAGGTGCAGGGCCTGACGGCCTTCGCGGATGCGGCCGACACGTTCGGCGGCGTCGAAGAGCAGGCTCTCCGACGTGACGATCTCCTGCGGCTTTCCCCCGAACGCCGTCGCGTTCATCTTGATCCCATCCTGGCGGCGTCCATTTTCGCGAAAGATTGTCCTGGCTCGCGGAAACGGGCAATGTTCTTCCCGGTGACTAAAATACAACGCCCGGCAAGGTGAGCCTAGAACGAAATGCGGTCCGACCCCGCATCCCGATTTCCCAGCGTCCCGGCAGGCGAGCGCCTTTATGCCGTCGGCGACATCCACGGCCGCGCCGATTTGCTGTCCCGGCTGCTGGACCGGATCGCCGACGATGCCGCCCGTCATCCGCACTGCCGGCCGACGCTGGTGTTTCTGGGCGATTACGTCGATCGCGGCCCGCAATCGCGGCAGGTGGTCGAACGGCTGCAGGCCGGCCCGCCGGCCGGGGGCAGCCTGGCGGCGGCGGAGTGGATCTGCCTGCGCGGCAACCATGAAGACTATCTGTTGCGCTTCCTGGACGACCTGACGGCCGGCCGGGCCTGGTGCGCCAATGGCGGCGTCGAGACGGTGCAGTCCTATGCCGGCGCCCTGCCCGAGACGCACAGCGGCGACATCGCCGCCCTGCAGCTGGCGCTGACGCGGTCCCTGCCGCGCAGCCATCTGCGGTTCCTGTCGCGCCTGCCCCTGTGGCACCGGGCCGGCGACTATCTGTTCGTCCATGCCGGAATCCGCCCCGGCATCGCCCTGGACCAGCAATCCCCCGCCGACATGCTGTGGATCCGCGACGATTTCCTGCTGGATCCCACATGCCATCCCTGGGTGGTGGTGCATGGCCACTCGCAATGTCCGGCTCCGGAAATCCGGGCCAACCGCATCGGCATCGACACCGGGGCCTATCAGAGCGGCCTTCTGACCGCCCTGGTTCTGGACGGCGACCGGCGGCACTTCCTGTCCAGCTGACCATTTGTCTTGCAACCCGGCGGGGCTTGGGTTAGCTGACCCGTGCAAAGGATCTTTCGGGTGACGGGCATGACGGAACTCTCGGCATTGGTGGAACGGTTGGAAGCCATTCGCGGCACCGAGGTGCTGTGTATCGGCGATGCCATGCTGGACCGCTTCGTCTATGGCAGCGCCGACCGCATCTCGCCCGAGGCGCCGATTCCGGTGGTGTGCATCGAGCGGGAAAGCGCCATGCTGGGCGGGGCCGGCAATGTGGTGCGCAATCTGGTGGCGCTGGGGGCCAAGCCGGTGTTCATCGCGGTGGTCGGCGACGACGACGCCGGACGCGAGGTCGGCCGGCTGCTGGGCGAGCATGCCGAGGTCGACCCCTGTCTGGTGGTCGAAACCGGGCGGCAGACCACCATCAAGACCCGCTTCTTCGCCTCGAACCAGCAATTGCTGCGGGCCGACCGCGAAACCCGGACGCCGCTTGCCGCCGCCAGCCGCAGCCAGTTGCGCGGCCGGGCGCAGCGGCGCATCGCCGACGCCGCCTGCGTGGTGCTGTCGGATTACGGCAAGGGGGTTCTGGCGGCCCCGGCGGCGGCCGAACTGATCGAAATGGCCAGGGCTGCCGGCAAGCCGGTGATCGTCGATCCCAAGGGGGCCGACTACACCAAGTATCGCGGCGCCACCCTGCTGACCCCCAACCGCAAGGAACTGCACGAGGCGACCGGCATGGCCGTCGACAGCGACGAAGCCATCGTCGCCGCTGCCCGCGCCCTGATCGAAAGCTGCGCGGTCGAAGCCGTGCTGGCCACCCGCAGCCAGGACGGCATGAGCCTGGTCTGCGCCGACGGCGCCGTCCACCACCTGCCGGCCCAGGCGCAGGAGGTGTTCGACGTTTCGGGCGCCGGCGACACCGTGGTCGCCACCCTGGCGGCGGCCCTGGCCTCGGGGGCGTCGCTGCTGGAGGGCGCCAGACTGGCCAATGTCGCCGCCGGCATCGTCGTCGCCAAGGTCGGCACCGCCGTGGCCTATGCCGACGAGGTGGTCGGCGCCCTGCATCATGACGAGCTTGCCGCCGGCGAGGCCAAGGTCCTGAGCTGGGAGGCGGCGGCCGAAGCCGTCGACCGCTGGCGCCGCAAGGGCATCAAGGTCGGCTTCACCAACGGCTGTTTCGACCTGTTGCATCCGGGCCATGTCTCGCTGCTGGCCCAGGCCCGCGCCGCCTGCGACCGGCTGGTGGTGGGACTGAATTCCGACGCCTCGGTCGCCCGCCTGAAGGGGCCGACCCGGCCGGTGCAGTCGGAAGCGGCGCGCGGCACCGTGCTGGCCTCGCTGTCCACCGTCGATCTGGTGGTGATCTTCGGCGAGGATACGCCGCTGGATCTGATCTGCCGGCTGAAGCCCGACATCCTGGTCAAGGGGGCCGACTATACCGTCGACACCGTCGTCGGCGCCGCCGAGGTGGCGGGCTGGGGCGGCAAGGTGGTGCTGGCCAATCTGGTGGACGGCCAAAGCACCACCAACACCATCCGCAAGATGAGCCGCTGATGGACCGGCCCGCGCACCTGACCCAGCTGGGCCACGCCGCCGCCGCCGCCGCCAGCCCCGATCAGGCGGTCATCGAGGTGGTGGACAACCCCCATCCCGGCACCTTGTACATGGTGCGGTTCGCCGCGCCGGAATTCACCTCGCTGTGCCCGATCACCGGCCAGCCGGATTTCGCCCATCTGGTCGTCGACTACGTTCCCGACGCCTCGCTGATCGAATCGAAGTCGCTGAAGCTGTTCCTGGGATCGTTCCGCAATCACGGCGCCTTCCACGAATCCTGCACGGTGGGCATCGGCAAGCGGCTGGTCCAGGCCTGCCGGCCGCACTGGCTGCGCATCGGCGGCTATTGGTATCCGCGCGGCGGCATTCCCATCGACGTCTTCTGGCAGACCGGGGACCCGCCGGCCGGGCTGTGGTTGCCCGAGCAGGGGGTCGCCGGCTATCGTGGACGCGGCTGAGGCCAAGCGGCAGATCCGCGTCCAGGCGCTGGCCCTGGGCTTCGACGCCGTCGGCTTCGCCCCGGCCGCCGCCGATCCCGTCTGGCGGCATTCCCTGGAAACCTATGTCGCCGAAGGCCGGCACGGCACGATGGGCTGGATGGCGGAACGGCGCGAGCAGCGGGCCGACCCGGCGGCCCTGTGGCCCGAGGTCCGCTCGGTGGTGGTGCTGGGCAGCAATTACGCCCCCGCCCCGGGGACGCTGACGGTTCCGGCCGATCGCGGCGCCATCAGCGTCTATGCCCGCGGGCGCGATTACCACGATACCGTCAAGAAGCGCCTGAAGGCCTTGGGGCGGTGGATGGCCGACCGCTTCGGCGCCCCCCTGAAGGTGTTCGTCGACACCGCCCCGGTGATGGAAAAGCCGCTGGCGGCGCGCAGCGGTCTGGGCTGGCAGGGGCGCCATACCAATCTGGTGTCGCGCCGCTTCGGGTCGTGGCTGTTCCTGTCGGAGATATACAGCGCCCTGGACCTGCCGCCCGATCCGCCCGAGCCCGACCGCTGCGGCAGCTGCCGCGCCTGCGAGGCGGCCTGCCCGACCCGGGCGCTGGCCGACGGGCGCATCGATCCGCGGCGCTGCATCAGCTACCTGACCATCGAGCACCAGGGCGAGATCGCCCCCGAACTGGCGGCCCGCATGGGCAACCGCATCTATGGCTGCGATGATTGCATGGCCGCCTGCCCGTGGAACCGCTTCGCCCCGCCGACCCGCGACCCGGACTTCCTGCCGCGCGTCGAGATGGCCATGCCGGCCCTGTCGGATCTGGCCGCGCTGGACGACGCTTCGTTCCGCGAGGTGTTCGCCGGTTCTCCGGTCAAGCGGATCGGCATCGGGCGGCTGTTGCGCAACGTCGCCGTGGCCCGGACCAACCATGCCCTAATCGGGGGCGCGGCTCCGGGCGATGCGGACCAGGGCATAGCCGACCAGCAGGGGGGCGATCCAGGCCAGCGGTAGCTGGGCGATGCCGGCCTTGCGCTGGACGGCCGAGACGATGCCGGCCACCGCCAGTCCGGCCACCGCCACGGCCAGACTGCCGAAGGCGGTCTTGCCCCAGGGATAGCCGGCCCGGCGCAGAGCGAAGGGGGCACAGGCCAGGCCGAGCAGAAGGGCGGCGGGAACCGCCAGGAAGTTGAAGCTTTCGCCGTCCATGAGATCAGTGCGCCCGATGAGAGGAAAAGGCCAGCTTGTCGACCACCGCCAGCAGCAGGGCCGAAAGGACGAAGGTCATGTGGATGATCACCAGCCACATCAGCTTGTCGTCGGCCATCTTGTCGACGTTGACGAAGGCTTTCAGCAGGTGGATCGAGGAAATGGCGACGATCGAGGCCGCGACCTTGATCTTCAGGGTGCCGGCGTCGACCTTGCCCATCCACGAAAGCTGCTCGCCGCTGCGCGCCGCCTCGATGCGCGAGACGAAGTTCTCGTAGCCGGACAGGATGACCATCACCAGCAGGTTGCCGACCAGCGCCAGATCGATCAGTCCCAGCGCCGCCAGGATCAGGTCGGTCTCGCCCAGGTCGACGAGGTGCGGCAGCAGATGGACCAGTTCCTGGAAGAACTTGAAGGTGAACAGCAGCAGCAGCAGGGTCAGGCCGACATAAAGCGGCGTCAGCAGCCAGCGTCCCCAGAACAGAAACCGTTCGATCAGGTTCTCGACGAATTGCATGACGGCCCCCCTGTATCAGGCACCTGAGATAACCGAGCCGGCACGGATGTCAACAGGTCAGGCGGAACCCGAATGATTCATTCGGGTTCCCAAGCCCTTGCCGGGCGGCCGCATCCGCGGCCTTGGCCGCGCCCAATGGACGCTGGATACGAAGCCCGAATGAATCATCCGGGCTTCGTATCAGGCGGCCTTGACGTCGGACAGGAAGCTTTCCACCTGCATCCGCAGCCGTTCGGCCTGGGACGACAGTTCCCCGGCGGCGGCCAGAACCTCGCCTGCGGTGTTGCCTGCGGTGTCGGCGGCGTGGCTGACCTCGACGATGTTGCTGGAGACCTCTTGCGTTCCCGCCGCCGCTTCCTCGATGGAGCGGGCGATTTCGTGGGTGGCGGCGGTCTGCTGGCCGACGGCGGCGGCGACTTCGCCCGACGCATGGTTGATCCGGTCGATGATGCCCGAGATCGAATCGATGGCGTCGGCGGCTTCGCGGGCCGAGCTTTGCAGCGCGGCGATCTGCGACGAAATCTCCTGGGTGGCCTGGGCGGTCTGGTTGGCCAGTCCCTTGACCTCGTTGGCGACCACGGCGAAGCCCTTGCCGGCCTCGCCGGCGCGGGCGGCTTCGATGGTGGCGTTCAGGGCCAGCAGGTTGGTCTGGCCGGCGATGGCGTTGATCAGTCCGACCACTTCGCCGATGCGGCCGGCGGCCTCGGTCAGGCCGGACACGATGGCGCCCGAGCGCCGTGCCTGCTCCGACGCGGCGTCGGCGACGGCGGTCGAGGTTTCCACCTGCCGGACGATTTCGCTTTCCGACGCCGACAGTTCCTCGGTGGCGGCGGCGACGGTCTGCACGTTCATGGCCGCATGGGCGGCGGCCTGGGCGACGGCCGAGGACTGGCGGCTGGTCTGTTCGGCGATGGCCGACATCGACTGGCTGGCCGCCTGCATCTGGGTGGCGGCGGCCGAAACCGAGCGGACCACGCCGCCGACCGACAGGTCGAATTCCGCGGCCAGCCGTTCGATGCGGCGCTGGCGTTCGATGCGGCTTTCCTGTTCGGCCAGGCGCCGGGCATTGGCCTGCTCGGCGGCTTCCAGGTGGTTGCGGAAGACCACCAGTCCGCGGGCCAGCTCGCCCACTTCGTCGGCGCGGCCGGTATGCTGGATCTCGAATCCGTGCTCGTCGTTGGTCAGCCGGCCGATGGCGGCGGTGACGTCGCCCAGGGGGCGGCTGATGCTGCGGCCGATCCGCCAGGCGATCAGGCTGACGGCGGCGATGATGCCCAGTCCCCAGGCGGCGAACATCAGGGCGGTGCTGCGGAAGGCGGCATCGACGTCGTCGATGTAGATGCCCGAGCCGATCACCCAGCCCCAGGCCGGCATTCCCATGACATAGGACAGCTTCGGAACCGGCTTGTCCTGTCCCGGCTTGGGCCATTCATAGGTGACGAAGCCGGCTCCGGAGGCGTCCACCTGCGCGTTCATCTCGCGGAACAGGTAGCGGCCGGTGGGGTCCTGCATGCCCTCCATCGGGCTGCCGATCAGCTTGGCGTTGGGATGGGCCAGCATCACCGCACCGTCGCGGCGGTGGATCCACAGATATTCCTTGTCCTCGTAGCGGGCGGCGCCGATGGCGGCCAGAGCCTGGGCCTGGGCCTCGTCGCGGGTCAGGCGGCCGGCGGCCTCCTCTTTCTGGTAGTGGGCGACCAGGGACTGTCCGACCTCGACGATATGGCGGGTCTTCACCTCGCGGTCGCTTGTCAGGTCGGCGCGCATGCGCAGCAGGCTGACGGCGGAAACGGCCAGCAGGCCCACCAGGGCCGTGGCGACGATCAATTCCAGACGCGCACCGATACGCATGACATCCCTCTCCCACCCCAGGCCCGCCTGTGCGTAACTATTGGGCGGGACGGGGCGGAGTATCATCAGGCATGCCTAATATGTCAACGAAAGGATAGGACGCTGGTCCGGACGGGTCCTATCCTTTGGGGGTGCCGGTTTTGCGCTTGCGCAGGGCTGCTTCCAGCGCGTCGCAGACGGTCCGCAGGGCCTTGACGCGGGCCCAGGCTTTCGAATTGGCTTCGACCAGGGTCCAGGGGGCGATGCTGGTGGATGTTTTCTCCACCATGTCGTTGACGGCGGCCTCGTACAGGTCCCATTTCTCGCGGTTGCGCCAATCCTCGTCGGTCAGCTTCCATTTCTTGTATTCGATTTCGCCGCGCTGGCTGAACCGCGCCAGCTGTTCCTCGGCGGTGATGTGCAACCAGAACTTGCACAGGACGTGGCCGGCTTCGACGATCTGTTCCTCGAAATCGTTGATTTCGCCATAGGCGCGGCGCCATGCCGCTTCGCTGCAGAAGCCCTCGACCCGTTCGACCAGAACGCGGCCGTACCACGAGCGGTCGAAGATGGTGACGCGGCCGGCCCGCGACAGATGGCGCCAGAATCGCCACAGATAATGCTGGGCGCGCTCTTCCTCGGTAGGGGCGGCGATGGGGATGACCTGACAGTCGCGGGCGTTCAGCGCGTTGGTCATGCGGCGGATGGTGCCGCCCTTGCCGGCGGCGTCCCAGCCTTCGAAGACCAGGACGGTGGACATCCCCCGTTCCTTGGCCTTGCGGTGCAGCAGGGACAGGCTGCCACGCAGTTCCTGCAATTGGCGGTTATAATCGTCGCCGTCCAGCGACCGGGTCATGTCCAGCGACGACAGGATCGACGGTTGGGCCAGCAGGGCCTTGGGCTTTTCCGCTTTCCTGGCGGGGGCCGGGCGCTTCAGCTCGGCTGCGACTTTCTGCGCCGCGCCGCGTTCCTCGAAGTGCCGGACGATGGCGTCCTTCAGGGTGTTGAGCACCACCGCCGAGCGATAGCGGGGATCGGCGCCTTCCACCAGATGCCAGTGCGCGTGTCCCTTCGAGGTGTGCATGATCATGCGTTCGGCGGCGGCGGTGAACTTGCCGTACATCTTCCAGTGCTGCCAGTCGGTCGCGGTGACCTGCCAGGCGGTCAGGGGGTCGTCCTCCAGCTTCTTCAGCCGCCGCTTCTGGGCTTTTTCCGACAGGTGCATCCAGAATTTGACGATCAGCGCCCCTTCGTCGGCCAGGGTTTTCTCGAAGTGGACGATGCGGTCCAGCAATTCGTCCATCTCGGCGACCGAGATCTCTTCATGCACCCGGTCCAGCAGCGGACGATGGTACCAGGACGACAGGAACATCCCGATCTTGCCCTTGGGCGGCAGGTCCCGCCAGAAGCGCCAGTATTCCGGCCGGTCGGCCTCTTCGTCCGAGGGACGGCCATAGGCGCGGGTGACCATCCAGCGCGGGTCCATCCACTCGTTCAGCAGGTTGGCGGTCTCGTTCTTGCCGGCGCCGTCGACGCCGCCGAAGATGACGATGACCGGAAAGTCGGCGGTTCGCAGTTGCTGCTGCAGGTCCAGCAGGTCCGTCCGCAGGGCCGGCGCCATCGCGTCGAATTCCTCGCGGCTGATCTTGCGGCCCAGTTCGGCGGCTTCAAACACGGCGCCCCCCATTCCCCAGTAAGATCCTGGAAAATCAGGCTATGCCCGTTCCGCTTGCGGGGCAAGGCGTCATACGGAACCCGAATGATTCATCCGGGTTCCCAAGCCCTCGCCGGGCGGCCGCATCCGCGGCCTTGGCCGCGCCCAATGGGCGCTGGATACGAAGCCCGAATGAATCATCCGGGCTTCGTATCAGTGGCTGGGCAGGTCGCCGCGGTCGAGCCGCGGGCGGACGGCTTCGGCCAGGGCATGCTGCACCAGCGCACCGCCGCCGTTGATCAGGATGTCCAGGGGGCGGGCGGCGAAATCGGGGTGCGGCGCGCGCAGCCACGCCCGGCGGGCGTCGCCATCGGGCAGCAAAGTGGTCAGGGCCCGCTGGATGGCGATGATCTGTTTCAGCGGTTCCATCGCCTCGACCGTCAGGGTGGCCGGCGGCGCCCGGTGCCAGTCGGCCGTCCCGTCGCCCAGGGCGGCGGCTTCCTCGGCCAGGGACAGGCCCAGGTCGGCGGCGGCGGCCAGGGCATAGGCGACGACCTGCTGCAATCCCACCCGCTGCCACAGGGAATTGCGCTCGTCGTCGCTCAGCACCGCCATCAGCGGCGAATGGGCGCGCAGCAATCCGCCCTGCGGACTGTCTTCCAGGACCGCCGCGGCCAACTGGTCGAAAGAGGCGGCCAGCAAGCCGGCCCAACGGTCCCAGACATCCCCCGCGGGCCGGGCGGCCAGACCGGGCAGGGCGGCGCGGGCCCGCTCCAGCAGGCCGGGCGAATGCCGGATCTGGTCCACCAGGATGCGATGGAAGAACAGGGTCCGGCTTTCGGTGACGGCGAAACGATCCATGCGGCGGCTCCGGGGCAAGAGGGTGGGAGTATATACCGATGAACATCTTTTCCTAGGTCTTGATGTGGCTCAAGTTTCATGGTGCCGGGGATATCGTAAGGTGGCATCCTGTGCTTATCGTGCGGCGCCTCCCTGGGGATAACCCCCGGTTGGGGGCGGTTCGGAAGCGATCGTTTTCAACCTCCCTGGCGTGTACCGTGGAGTCCCTCTTCATGCTGACCCTGTTACACAAGCTTCGCGTCGGTCCCCGGATCGGCTTGGCCATGCTGGTTTCCATCATGGGCATGTTCATGTTCTCCGGCTTCAGCGTGATCGAGAAAACCCGTTTCGCCGCGAAGATGGATCAGCTTGCCGAGGTGGCGGCATTGGGGCCGGCCATCGGGGCGGCGGTCCACGAACTGCAGAAAGAGCGGGGCACCTCGGCCGGCTTCATCGGCAGCAAGGGGGCCAAGTTCCGCGACCGTCTGCCCGATGTGCGGCGGGAATCCGATGCCCGGCTGGCCGAGCTGACCGAGACGCTGAAGCGGGTGGCCCTGACCCCCGCCGGGGCGCAGCTGGCCGAGGGCGTCGCCGCGATGAACACGGTTCTGGTCACCCTGTCCGACCGGCGGGGCACCATCGACGGGCTGGGCATGACCGCCGTCGAGGCCGCCGACTTCTACACCGGCCTGATCGCCAGGATGCTGGTGCTGATCGACCGCATGGCCGCCATCAGCACCGATCCCGACGTGACCAAGGCCGGCATCGCCTATGTCCAGCTGCTGTACGGCAAGGAACGGGCCGGGCAGGAACGCGCCACCGGCGCCGCCGGCTTCGGGGCCAAGAAATTCGAAGGCGTCCTGTTGCGCCGCTTCACCCAGCTGATCGCGCGCCAGGAAACCTTCTTCGCCACGTTCTCGGCCTATGCCACCGCCGAACAGAAGGCCATGCTGGACACGGTCCTGGCCGATCCGGTGTCGAAGGACGTCGACCGTCTGCGCGGCGTCGCGATGGACAGTCCCTTCGTCGGCGATACCGGCGGCGTGGAAGGGCCGCTGTGGTTCGACACCATCACCCGCAAGATCGACCTGCTGAAGCAGGTGGAAGACCGCGTCGCCGCCGACGTCCTAAATCTGGCCCGGACCATCGCCGCCGACACCCGGCAGGCGCTGTACCTGTATGCCGCGGTGACCCTGGTGCTGGTGGCGGCCGGCGTCGCAATCGCCTGGCTGATCGCCACCGACATCTCGCGGCCGCTGTCCAAAGTGATCGCCGCCATGTCGCAGCTGTCCAAGGGTGACCGCGCCCAGGTCGCCCTGGACGACCATCGCCAGGACGAGATCGGCGACATGGTGCGGGCCGTCGAGGTGTTCCGCCAGGGACTGATCCGCGCCGACGAATTGCAGCGGGTTCAGGAAAACGAACAGCAGGTCAAGGACCGTCGCGCCAAGGTCATCGACGGCATCCTCGAGCGTTTCAATTTCGAGGTGGCCGAGGTGCTGGAAACCATGTCGGCTTCCGCCACCGAACTGGACGCCACGGCCCAGACCATGTCGAGCACCGCCGAGGAAACCTCGAACCAGGCCACCGTGGTGGCCGCCGCCGTCGAGGAAACCGCCGTCAACATGCGCACCGTCGCCGAGGCTGCCGAGCAGTTGGCCGGGTCGGTCGAGGACATCAAGCACCGCGTCGGCGAGTCGGTCACCATCGCCGATGCCGCCAAGGCCCGCGCCCTGCTGACCAACGAATCGGTGCAAAGCCTGTCGACGACGGTCAGCAAGATCGGCGAGGTGGTGGAACTGATCAACGCCATCGCCAGCCAGACCAACCTGCTGGCGCTGAACGCCACCATCGAGGCGGCCCGTGCCGGCGACGCCGGCAAGGGTTTCGCCGTGGTCGCCAACGAGGTCAAGTCCCTGGCGACGCAGACGGCGCGCGCCACCGAGGAAATCGCCTCGCAGATCACCGCCGTGCAACAGGAAACCCGCGGCGCCGTCGGCGCCATCGGCGAAATCACCGCCATCATCGGGGAAATGAGCACGATCTCTGCCGGGATCGCCGAATCGGTGCACCTGCAAGATGAGGCCACGGCCGCCATCGCCGCCAATACCCAGCAGGTGGCCTCGGCCACGTCGGAAGTCAGTTCCAACGTCATCGGGGTCAATCAGGCCGCCGAGGAAACCGGCCGGGCCGCCAGCGAGGTTCTGGACACCGCCCGGACGGTGGCCCGCCGCGCCGCCTCCCTGCGCGAGCAGGTCAACGTCTTTCTGACCAACATCCGGTCCGCCTAGACATCAGACCACAGATCAGGAGCCAGCGTCTTCGATGCAATATACCATCAGCCGAAACGGCGACACCGTAGAGGCGGCCATCTCCGGCCGGTTGACCTTTGCCGACGCTCCGCACTTTCCCAGGTTTCTGGAAGAAGCCATGTCGGGCACCAAGGTGTGCCGCGTCGATCTCGGTGGTCTGGAATTCATCGATTCCACCGGGATGAGCCTGTTCATCCATGTCTACGACATGGCGCGGGCCTCTTCGGCCAGGGTCTGGGCCGACTGGGCCACCTTGTCGAACAATTTCTGTCCCGGGACCATGGCCAGCATCTCGGCCTTGACCCCTTCCCCGCTGACGATCATGTTCAGGGCCGGTTCCACGCCCAGCGCACGCGGCAGGCGCT
>CAJANN010000361.1 GCA_903941095.1 uncultured Rhodospirillaceae bacterium | reverse complement strand
AGCGACAAGATGTTGTCCAGCGAGACCTCGACGTTGTCCGACGTGAAATTACGCATGGAAGTCGACATCATGCGCACCAGACGGTCGAACACCACCTCCAGCATGGGAAGGCGTTCGTAGGACACCAGGGCGCTGTTGAGGATGGCCTGGATGCCCGACTTGTCGCCGGCACCGCCGCCATCGTCGTCGAAGCCCAGCAAGGAGTCGATTTCGTCCTGGTTGAGCACGCGGGTCGAGTCGCGTCCGCCCACCGCGTCGGCCTCGCCGCCGCCGCCGCCGCCGCCGCCGGCGCCGAGCATGGCCTCCCATTCGGCGGCCATGGCATCGCTGCCTTCACCCTCGCCGCCGCCCATGTCCGCCCCGCCGCCGCCGCCACCGGCGTCGTCGTCTCCGGACATGGCAGCCCATTCCTTCATCAGGGCTTCTTCGTCATCGGCGGAGCGACCGGCGCCCCCTTCGTCTTCCATTGCCATTTCGGCAATCACCCTAAAAGTGGCCCGTTATTGGACCAGCATTTCTTTGAACAGAACGTCGTTCACCTTGACCGGCTTGACTGCGGCGTTGACCCGCGCCAGCAGCTCCTCGCGCAGCAGGTGCATACCTGCCGCACCCTGCAGGTCCTCCATGCGCAGCTCGCGGAGGTAGACCTGGAAGTTGTCGACGATGCGCGGCATCACCTGCTCGACGCGAGGCTGGTCGGTGACCGCCTCCAGCTCGAGGGCGACCCGGATCTTCAGGAAGGCCTGCTTGCGTCCCGAGCTCTGCAGGTTCACCAGCATCTCGGGCAGGTCCATGAACACCGCCGCCTGGACCACCTTGGCCGGAGCCGCCGCGGCTTCCTTGGGCGGCTCGTCCTTGCCGCCCAGCAGGCCACCGAGCACACCGGAGAAGTAGAGCCCGGCACCGGCGCCGATCAGCAACAGGATCGGCAGCACGATGATCAGAATCTTCTTGATCGGCAGTTTCCTGGAAGGGCCCTCCGATACCTCTTCGGAGCCTTCACCTTCTTCAAAATCTTCTTCGAGGTCTTCAGCCATGGCCCCCATCCGACTCGGCCGGCAGCCCCGACCGAGGCGCACGTGCTCGACTGTAAATTTAGTCCGCGCCGGTTAACGAAGGTTGAAGGCGCGCACGAAAGCAGGGTGCCCCAGCTTCCATGCCGCCGTCCCTCCCCCTTTCGGCCGGGTCACGATAGCAACCGCCGGCCGACCCGGCAATAACTGCCCGGCCCGCCGCACTCCCGACGGAGGCATTATCATGGAATATCAACATGATAGCTGATTGGCACGGGGCTTGCGTGAGATGAGCCGGAATTTTTCGGCAATGTCCGAGCAGGAACGACGATGGAAAACACATCCTATATCGCGCTGTCCCGCCAAGCCGCCCTGTGGCGTCAGATGGAAGTGGTCGCCAACAACATGGCGAACACCAACACCCCCGCCTACAAGGGCGAGGCGATGATGTTCCGCGAATACCTGGTGGACACCCGGTCCAACAAGAGCGCGGTGGGCCAGAAGGTCGCCTTTGTGCAGGACGTCGGCGTGCTGCGCGACACCCGTGAGGGGCCGCTGACCAAGACCGACAACCCGTTCGATTTCGCCCTGCACGGCGACGGCATGTTCCAGATCGAGACCCAGGCCGGCATGCGCTTCACCCGCAACGGCCATTTCCGGCTCGACGAAGGCGGCATGCTGGTCAACAGCCAGGGCTACGCCGTGATGGACGAGCGCGACGCGCCGCTGATCTTCGCCCCCAACGAAACCCGCGTCGAAGTCGCCCGTGACGGCACCGTTTCCACCGAGAACGGCGTGGTGGGCAAGCTCAAGGTGGTGAAGTTCACCAACGACCAGGAACTGCGCAAGGCCGGCGACGGCCTCTACGAGACCACCCAGACGCCCGAGTCAGTGGCGCGTCCCGACATCGCCCAGGGGATGATGGAGGAATCCAACATCCAGCCGGTGATGGAAATGACCCGCATGACCCAGATCCTGCGCGAATACCAGGGCGTGCAGAAGATGATCGAAGCAGAGAACGACCGGCAGATGAAGGCGATCCAGACGCTCGCCAACGTCCGCGCCTAAGAACCAGGGGAAGGAAGAAGACCATGCGTTCGCTCAACGTCGCCGCCACCGGCATGCTGGCCCAGCAGACCAACGTCGAGGTCATCTCGAACAACATCGCCAACATGAACACCACCGCCTTCACCCGCAGGCGGCCGGAGTTCAGCGATCT
>CAJANN010000360.1 GCA_903941095.1 uncultured Rhodospirillaceae bacterium | reverse complement strand
GCCGGTCCGCTCGGCGATATGGCGGACGATCAGCTTGGCCAGGCTGAACGAGAAGCTGGTGAAGCGCAGCCGGCAGCCGCCGTCTTCCACCCCGATGACCTGGGCCACGGCGGGAACCGCCTCGTTCAGGGCCAGCCTGGTCCCCTGGCGCGGATACAGCTTGAAGCGGACGCTGTGCCCATACGGCAATTCGATGCCGCCGACCCGCAACCCGGCGACCGAGATGTCGTCGACGTCGACCAGACGCTTTTCGATTTCGGCCATCAGGCCGGTCCCCTCGACCCGCTGGAAGCGGCGGCGGTCGTCATCAGCCTGGGACAGGGCCAGTCTGGAAACCCAACGGCGATGACGAGAAGGCATGTAAGTCATATCCAGATTCCGTAGCGAACGTCTGGATCTATCATTACCATGCGCACATAACCAGCATATATGGTTCAGTTAAACCGCCGATGAACAGATCTTGATTTGACGGACATTTCCCTTCCACAATGCGGCAAGTGGAAATCATCTTTGCAGCGAGCGGGAAACGGCCTGTGACCAAACTGCCGATCATCCTGGTGGTGGACGACGAACGGCAATCGCAGGAAGCGTTGCGCCGCGTCCTGGCCGACGAGTTCCAGGTCCTGACCGCCTCGAACGCCGACGAAGCCGCCCTGGTCCTGGACAGCGAGCTGGTTCACGCCATCCTGTGCGACCAGCGGATGCCGGGCATGCAGGGGGTCGATTTCCTGAAGGCGGTGCGCGACCGCTGGCCCGACCCGGTGCGGATGATCATCTCGGGCTACACGTCGTCCGAAGACGTCATCGCCGGCATCAACGAAGCCGGCATCTACCAGTACATCACCAAGCCGTGGGACCCGGACGAACTGATCGCGTCGCTGCGCGAGGCCCTGCGGCTGCGCCGGCTGCAGGCGGCCAATGCCCAGGCCTCGCTGGATCTCAAGGTGGCCCCGGCCATGCTGGAAGGCGTGGTGGCGAAAAAGACCGGCCGCCTGAAGCGCGCCCACCATTTCGACCGCATCGCCCATGCCCCGGGCTCGCCGCTGGCGGACATCCTGGATCTGGCCGCCCGCGTCGCGCTTTACGACATCTCGGTGCTGATCACCGGCGAATCGGGAACCGGCAAGGAATTGCTGGCCCGGGCCATCCACTATCACTCCCCCCGCGGCGACAAGCCCTTCGTGGTGGAAAATTGCGGAGCCCTGCCCGACCAGTTGCTGGAATCGGAACTGTTCGGCTGCAAGAAGGGTGCCTTCACCGGCGCCTACGAGGACCGCATCGGCCTGTTCGAACAGGCCGACGGCGGCACCATCTTCCTGGATGAGATCGGCGAGACCTCGCCGGCCTTCCAGGTCAAGCTGCTGCGCGTCCTGCAGGAGGGCGAAATCCGCCCGCTGGGGGCGCGGCTGACCCGCAAGATCGACGTCAGGGTCATCGCCGCCACCAACCGCAATCTTGAAGACGATGTCCGCGACAAGACCTTCCGCCGCGACCTGTTCTATCGCCTGGCCGCCTTTCCCCTGCACATCCCCCCGCTGCGCGAGCGGCCGATGGACATCCCCATCCTGGCCGACCGCCTGCT
>CAJANN010000359.1 GCA_903941095.1 uncultured Rhodospirillaceae bacterium | reverse complement strand
CGCCGTCATCGCCGGCCGTGCCATGCCCAAGGCCGAAGTGATCATCCTGGAAGGCGGCATCGAGCTCGGCCGCACCATCGCCGACAACCGCGGTGAATGGGTGTTCGTGCCCAGCGGCCCGCTCAAGCCCGGCGCGCGCGAGCTTCGCCTGCGCGCCGAGAACCCCGACGGCACCACCACGGAGACTTCGGCGCCGGTGATCCTGGTGGTGCCCGAGCGCGACCAGGGCCAGGCGCTGGTCTTCAAGGTGCTGCCGGGCGGCGGCTCGAAGCTGTTGCAGGGGCCGGTGGGCGACACCGGCCAGCTCTCCATCGAAAGCGTCGACTACGACGACCGCGGCCGCCTGTTCGTGGGCGGCAAGGCGCCAGCCAAGGGCCGCGTGCACCTCTATCTCGACAACCGTTTCCTGGGGCGCGCCGACGCCGACGCCGAGGGCAACTGGCGGCAGGGGGCCAAGCGGCCCGAGCCGGGCAAGCATGTGCTGCGCGCCGACCTGGTGGGCGACAAGGGCAAGGTGATGGCCCGCATCGAGGTGATGTTCGATCTTGGCGACGATGCCCGGATGTCAAAGGAAGGCGGCGACACCATCGTGGTGATCTCGGGCAACTCGCTGTGGCGGATCGCGCGGAAGGTCTATGGCGCGGGCGCCGCCTACACGGTGATCTTCGGCGCCAACAAGGACCGCATCCGCAATCCCGACCTGATTTATCCCGGCCAGGTGTTCACCGTCCCCAGCCGCTAGCGGATGGGGCGGCGGCGCCATTCCGGCCGCAACGCGCCCTCGCCCTTCTTGTGGGGCTCGAGCGGCGGGCGGACATAGAGGGCGATGAGGTCGAGATAGGGCGTGACCGGGATCAGCACATGGGCCACGGCGCTGACCAGCGCGGTGGCGGTGACCGGCGGCACGATATCCTGTTCGGCACCCAGCAGGATGCGACCGTGGGTGATGCGGAACAGGGAGCCGGCGGCGCTGGTGGCGGCCTCGACGATACGGGCCAGACCGGCCCGCGCGGCAGGCGACTCGGCGCTGAACGGCATCGGGCCGACATCGCCGACGATCTTGAGATGGGCGGACCCGCCGGCTTCCTCGTAACGGCCGGCGATCCGGATGGACCGGAAATTGAAGTCGAATTGGACGAGGCCGTCCCCCTTGGACAGCGGCGAACCGGCATCGGCCGCCATACCTTGGAGGTCGATGGGAAAGGTCTTGCCGCCCAGAGTGATTTGTGAAGGTTTCGACATCCCGATTGATCGTATCCGCAGGCCGCGCAAGACTACCATCGCATCGTCCGGGACAAAACCCTAAACGCGGGGGTATTAGTGGCGGCGGGCTACAATGGGATTTAGGACAGGAGAGGTTCCCCGTGCAGGCGCAGGAAATATCGTTGACCAAGTATCTCTGGCTCCCCATCAACCGGGAAGGCTATCCGTTCATCGCCCTGTTCGCCGTGGCGGCGCTGCTGCTGGGGCAGATATGGGCGCCGCTGGGCTGGCTGGGCGTCGTGCTGACCTGCTGGTGCGCCTATTTCTTCCGCGATCCCGACCGGGTGACGCCGATTCGCCCCGGCCGGG
>CAJANN010000358.1 GCA_903941095.1 uncultured Rhodospirillaceae bacterium | reverse complement strand
GGGCGAAAAATCCTCCCCCATCAAGGGGTTGGAGTCACTTCCTCGATTTCCGGCCCAATATGGGTCCAAGGTAGTGGCCGGTGTAACTTTCCCGGCATGCCGCCACGTCTTCGGGAGTCCCCGCCGCCACGATACGACCACCGCCATCCCCCCCTTCCGGTCCCAGATCGACGATCCAATCGGCGGTCTTGATGACTTCCAGGCTGTGCTCGATCACCAGTACGGTATTGCCGCCCTCCACCAGCGCATGCAGAACCTCCAGCAGTTTCTTCACGTCGTCGAAATGCAGGCCGGTGGTGGGTTCGTCCAGGATATAGAGGGTGCGGCCGGTGGCGCGGCGCGACAGTTCCTTGGCCAGTTTGACGCGCTGGGCCTCGCCGCCGGACAAGGTGGTCGCCTGTTGGCCCAGACGGATATAGTCCAGTCCGACCCGCTGCAGGGTGATCATCTTGTCGCGGATCGACGGCACCGCCTTGAAGAAGTCGGCGGCCTCCTCGATGGTCATGTCCAGCACGTCGGCGATGCTTTTGCCTTTGAAGGTGATTTCCAGGGTTTCACGGTTGTAGCGCTTGCCCTTGCAGACATCGCACTGGACGTAGACGTCGGGCAGGAAGTGCATTTCGATCTTGATGACGCCGTCGCCCTGGCAGGCCTCGCAGCGGCCGCCCTTGACGTTGAAGCTGAAGCGACCGGCCTTGTAGCCGCGGGCCTTGGCTTCGGGCAGTTCGGTGAACCAGTCGCGGATGGGGGTGAAGGCGCCGGTATAGGTGGCCGGGTTCGAACGTGGCGTGCGGCCGATGGGCGACTGGTCGATATCGATGATCTTGTCCAGAAATTCGACGCCGTCGATGCGTTCGAACCCGGAAGCCTGGGCCTTGGCTCCCATCAGCCGGCGTGCCAGGGCCTTGTACAGGGTCTCGATGACCAGGGTCGACTTGCCCCCGCCCGAGACGCCGGTGACACAGGTGAAGGTGCCCAGCGGAACATGGGCGTCGATGGTTTTCAGGTTGTTGCCACGTGCGCCGATGATGCTCAGCCGGTTGCCGTTGCCCGGGCGGCGCTGGGCGGGCAGGGGGATGGTGTCCAGGCCGGTCAGGTAACGGCCGGTCAGGCTGCCCGGATCGGCCATGACCTGTTCGGGGGTGCCTTCCGCCACCACCTGTCCGCCGTGGATGCCGGCCCCCGGTCCCATGTCGATCAGATAGTCGGCGGCGCGGATGGCGTCTTCGTCATGCTCGACGACGATCACCGTGTTGCCGATGTCGCGCAGGCGCTTCAGGGTCGCCAGCAGGCGGTCATTGTCGCGCTGGTGCAGGCCGATGGACGGTTCGTCCAGCACGTACAACACCCCGGTCAGGCCCGAGCCGATCTGGCTGGCCAGCCGGATGCGCTGGCTTTCGCCGCCCGACAGCGATCCGGACCCGCGGGCCAGGGTCAGGTAATCCAGGCCGACATCCATCAGGAAGCCCAGGCGGTCGTTGATTTCGCGCAGGATGCGCCGGGCGATCTCGCGGTCCTTCGGCTTGAGGTGGCCGTCCAGTTCGCCGTACCAGCGGTGCGCCGCGGCGATGGAAAATTCCGTCACCTGCGAGATGTGCAGCCCGGCGATCTTGACCGCCAGGGCTTCGGGCTTCAGGCGGGCGCCGCCGCAGGATTCGCATGGGGCGGTCGCCTGGTATTTCGACAATTCCTCGCGCACCCACGACGAATCCGTTTCATGCCAGCGCCGGTCCATGTTGTTGATGACGCCTTCGAACGGCTTGTCGGTGGTATAGCCGCGAAAGCCGTCCTCGTAGGCGATGGACACCGCTTCCTTTCCGGTTCCGAACAGGACAACCTCGCGGGCCTTGGCCGGCAGGCGGCGCCACGGCGTGTGCAGGTCGAAGCCGTATTGGCGGCCCAGCCCCTCCAGGGTCTGCTGGTAATATTGCGAGGTCGAGTTGGCCCAGGGGGCGACCGCCCCTTCACGCAGGGTCAGATCCTCGTCGGGCACCACCAGCTCGGGATCGAAATAAAGCTTCACCCCCAGGCCGTCGCATGTGGGGCAGGCCCCGAACGGGTTGTTGAAGGAAAACAGGCGGGGTTCGATTTCTTCGATGGTGAAGCCCGAGACCGGGCAGGCGAACTTGGCGGAAAACACCAGCCGCTCGCCGGAATCGGCATTTTCGGCGATGCACAATCCATCGGCCAGGGCCAGGGCGGTCTCGATGGAATCGGCCAGGCGGTTGCCCAGGCCGGGTTTCATCACCAGACGGTCGACCACCACTTCGATGTCGTGCTTGCGTTTCTTGTCCAGCGGCGGAACGGCATCGATCTCGTACAGTGTGCCGTCCACCTTGACCCGCTGGAATCCCTTCTTCTGCAGATCCAGCAGTTCCTTGCGGTATTCGCCCTTGCGCCCGCGCACGAACGGGGCCAGCAGGTATAGCCGGGTGCCTTCGCTCAGGTCCGACAGCTTGTCAACCATCTGGCTGACGGTCTGGCTTTCGATGGGCAGGCCGGTCGCCGGCGAGTGGGGAATTCCGACCCTGGCCCACAGCAGCCGCATGTAATCGTAGATTTCGGTGACGGTGCCGACGGTCGAACGCGGATTGCGCGACGTGGTTTTCTGTTCGATGGAAATGGCCGGGCTCAGCCCTTCGATGCTTTCGACGTCGGGCTTTTGCATCAGTTCCAGGAACTGACGGGCATAGGCCGACAGCGATTCGACATAGCGGCGCTGCCCCTCGGCATAGATGGTGTCGAAGGCCAGCGAGGATTTGCCCGATCCCGACAGGCCGGTGATGACCACCAGCCGATCGCGGGGAATATCGATATCGACGTTCTTCAGATTGTGCTCGCGTGCGCCGCGCACGCGGATGAACCCGGTCATGGGGCTGCCGTCCCGTCTGCCTGTCAGAGGGCGGTGATCTTAGAGAGCTTCGCCACGGGGATAAAGGCCGGCGTGTATCAGGGCAGCCTTACCTTTTCCGCAGGTCCCTTCATCCAGGCCAGGAAATCCGGCTCGGTCTGCCCGGCATATCCCCGGTCGCGGACGAAGGCGAAGGCGTTGACGAAGGGCTCCGGCTCCAGATAGCCGACCGACTTCCAGGCCAAGGCCCCGTTTCCGCCAGCCTTAGGGTCTTCGGCGAAGAACAGGATGGTCGGCGTGGCGCGTATCCCCAGCTTGCGGGCATAATCCTTTTCCGACAGCGTCTGGCCGTCGATGTCGGTGATGTCGCGAGAACCGTAAAGGTCGATCTGCAGGACGTGGAAATGGTCGTTCAGATAGGCCACGACGCGGGGATCGCGCAGATTGACCTCGTGGACCCGCTTGCAGGCGCCGCAGCCGCGCTGTTCGACGATCATCGCCAGCCGCTTGCCGGCCTTGCGGGCGTCGGCGGCGTCCTCTTTCAGGTCCAGGAAGCTGACCAGGAACCAGTCGGGATGATAGAAGCCGTCTTCGGCCAGCACCGGAGGCGGCAACCGGGCCTCTTCGGCGGTCGCCGGCAAGGGAATTCCCAGAAAAGCGACAAGGCTGGCCATGATGATCAATTTCATGTTGATCTCGGTTAAAGACGGTGGGCAAACGGTCAGGCTATTTAAGAACACTCTAACATACACAGGGCCTGGAATGTCCAGTTCCACGCCGTCAGGGGGCGCCATGTCATCCGGACCCAGAGAGATCGTCACCCCGTTCCGGCCGATTCCCCTGTCCGTTCCGGACGGCATGAAGGCCAACGAGTTCTTCAACAGCACCGAGAATTTGCACGATCTGGCCTTCAACAACGGCCTGCTGCGCAATCCGGAAGGGTTGCTGCTGTACCGCAAGGCCCTGGGGCACAGCAACCTGTTCGATACGTCGATCATCTATGACACGTCGCGCAGCATTCTCGACCCGCTGGGCCGTCCGGTCCGCCGGACCCAGGTTCCGGACGCGGTGAAGAATGTCTGGAATCGGATGAACCAGATCATCGTCGCCTTCATGCTGGACCGCTATCCCGATGCGGACCGCCATCTGGTGCTGGCCGGCGAAGCCAGCCTTGACGCCACCTGGCCGCTGACCTCTCCGGGGGTGCCCAGCATCCGCATGCTGCATAACCACTTCATCGTGTTCGACAAGGCGGCCCTGCGGGCGGCGCCGCTGGCCGACCAGGACAATCCCAACCTGACCGACGGCGGCCAGCATTCGCTGTTCCAGGCCCATATGCGCGACGTGTACCGGGCATTTTTCGACGGACTGGATTTGCGGCTGCTGCGCCCCTGTCAGGCCGGGTCGTGCCGGATCGCCCTGACCGGCTATCCGCAGGGATTGCCCAGCTGGGAAGTGCAGGGTGGGGCCGCCGCCCTGAAGGACCGGCGCTTCTGGGAGGAATACGACACCATCCTGAAAGGATTTCTCGATTTCTACCGGACTTTCTTCGGGCAGGTTTCCACCCGCAACGCGCCGCTGCCGGCCGATCTGCATTTCCCCGATCTGGTCCGTGACAGGCTGCAGTTCGACAACGACTTCCTGAAGACGGCCAAGATGGTCCGCGACCGCTGCATCGGCGATGCCAAGTACGCCAATTCGATCCGCTGGCAGCCGGCTTTCAAGCAACTGATCTATCGCAACGACGAAGGCCGGCTGATCGTCACCATCAGCCAGAACTCCATCGGCAACGCCATCACCGAACTTCTGGGGGTTGTGGTGCAGCGAACCCCCGACGCCGACGCCTATGGACAGGCCGAACCGGCCCTGGTCGAGCAATTGCTGGAGGTCCGCCGCCAGCTGATCGAGGCCGATCTGGGCAGCGCCATCGCCACCCCGTCCTGGGGCGGCGAATAGCGCGGGGGCGTAGAACGATCAGAACGGGATGTCGTCGTCCAGATCCGGCGGCGGCTCCCAGCCGGATCCCGATGCGCGCTGGCCGCCGCCGCCGCGTTGCTGCTGTTGCTGCGGCTGCTGCTGTCCATAGCCGCCATCGTCGTAGCCGCCACCGCCGCCACCACCGCCACCGCCGCCTTCACGGCCGCCCAGCAGGGTCAGGTCGCCCTTGAAGCGGCCGATGACCACTTCGGTGGAATATTTGTCGACGCCCTGCTGGTCGGTCCATTTGCGGGTCTGCAGCGCGCCTTCGACATAGACCGAGCTGCCCTTCCTCAGGTAACGCTCGGCGATGTCGGCCAGATTGGGGTTGAAGATCACCACGCGATGCCACTCGGTCTTTTCCTTGCGTTCGCCCGAGCTGCGATCCTTCCAGCTTTCCGAGGTGGCGATGTTCAGATTGACGATCTTCGAGCCGTCCTGCGAGGTCCGCACCTCGGGATCGCGCCCGAGATTGCCCACCAGAATCACCTTGTTGACGCTGCCGGCCATAATCCCCGCTCTCCTGACAGAAAAATCCGGGGCGGACTTTAGCCGAAGCGGCGCCGTCTTGTCACGGGGCGATAGATGGCGGGGCGCTGTTGTCGCATTGCACGATATCTGGTAGCGTGCGCGTCCGTGGCCGCAGAGCCATCCTCAAGTTCTGGTTCCCAGGGATATCCCGTTGACCGCCATTCCGACACCGCCTCAGTTCGATATCGCCCCCGTCACCATCGAAGACGAAATGCGCCGTTCGTATCTCGATTACGCCATGAGCGTGATCGTGGCGCGTGCGCTTCCCGACGTCCGCGACGGCCTGAAGCCGGTGCACCGGCGTATTCTCTACGCCATGAAGGAAAGCGGCTACGATTACAACAAGCCGTTCCGCAAGTCGGCGCGCATCGTCGGCGACGTCATGGGTAAGTACCATCCGCATGGCGATTCCGCCATTTACGATGCGATGGTCCGCATGGCGCAGTACTTCTCGATGCGGCTGCCGCTGGTCGACGGGCAGGGCAATTTCGGTTCCATGGACGGCGACCCGCCGGCGGCGATGCGCTATACCGAGGCCCGCATGGCCCGCTCGGCGCACTTCCTGATCGAGGATATCGACAAGGATACCGTCGATTTCGGCCCGAACTACGACGATTCCACCGTCGAGCCCCTGGTCCTGCCGGCCCGCTTTCCCAACCTGCTGGTCAACGGTGCCGGCGGCATCGCCGTGGGCATGGCCACCAACATCCCGCCCCATAACCTGGGCGAGGTGATCGACGCCTGCTGCGCCTATATCGAAAACAACGACATCACCCCGGAACAGCTGATGCAGCTGGTGCCGGGGCCGGACTTTCCCACCGGCGGCACCATCCTGGGCCGGGCCGGCATCCGTTCGGCCTACACCACCGGCCGCGGCTCGGTGGTCATGCGCGGGCGCTGCCACATCGAGGAGATCCGCAAGGACCGCGAGGCGATCGTCGTCACCGAAATCCCCTATCAGGTCAACAAGGCGCGCATGCTCGAGCAGATCGCCGAGCTGGTCCGCGACAAGAAGATCGAGGGGGTGTCCGACCTGCGCGACGAGTCAGACCGCGACGGCGTGCGCATGGTGGTCGAGATCAAGCGCGACGCCATCGCCGAGGTGGTGCTGGCGCAGCTTTACAAATTCACGCCGCTGCAGACCTCGTTCGGCGTCAACGCCCTGGCGCTGAACGGCGGCCGGCCGCAGATGATGCCCCTGAAGGAGATCATCGCCGCCTTCGTCGCCTTCCGGGAAGAGGTGATCACCCGGCGCACCATCTTCGAGTTGGGCAAGGCCCGCGAACGGGCCCATGTGTTGGTCGGGCTTTCCATCGCCGTCGCCAATATCGACGACGTCATCGCCCTGATCCGGCAGGCTCCCGATCCGGCCACCGCCCGCGAGCGCCTGATGGAACGGCGCTGGCCGGCCCTGGATGTCGAGCCGCTGATCCGCCTGATCGACGAACCCGGCCGCGGCATCGAGGACGGCACCTACAGCCTGTCCGAAGCCCAGGCCAAGGCCATCCTGGAATTGCGCCTGCATCGTCTGACCGGGCTGGAGCGCGACAAGATCGGCGACGAACTGACCGGGATCGGCGTGCAGATCAAGGAATTCCTGGAGATCCTGTCGTCGCGGCCGCGCCTGCTGGAGGTGTTGCGCGACGAACTGATCGATATCCGCAACCAGTTCGCCACCCCCCGTCGCACCACCATCGAGGACGCCGAGTTCGAGGCCGATATCGAGGATCTGATCGCCCGCGAAGACATGGTGGTGACGGTGACCAACACCGGCTACATCAAGCGGGTGCCGCTGTCGACCTATCGGGCGCAGAAGCGCGGCGGCAAGGGCCGGTCGGGGATGAGCATGAAGGACGAGGATTTCCTGTCCCAGGTGTTCGTCACCAGCACCCATACGCCGGTCCTGTTCTTTTCGTCGACCGGCATCGCCTACAAGCTCAAGGTCTATCGCCTGCCGCTGGGATCGCCCCAGGCCAAGGGCAAGGCGATGGTCAACATCCTGCCGCTCGGCGAGGGTGAGACCATCTCGACGGTCATGCCCCTGCCCGAGGACGAGGGAACCTGGGGCGGTCTGCACGTCATGTTCACCACCTCGAAGGGCGATGTCCGCCGCAATCTGCTGTCGGATTTCATCGATATCCGCGCCAACGGCAAGATCGCCATGAAGCTGGGGGATGACGAGACCCTGGTGGCGGTGCAGCCGTGCAGCGAGGGCGACGACGTTCTGCTGGCGACCCGGCAGGGCAAAGCCATCCGCTTCGCCGTGCCGGAAGTGCGGGTCTTCAAGGGCCGCGATTCCACCGGCGTCCGCGGCATCCGCCTGGAAGCGGGCGATCAGGTCATCTCGATGTCGATCCTGACCCATGTGGATTTCGACATGGAAACCCGCGACGCCCATCTGCGCGGCGACCTGACCGGGCCGGAAGCCGAACGGATGCACGCGTCCGAGCAGATGCTGCTGACGGTCACCGAGAACGGTTTCGGCAAGCGGACTTCAGCTTATGAATACCGCATCACCGGCCGTGGCGGGCAAGGCATTGCCAATATCGACATGACCGACAAGAACGGCCCGGTGGTGGCCACCTTCCCGGTCGGCCATGATGACGAGATCATGCTGGTGTCCGATGGCGGCACCCTGATCCGCATGCCGGTGGACGATATCCGCATCGCCGGCCGCAAGACCCAGGGCGTCATCGTCCTGCGCACCGCCGAGGGCGAGCGTGTGGTTTCGGCGGCCCGCCTGTGCGATCTCAACAGCTCAAGCGAAGAGCAGGACGAAGAAGAAAATGACGGTGGGACCGCGAGCGACGCCGCATCGTCCGGAGGGGATCATGACTGAGCGGGTTGGTCTTTATCCAGGCACCTTCGATCCCATCACCAACGGTCACCTCGACATCGTCACCCGGGCGGCCCGGGTGGTGGACCGTCTGATCGTCGCCGTGGCGGTCAATGCCGGGAAGGGGCCGCTTTACACGGTCGACGAACGGGTCCAGATGGTCCGCGAGGAGGTCGCCGCCATTGCCGTGACCCGCGGAGTCAACATTCAGGTCCTGCCGTTCGAGACCTTGCTGGTCGATTTCGTCCGCTCATGCGGGGCGAACATCATCATTCGCGGCTTGAGGGCGGTGTCGGATTTCGAGTACGAATTTCAGATGGCCGGCATGAATGCCCGCCTGTCGCCGGAAATCGAGACCCTGTTCTTGATGGCGTCGGAACGCTGCCAGTTCATTTCGTCCCGTTTCGTCAAGGAAATCGGACGTCTGGGCGGCGATATCAGTTCATTCGTCAGTCCGCGCGTACATGCCAGGCTGAATCAGCGTTTTCTGTCGGAATAAACCGGGAAAAGTCAGGAGGACCATCCGTGGATCGTGAAAATACATTGTATCTCGAACTGAAGGATGGTCGCGTGGTGATCGAGCTGCGCCCCGATCTTGCCCCCAACCATGTCGCCCGCATCAAGACGCTGGCGCGTCAGGGCTATTACGACGGGCTGAAGTTTCACCGCGTCATCGATGGCTTCATGGCCCAGACCGGCTGTCCGGACGGTACCGGCATGGGGGGCAGCGGTCAGAAGCTGAAGGCCGAATTCAGCCACGAGCGGCATGTGCGCGGAACCTGTTCGATGGCTCGGGCTTCCAGCCCGGACTCGGCCGATTCGCAATTCTTCATCATGTTCGACACGTCGCCGCACCTGGATGGCAAATATTCGGTGTGGGGGCGCGTCGTTGAAGGCATGGACTTCGTCGATGGGATCAAGAAGGGC
>CAJANN010000357.1 GCA_903941095.1 uncultured Rhodospirillaceae bacterium | reverse complement strand
GACACCAGATCCTTCACCGCCCCTCGAATCTCGATGATTTCGCCGTTGGCCGCACGCAAGGCGTTGGTCACCGTGAAGGGATGAGGGGGGAGGTCTTCGGTGAACCTGCTCTGGGTGTTGTTGCCGTGGATAGCCACTACGCCGACGATCAGGGTGAACAGCACGCAGACGCTGAATCCAATACTAAGTCTTGCGCCGATTCCGAACTTGGCCAATCCCCCCTCCTCCAGGCTAATATCGAAGATACCGCTATGGTAAAAATGGCCAAATCCATTGAATAGAATAATGCACGCCCCGTGACCCGAGATTGCACAAAAGTCTTATTGAGATCAATTGGCCGCGTCGCCCCATGACGAATGATATATGCCATTCGTCATGGGGCGTGGCTGAGCGCCATATATATCGATCTATTCTTGGAACGGGTCAGCGCCTGATATCCACACGTATATATACTTTTGAGGAGTTTCGCATCCTGGCCACTGTGGTTAACTGAGCATTAATAAATGGCTATGTGAATTCAGTGGAGAGGCGAATGTCAATCGGGATTCAAAGGGCCTTAATCGTGGAAGATAACGACTGTTTCCGTGATTTGGTCAAGATCGTGCTGAATTCGCTTGGGGTGACCGACATTGTCGAGGCCAAGGATGGCCGTGAGGCTATCGAGGCTCTGACAACGGTTGATGCTGATCTCGTGATCATGGACTGGACGATGGCAGGCATGGACGGCATTGAATGCACGGAGCGCATTCGAAGCGGCGTCTTCGGCAGCAACCCCGCGATTCCCATCGTCATGGTCAGCGGCAATGGTGATGACAACAGCATTCAGCATGCCTACGCGGCCGGCGTCGACGTCTTTCTGGTAAAGCCTATCTCCCTAAAATCCCTGTTCGCCGGCATTATGAAGGCCGCGAATGGGCCCCGGAATCTGCTGATTTCCGATGGCGCCGTGGCATCGTGCTGTGCTTGATGCTCGGCTAGGGACAGCAGGGACACAATTGAGGGCATTTCCGCGGCTGTCCTGTGGCCGTCCCGCACGCCTGGTGTTTCCGGACATGGAAGAGGTTGGTCAGGTCGTTGATATTTCCTCCGGCGGAAGCAAGTTCATGCCGTTCCAGCTTGAGATGCTGGCTGCCTGGGGCATGCCCCCGGGACTGCCCATCAAGGTGGCGATTGGCGGGAGCATCATCTCCGCGACCATCGCCTGGGCAACGCCCAACTACAGTGCCGTGGGGTGCCGGTTTGATGCCCCCCTTTCGCAGGACCATTTGGCGGCCGTTCTGGCCGTGCCGAGGGCCGCTGAGTAATGCTGGGCCTGTGAACCCAAGCTTTGGCGAGAGCGGCCGGCCGGCTTCATCTGCGGCAGGTGGGCGAGATCGAGTTCCTGGGGTGCCGCCCCGCCGCGACAGGGCCCAGTGCCCGCCTTGCTCACCGGCAGGGCCTAACGGAGGCAATGATGGCCACACTGCGTCCTTTTACCTTTGTGTCGATGGACAGCAACCCAGCGGATGAAGGCTTGCTGTTCGTGATCAATCATCTGCGTGCGACCTCAAGTGCATCAACGACATTTACAAGGCGCAGTCATTCGGCTTCGTGCGCAAGGTAGCGTAGCGCCTCAGATAGGCGCCGCAGCATTTCGGCGCGGGAAATTGTATCGGCGCGGGTAATCATGTCGCGGTAAGTCTGCGCTTCCGTAGAGACTAAGGGCCATGCCGACGCTGCATACCACCCCCGTTGCGTAGGCAGGCTCCTACTTCCCAGACCGCCAAATGCCAGCTACTGTCAAACGAAGGGACGGAGATCCCCCAATCCGCCGTCCCTGAGGGCTGGCTGTCGGATAGCCATCCATCCAGCCAGCCCGACCGGGGAACCATGGGATATTGCCTTTCCGCACAACCTCCCAACCGCAGACGTCGTCGCCGCAAGCGGCTGGCGTGGGCATTGGTGGCCGTCGTGGTGGTCGCCCTTGCTCTGGCTGCCCAAGCGACACGGTAATTGGCGCACCGACCACTACGGGATGAGCTTGGCAATATTCAGACGGCCACCGAGATCGGCGCGCAGTTGGCGTTTTGGCTAACTACGCATTCTCTGTGAGGGGATCGTCAACCGACGGCGCCGCTACGGCCCTCATAAAGGCGGCAAATAGCCTCGTCATGGTTACCGGCTTTGCCACGTAGGCGTTGGCGCCGCATTCCAAAGCGATCTGGATATCGTTAACACTATCCCGGCCAGTAACCATCACAATGGGGATGTCGTTGACGCATCTGATGCGTCGGGTGCATTCGATGCCATCCATGCCGGGCATCATCCAATCCATCACAATCAACTCAGCATCGAAATTTTTTAGCGTTTCGATCGCTTCTTGGCCGTCTGCGACTTCGACAATCTGATCGACGCCAAGCGACCCAAGCACTATTCGAACTAGCGCGCGGAACGGCTCGCTGTCCTCAACGACCAACACCTTCTTGACTAAAAATGGCATCTGCCGCCCTGGGTTGCTGTAAAAAGTAATCTCAGTAGCGCGAAGGGTGCGCGCGCCTTGCCACTGCTGCCAATGCCGCCGGCTCGACTGGTGTAGCGGGCGTTGCGCTGCGCCTGTACTCCCCGCACGGCAGGCAAGCGAGGCGCCACACCGCGCGACCTTGGAAAGCGGAACCGGCATTCATGCAAACGCCAGATGCGTCGTAGTTGGTGCAGGCGGAACAAGTCCCCGAGATTATCGTAGCCATGGTCCAACCCTCCAGATTGGTAAGACCATAATCTACATTCAATGTTGCATGCCCACAAACTGGGCAAAGGTTAAATTATCAATGCTTTCGAATTAAGGGCTTTCCCGGAGATGAAGCGTAACCATCCAGTGAGCACAGCAGGGGGAGGTGGTCAGTCCGCCGTGTCGGGCGGTTTCGGTGCCGCTCTTGCGGCTCTTTGGTCTTTGATCAATGCCCGCAAACAGTCGATGCGAATTGAGTGAAGGCCCGCAGGCCATCGTCGCCGATGCCGTAGACCCACAGGCATCCGTCTTCAGGGGCCATGTCACCGGAGAGCTCCCACAGCCATTCCTCGTCCTCGCCCAGCATTTTGGCGACATGGCGAATGGTGAATAGAGGGCATCGCGTTGTTTGTTAGCTAAACAACGCTAAGGTAGAACCGATCAGGAACGCGCCTGGCCTTCGGCCCGCTATGCTCTCCGCCCCACCTATGCCTCCGACCGGAGTGCCCCCAACAGCGGCCATTCGGTGGGAACGGCCGCTGCGGCCCCCTTGTGCCAGAAAGAGACGGTGATCCGCTACTTTCGGCCTTGCGAGCCTCCGGGCCTGCCACGAAGTGCCTCGGCGGACAAAATCCGGATGGGCAGCTACACGGCCTTCCGCTAGAAAAAAGGTAAAAAACTCAAGAGGCAAAGAGGCTAGGATTCAAGACCCAACGCTCTTTCAGAGCGTCCTGGCGAGGCGAAATCCCAGAAGGTGGCCGCTGCGGCCTGGGAGGACCCCGCTGCGGGTGGCGGAACGGAGGTACCTCGGATTGAGGTTCCAGGAGCCGCCCCGGTTGACGCGATAGCAGGAATCGTCTCCCGTCACCGCGCTGCCATCCGAGGGTACGCCAGCATAGCTGTCCACATAACAATCCTGCACCCACTGCCAGACATTGCCGTGCATGTCGTAAATACCGAAGGCATTGGGGCGGAAGCTGCCCACCGGGGCGGTCGTCTTTTTGTCCCACTGAGAACCGCAGCCATCACAATTGGCGTTGCCGGAACCGATGCTGTCGCCCCACGGAAACTTGGTCGTCGTCCCCGCCCGCGCCGCGTATTCCCACTCGGCCTCGGTCAACAGCCGATAGGGGCCGTTGCCGCCGGTCGAGACCTGGACCACGGAACGCACCTTGGCGTTCAGACGATTGACGAAGTCCTGGGCGTCATTCCAGCTCACCTGCTCGACCGGATTGCGCGAGCCTTTGAATTTGCTGGGGTTGCTCCCCATCACCGCTTCCCATTCCGCTTGCGTCACCGCGTATTTCCCCACAGCGAACGGCTGGCTGATTGTCACACGGTGCTGGGGGGATTCCCGACCCACGGCACCACGGTCTCCTCCCTGTGCAACATACCAGTCCTGCTCCACCGCATCCGACCCCATGGTGAAGCTGCCCGCTGGGATCACCACCATCTCGGGGCAATCCGGACAGTCGCGGAACACCGTGCCCGGCGACCGCGTTCCACCAGAAGCTTTCGGAGGTGGTAGCGGTGAAACTGCCGCTGGCTGCGCTTCTCTGCGCTCTGGCTTGGGCGCTACTGGCGCCACCGTGGCAACCTTGGCCCCCTTCAACTCGTCGAGACGAGAACGGGCCAGGGCGACGAAGTCGCCGCTCGGATACTTGTCCAGGTAGGCTTGGAAATCCGAGGCGCGGGAACTATTCTGGATCGACTGCCAGAACACCGTTTCCTTGTCCGTGCCACCAGAACTCCCGCCGTCGTTCCGCACCACCGGCGCGACCGCATTCGGCGGACGGAAGTAGAAGTCGCCCTGGATCGACGCCTGTATCCATGGCACCTGCTTGCCTCCAGTGCGCTCACGTACTCCGCCGGCCGCCTTCTTGAATACCTGTTCAATGGACAGCCCCGGCTCACGCAACGCCTTGGCGAGTTCACCGGTGAAGACGCCGTTGCCTCCCTTGGCTCCGTCCTGGGCGATCTGGCCGGGGCCGGTGGCATAGGCGACGAAGGTTCCGGTTGGCGCCGGCATCACCGCCAGGCCCCGACTGGCCGAGCGGCCCTTGGGCAACGGGTTGTCGCGGCAGGCGTCCAGCACCACGATGTTGAGACGGTTGTGCGCCTCCTCCATCGCCCGCGTCACCTTGCCGGCATCGACGGCATCGGATTCGAGATCGGCCTCGGTTTCCACATCGGCATCGACGGGGATCAGGTAGTTGCGGTCCTTGGCCTGAATGCCGTGGCCGGCGTAGTAGAACAAGCCAACCGCCCCCGCCGACAGCTTGCCGGCGAAGTCGTTGATGGCGTTGTTCATCTCCTTGCGCCCGGCGTTGATCTTGACCACCGGGTCGAAGCCCGCCGCCTTGAGTTCGCGCTCCATCAGGCGGGCGTCGCTGGCGGCGTTCTCCAGCTTCGGCAATTTGCGATAGGCATCGTTGCCGATGATCAGCGCCACCCGGCGTTCGGGGTCGGCATGGGCAGCGGCGGCGGGACAGGCCAACCCCACCGCCAGAACCAGCAGATACACCCAGTTCATGATCACGCCCCCCATCAATCGCAGGGGGAACTGTAGCCGCTCGCGGCCCACGCCGGCAAGCCGGCTCGTGACGCCTGGTAAGGTTCCCCCGGAATGACGTAGACGGGCTCCAAGCGGTCCCTGAACCTCCATCCGCCATCCGTTCACGGCAGCGTCCTGGCAAGGCGGAAACCCAGAAAGTTGGCGCGGTTACTCGGGGCATCCGAATCGCGGGCGGCGGAGCGGAGGAACTCTGGACCGTTGAACCAGGAGCCGCCCCGGTTGACGCGCGGGCAGGAGCTTGGCCCTGACACGGCGCTGCCATCCGAGGGGGCGCCGACATAGTTGGTTACTATGCAATCCTGCACCGTCGGCGGCGCTATGGCTGACGCAGAAGATCTTGAACGCGTCATGGTTGATGTCGCCAACCTTGATCGGCCTGTAGTCGTCGACGAGGCAGGTGTCGTCGCTCTCGGCCTCTTCGTTTTTTCGGCGGCCAGCGGGTCGTCAGTTGTCGCTCCAGGCGCAGCACCTCACGTTCGAGGTTGTCCATGAAGGCCGTCGGCACCCCCTTCTTCCGCTTGCCCCGTATCGCCTTGCGCGTCGCCGCCAGCAACGGCTGAAAGCCGGCGATGCGGCCGAACAGCTCGTTATGGTGTTTGGGCAAGGCGGACGGCGGGGGCACCGCGCAGCAGGCCCTCGGTGCTGAGGTCCTCATCAATCTCGGGCCAGTGAATGCCGTAACCGCCGCCGGCCACCTCCCAGTGACTGCGCTGGTCGGGACTGGCGTCGAGCAGGCGCGGATACCACGCCAGCGGTACGGCAATGGTTCGCCCGTCCATCAAATCGACCGACAGTCGGTCGTCATCGACGTGCACGTCCATGATCCTCTCATCGGCCTTAGGGAGAGAAAGCGCCATTCCATGCCTCCGTCAAGCGATCACGATGCAAGCGCACCAAGCGGACAATTTCCGCCAGATCGTGGGCTGTCAGACCGATATTGCGCGCGACCGCCACAGGCTCCAACCATATTTTGGCCGATCCTCCCGCCTTGTCCACATGCACATGCGCCGGCTCGTTGGGCTCGTGACTGTAGAAATAGAAGCGGCACCCGCCGTCACGCAGGATTGTCGGCATCGCCGTCCTCCTCCTTGCAGGCGCGGTCGGTCTTGACCCAACCGCCGATCAGGCTGCCGATCTCGTCCAATGACCGCGCCACAAATTCGTACCGGCGAAGGTCCAGATGGTGAAGGTCGCTGGCCAATCGGAACAGCAGAGGCATCTTGTCGATCCCCAGATTGGCAGCCGCCAGATGGTGTTGGCGGCGTCGGCTGTAGGTGGCCTCGACTAACCGCTCCAGCACATCCAGCGCCGTCGCCTGGATACGGTCGCCCAACAGGAACTTCTGGCTCTTGGGGAACTTCTCCACCGTCGGCACCAGCCACAGCAGGAAGCGGTAGTGCGCTTCCAGGGCCGGTCCCGTCCGTCGTGCCCCATCGTTGCCTGCCTTCATGAGCCCATTCGATTCACCGCCTCCGGCGGCCAGAAGAGGGGAGACCCCACTTCTGGACCTCACCCCAAGAGG
>CAJANN010000356.1 GCA_903941095.1 uncultured Rhodospirillaceae bacterium | reverse complement strand
CCGACAACAGCGACTGCCAGTGCGACGACAGGAGAGATGCGATCTGCATCTATCCTATGAATCACACCAGGATTCTACGCGTCTACCCCTTAAGTTGGCGCCTATGGGGCGGATGCCCCCGCCGGCGATTGAGGCCGACATGAAACAAGCCAGGGCGATCGCCAAATGCGATCACCCTGCGCCCAGCCTTCTGATCTCTCGACCTGCCCCCGGCCTTGCTGCTAAGGTCCGGCTCCGTTCTTCGATGAAAAGGGCAGGGCACATGAACGAGGTCAAGGTCGCCATCCTGGGAGCTTCCGGCTATACCGGCGCCGAGCTGGTGCGCCTGCTGGCGCGTCATTCCGGCCTGCGCATCGCCGCCATGACCGGCGACCGCAAGGCCGGACAGCCGATGGCGGCGGTGTTTCCGCACCTGGGCGGATTGTCCCTGCCCGATCTGGTGGCCATCGGCGACGTCGATTTCGGCGCCGTCGACGCGGTGTTCTGCTGCCTGCCGCACGGCACCACGCAAGAGGTGATCGCCGGCCTGCCGCCGCATGTCCGCACCGTCGATCTGTCGGCGGATTTCCGCCTGACCGACCCGGCCGCCTACAACACATGGTACGGCCACCCGCACAAGGCGCCCGACCTGCAGACCGAGGCGGTCTACGGCCTGACCGAGCTGAAGCGCGAGGCCATCCGGGCGGCGCGGCTGGTGGCCAATCCCGGCTGCTATCCCACCTCGGTGCAGATCCCGCTGGTGCCCTTGCTGAAGGCCGGCCTGATCGAAAGCGCCGACATCATCATCGACGCCAAATCTGGAACCTCGGGGGCCGGGCGCTCCGCCAAGGAGGCCAACCTGTATTGCGAGGTCACCGAAGGCATCCACGCCTACGGCGTCGCCAGCCACCGCCACGCCCCCGAGATCGAGCAGGAACTGTCCGAAGCCGCCGGGCGGCCGGTGGCGGTCAGCTTCACCCCGCACCTGATGCCGATGAGCCGCGGCATGCTGTCGACCATCAACGTCCGTCTGGCCAAGGGGGCCAAGGCCGCCGACCTGCGGGCCGAATGGGGCCGGGCCTATGCCGGCGAGCCGTTCGTGCGCGCCCTGCCCGAGGGCGGGGTGCCGCAGACCCGCCACGTGCGCGGCTCCAACTTCTGCGTCGTTTCGGCTTTCGACGACCGGCTGCCCGGCCGGGCCATCGTGCTGTCGGTGATCGACAATCTGGTCAAGGGCGCCTCGGGGCAGGCGCTGCAGAACATGAACCTGATGTTCGGCCTGCCCGAGACCGCCGGTCTCGACCAGCAGCCGCTGTTCCCCTGACGGAGTATCCCGGATGCCCGGCCTGATCCTGCCCCACAAGGGCATCACCCCCACCATCGACGCCAGCTGCTTCATCGCCCCCAACGCCACGGTCATCGGCGACGTGGTCATCGGTGCCGGGACCAGCGTGTGGTTCGGCTGCGTCATCCGCGGCGACGTCCACGAGATCCGCATCGGCGCGCGCACCAACATCCAGGACGGCACCATCGTCCACATCACCGGCGGCAAGTTCGGCACCTATATCGGGTCGGACATCACCATCGGCCACGGCGCCATTCTGCACGCCTGCACCCTGGAAGACGGCTGTTTCATCGGCATGGGCGCGGTGGTTCTGGACGGCGTGGTGGTGGAAACGGGCGGCATGGTCGCCGCCGGGGCGGTGGTGACGCCGGGCAAGCGGGTGAAAAGCGGCGAGTTGTGGGCCGGCAATCCGGCCAGGATGATGCGTTCGCTGAAGCCCGAGGAAATCGACTTCTTCCCGCGCTCGGCCGAGAATTACAAGTCGCTGGCCGATCGCTACCGCAGCGAGATCGGATAGGCGGGCGATGACCGTCAGGCGGCCGCGCGGCGGCCTGCTGTCCCGTATCGCCGGCCGGCTGATGGGGCGCAAGCGGCCGCCGCCGCCGCCGCGTCCCCCGGTCGGGGCGGAGTTCACGGGCGGCGGCCCCGCGCCCGACGACTTCCGTCTGGCCATCGAGCAGATCCTGCGCGAAGAGCCGGGGCGGTTCGGCATCCGCACCCACGTGGTGTCGCTGGTCGAGTTCCGCGAGGCGGTGGGCACCCGCTGGCCGCGTCTGGCCGACAAGGTCATGCTGATCGCCGAAGGGGTGATCAACCTGCATCTGGGCAGCGGCAACCTTTATTCCCGCCAGGGATCGGATTTCTTCCTGCTGCTGTTTCGCAACCTGCCCCAGGCCGAGGCCCGCCGCCGGGCGCTGGCCATCGCCCAGGACCTGGGGACCCGGCTGGTCGGCGACCAGTTCCGGGGGGTGGACATTCCGCTGGCGCTGGCGGCGGAAATTCCGCTGGAAGATGTCTTCCTGGCGGATGGCGGGCTGAACCTGGCGGCCGTCAACGGCGCCGTTTCGCAGGTCCGCGCCATCGTCGCGGCGGCGCCGCCGCCATCGGTCACTTCCGCACCGGCCAAGGCCGCTCAGGCGCTGGTGCCGGCCCCCATCGCCACCATCCCCCACGAACTGGAAGGCGTGCCGCCCGACGACCCGCGCTGGCGGGAATTCTATCGCAAGCGCAAGGCGGCGGCCGATCCGGTCTGGACGGCGATGGAAAGCCGCCCCAGGCCGGACCGCGACCATTCCGCCCCGGTGGGGGCCGACACGCGCATGGCTTTGGTCTGGCGGCCGTCATGGGTGGCCGCCGGGGAAACCATCGGGGCCTACAAGGCCCAGGTGCAGCGGACCGATGCCGGAATGCGGACGCCGCTGGAAGGCGCCCACGCCTATGGCGGGGACCGGGATTCGATTCTGGCGCTGGACGGGTTTGCCATCGCGGCCGCGGCCCGCGACCTGTCCGCCTCGGAAAAGGCCGCCGATGGATCGACGGTGATCCTGCCCATCCACTGGCAGACGCTGTCCGCCGCCAACCGGATGGAACTGGTCGCCCCGTTCGCCTCGGTCGCCAAGCCGGTCCGGGACGTCCGGATGGTCATCGACCTGTTCGGTCTGCCGGATCAGGCCGACCCCGCCCAACTGGCCGATGTGGTCGCCGCCTGCCGCTCTTTCTGCCGCGACGTGATGCTGCGCACCCGCCCCGGCCCGCTCTGTCCCGAACTGGCGCTACGCTGCGGGGTAACGGTGGTGGGACTGGATCTGGCGGAACTGCCGCCCGGCCAGCACGATGACGACGAACGCCTGCTGGTCCGGCTGGGCGATTATCTGACGGCGGCCCGGGATGCCGGCCTGGGGGCCTATGTGTGGGGATTGCGCCGCCGCCGGGCCCTGATCGGCGCGGTGCAGGCCGGATTCGCCCTGGTCAACGGTCCGGCGCTGATGAAGGACCTGCCCCGCCCGGCCAAGGTCCTGCCGGCCCCCAAGGCCCGCTTCTCCGGTTCGGGGGGCTAATCCTTGCGCGCCGGCGCCGCCACCGCCGCCTTGCTGCTGGTCATCGCCGGATCGATCGGCCGCGCCGTCTGGGGGTCGCCGGAAGCCGCCGCCGCCGCCGCGGGGCTGCTGCTCTATCTGCTGCTGGAAGGCCGGGGCGCCAACCGCAAGGGACGGATCATGCTGGCCCTGGGGGGACTGGCCGCCATCGCCGCCCTGCTGACCCTGCCCGCCGCCCCGGCCCTTCTGCTGAAGGCCGCCACCGAGGCCGCCGCCATCATCGGCCTGTTCACCGCCTTGGGCTTCCTGCGCGAGGCGGCGGAAACCTCGGGTCTGGTGCAGCGGTGCGGCGAATGGATGGTGCGCCAGCCGCCGGGGCGGCGCTATGCGGTGCTGACCCTGGGCAGCCATGTCATTTCCCTGGTCCTGAATTTCGGCGTGCTGTCGCTGCTGGGCATCATGGTGGCCAAAGGCAACACCGTCGAAGCCGCCGGCGGCGAGCCCCGCATCGTCGCCATCCGGTCCAGGCGGATGCTGTCGGCCATCCTGCGCGGCTTCGCCCTGATGACGGTGTGGTCGCCGTTATCGGTGTCCTTCGCGGTGGTGCAGACCGCGGTGCATGGCCTTGCCTGGCAGGTGCTGCTGCCGTTGCAGGGGGGGCTTGCGGTCTTGCTGCTGTTGCTGGGCTGGTGGGTCGACCGGCTGGAATTTCCCGCCAGTTCGCGGCGCTTCGGACCGGGCGAGCCGGGGGCCTGGCTGCCGCTGCTTCACCTGGGCGGGGTGATCGCCGCCATCGTCGCCGCCGCCATGCTGGCCGCCGAGATGGCGTCGGTGCGCATGGTCATCGGCGCCATGATCGTGGTGCCGCCGGCCGCGCTGGTCTGGCTGGCGGTACAGCGGCGCGGACTGGTCTCTGCCGGCCGCGATCTGGGGCGCCGCCTGCTGTCCAGCCTGCCCGGATTCCGCAACGAGGCCGCCATGCTGGGCGGGGCCATGTTCCTGGGCATCGTCGTGTCGGCCTTCATCCCGCCGGCGGCGACCGCCCGGGCCATCGGCGCACTGGGGCTGCCGGCGCCGCTGTTGCTGGTGGCGCTGGCGCTGGGGGTGATGATCCTGGCCCAGTTCGGCGTGTCGCAGATCATATCGGTCACGCTGATCGGCGGGGCCTTGTCCGACCTGCAGAATCTGGGGTTGCATCCATTGGCTGTTGCCAGCGGGCTGATGGGGGCTTGGGCACTGTCGGCCTGTTCGACGCCGGTGGGGGCTGCCGTCCTGACCGTGGCCCGGATCGGCGAGGTGCCGGTGCTCCAGGTGGCTCGTCAATGGAACGGGACATTCGTATTGGGCGGAGCGGCGCTCCTCTCGCTATGGTTGATTTTCCTGGGCGAAATCCTTGGACATTAATGTTTTATTAATGCATGATCGTTCCCGTTCGATCCGTGGGAGGACAGGATGGGAGCGGCAGAGCGTCTTTATGCCGACGAGGGCGAAAGCTTGGGGTCGGCCATGCACTGGCTTGAGGCTCTGGCCCTGGAGGTGGGGGAGCAGCCGGCGGCCTCGGCCCCGGTTCCGACCATCGAGGACGTCCTGCATCTGCTGGAACTCGAACTTCCCGCGGATAATTCGTAACCCTGCCCCGGCGACAGACCGTTTGCTGCTGGTCCCGTCCGCGCTTAGACTTCGGCACAGGGTTCCACGAAGGGAAATGGGTCCATGAGGCGGGCAGCCCGGGTCATCGCGGGAATGGGCGTCATCGTCGCCACGGCGGCGGTGGTCTTGCCCCTGACCATCGATCTGGACAAGGTGCAGCGCCGCTCGGCGGACCGGCTGGAGCGGGTTCTGGGCCGTCCGGTCGTCTTCACCCAGCCGTTGCGCCTGCATCTGTTGCCGATCCCGATCCTGACCACCGGGCCGGTGGTGGTCGGCGGACCGGGGGCGCCGGTCGCCCGGGTGGCGGGGGTGACCTCGCGGCTGGCGGTGGCGCCGCTTCTGGCCGGCATGGTCGAACCCGCCGAACTGACGTTGGAACAGCCCAGCCTGCACCTGCCCGGCGGCCACGTCCAACTGGATTCTCTCAGCCTGACGCGGGCTTCGTTCAGCCCCCTGATCGTCGGCGAGGCGCGTTGGGGCGTCCATGTCGCCACCCTGTCGGCCTCGGTGGCCGGCGATGACGGGACGGGGGCGGCCACGTTGTCGGTGCGCCTGCCCAGCGCCGGGGCATCCCTGGACTTTTCCGGAACCATCACCCCCCTGACGGTAGCCCGCAGCCTGCGGGGCCGGCTGACCGCCGTCGCCGCCGACCTGTCGCCGCTGGGCGGCCCGGCCGAGATGCCCCTGCGCATCGAGGCGAACCTGGAGGCCGGGGGCGGCGAAGTGGCTTTGTCCGGGCTGGTGGCCGAACTCGGCAAGGCCCGGGCCACGGCCAGCCTGTCGGCGGCGCACGGCGACCCGGCGGTGGTCGACGTGACTGCCCGCGTCACCGGACTCGATCTGGATTCATGGGCCGCGGCCCCGGCGGCGGCTGGCGCTGCCGTCCCTGCGGCGGCCCCGCCCGCGGCAGAGCCGCTGCCGTCCGCCCCGCCGCCGGCCGCTTTCCCGGCCGCCGGGCCGGTTCTGCCGCCGTTGCCGCTGCCGGCAGGGCTGTTCGCCAATCTGGATCTGGTGGCCGAAGACCTGACCTGGAAGGGCCAGACTCTCAGCCGTGCCGTCCTGGACGCCACCCTGGAGCAGGGAACCCTGGTGATCCGTCAGATGCGGGCCGTGCGTCCCGACGGTGCCACCGCGGTTGTGGACGGTACCCTGACCGCCCATGACGGCCGGCCGGGCTTCGACGGGCGGGTCAGGCTGACGGCCAAGGCTTTGACCGGGTCGGCCCGGCTGGGGCTGGACGGGCCGGACCTGACCGTCGAGGATATCCGCCTTCAGGCGGCGGACCGCTCGGCCCGCGGGCGCATGGCCGCCCGGCTGGGCCTGCCGCTGGCGGTTCGGATCGATGTCGACATCAGCCGGTTGGGGCCGTTGTCCCTGTCGGGGCGGATCCTGCCGGCCGGGGACGGCGCCGAGGTCCAGGCGCTGCGGCTGGCCTGGCGCGGCCTGGACCTGCATGGCCGCATGCATGCCGGATTTGGAGAGGGGCGGCCGCGCATCGCCGCCGAACTGTCCGCCGACACCATCGACCTGGACCGTCTGGGCGGTGCCGGCCGCACGGGCCTGCTGCAGCCCGGTTCCCACAAGCTTCCGCCGGTTTCCGCTCCGGTTTCCGCCGCCGAGCCGGCGGCGGCGCGAAGCGCCCCGCGCACTGCCGCGCCGCCGCCATCGTCCGGGGACACCCCGTGGACCCGCGATCCCATCGATCTGTCGGCCCTGCATGCCGCCAACCTGAAACTCGGCGTGCGGGCGCGCAGCCTGATCGGTCGCGGTCTGCATCTGGACGACGCCGATGGCCGTCTGTCCGTCGAAGACGGCACTGCCGTGCTGGAAACGCTGACCGGCCGTCTGTGGGGCGGCGACTTCGCCGCCTCGGGCCGCCTGAGCGACAGAGGCAATCCCGGACTGAGCGGCCGCGTCAGCCTGAGCGGTGCCGATGCCGGCGCCGTAGGTCTGGGCATGGGGGACTTCAAAATCACGCAAGGCCGGATCGAGGCCGATGCCCGCTTCGCCACCACCGGCCGCTCGACCCGGGACATGGCGGCCCGGCTGGCCGGCGACGGCCGGATGGCGGTGCGCGACGGCAGTATTTCCGGTGTCGACCTGCCGGCGGTCCAGCGCCGCCTGAACGATATCCAGTCGCTGGGCAACGTGGCGGCGCTGCTGCAGACCGGCCTGGCCGGCGGCAGCACCCGCTTCACCGCCCTGACCGGGACGGTGCAGGCCCGGGACGGCATCGCCGTGACCCGCGATCTGCGCCTGGATGCCCAGGGAGGGTCGGCGGCGGTGGAATCCTCGGTCGATCTGCCCCGCTGGTCGACCCGGACCTCCGTGGCGTTGCGCATCGGCGAATCCGGCGCCCCGCCGCTGGTGGTGCGTCTGGACGGTCCGATCGGCAATCCGCGCAAGGTCGTCGACCTGAACGCCATCCAGCGTTATCTGGTGGAAAAGGGGCTGGGACGGGCCTTGAAGAAGGGGGACGACGGCGCCGACAAGCCGTCGGGCCGGCGTTTCCTGCAAGAGCTGTTCCGCGGGATGACCGGCCGCTAGGGCAAGCAGGGCTCCGAACTCAGGTTACGGAAGGGTAAATTTTTGACGTCATGCCCGCGCAGGCGGGCATCCAACCGACGGGAGCCGTCAGGCAATGTCTTCGCAGAGATCGCGCCACTGGGGGTTCAT
>CAJANN010000355.1 GCA_903941095.1 uncultured Rhodospirillaceae bacterium | reverse complement strand
GTGCATTCGCTGGAGTGCCTGAGATGAGGCAGACCGTCCTGGAAAGGCTCCATCTGACCGACCCGTTCAGCCGATATCCAGAAATGGCCCAACGCATCATGGGGAAGCTGCGCTAATGAACATCGAGTCTCCCGAGGCGCTGGCGTCATCGGTCGCCAATCTGATCCCCCTCGATCCTCCTCCAACCGAAGCGCAGATCGACACAGTTCTGGCAGGCATGGCCACCGGCTTCGGATTGTCGAACACCTTCGTTATCGAGACCCGCAAGCTCCTGCACGCTAGCAGCCTGTCGGACTGGGGGCTGACGACGGAATGCCAGACCGGATATTCCGTCGAAGGCCCTGGTGACGGTGGCGAATGACGGCAGTGGGTGTGGAAACGGGGTGTAACGGCGTTCAGGGCAGTTCAATTGCCCGTCTTCGGCGCATTATCTGCCCAGAATTGGCGATCTTGCCTCAGGTGGCGGCGCCCAAGGCGAACATCCGCTTCATGTTCCAGGCCATGGTCACCAAACTCCATTCGCCTTGGACGTTATCCAGGCCGCGCAGCAGGAATTGGCGGAACCCCAGCACGGATTTGATGATGCCGAAGACCGGTTCCGGGGTCTGCTTGCGCAAGCCGTAGAGTCTTTTGCCGTCGGGTGTCCTCAGGCGGTGGGTCATGGCCTCGACGGGCGTTGGCTTTTCCGGTGCCGGCGGGGCGTCGGCAAAGCGCTCGTCCAGGGAGGGATGATGAGGCTGCCGGCCGGTGGCGATCATCGGCTCGATGCCCGCCGCTGCGCACGCCGCCACGTTGGCTTCGCTGAAATAGCCGTTATCGGCCAGCAGCGTATCGGGCTTGCCGATCTCGTTGGGCAAGGCGTTGAGTTTGCCCAGCATCGGTTCAAGCTGCTGCTTGTCGTTGGGGGCCTGGACCACATCGGTTGCCACCACCAGCAGGCTGCCCGCCGCCACCGCCGCCTGGGCGTTGTAGCACTGGTCGAAACCGCCGCCCGCCACCGGCATGATACGCGATTCTTCGTCGGTCAGATTGATCTGGTCCGAAGGCCGTGGCCCCTCGGTCGGGGGCTGGGGCGGCTTGCCTCCCGGCTTCTTGCCGGTGGCCTTGGTCTTGGCCTCCCGCGCCGCCAGCTTGGCCTCGTATTCGGCCCGCTCGCGCTCGAAGCGCTCCTTGGCACGGGCCTCGATCTTGGCCCGGGCTTCGGCGATCTTCGCCAGCCGCTCCGCGCGCCGCGCCAATTCCTCGGGGACCGACATGCCATCGGGAATGTCCGCCTGATCCGCCGCCTCGGCCTTGGCCATCAGATCGGCCACTTCCGCCTGCAATTGCGCCTCGATCTTGCCCGCATGCTCATAGGAAAGCGCGCTGTGCCGGCTGGCGTTGGCGTGAATCTTCGTCCCGTCGAGCCCTACGGTGCCCATCTTCAGCATGCCCATCTCGCGGGCCAGCAGCAGAACCTGGACGAACAGACCCTTGATGTCCTTGAGAAAGCGCCGCCGGAACGCCGCGATGGTGTCGTGGTCGGGATGCTCGTTGGCGGCGATGAAGCGGAATGCCACCGAATCAAAGGTCGCCCGCTCCAGCTTGCGGCTCGAAAACACCCCCGTCGCGTACCCGTAGACCAGGATGCCCAACAACAGCGCCGGGTGATAGGACGCCGAACCCGAGCCGCGATAACTCCCGCTCATCGCTCGCAGATCCAAGCCGTCGATCACCTCCACCACGAACCGCGCCAAGTGCCGCTCCGGAAGCCAGTCGTCAACCGATGGCGGAAGCAGAAAACCGGTGTCGCGGTCGATCTGGCGGAAGTTGCTCATGTCAGGGGAGTCCGTGGGCCGGAGCGATGGCCCAGATTCTACCATTATCCCGCCTTGGCGTTAAGTCCGACAGGCTGCTAGGCTCAGGACCCATTAATTCGGTTGCGCTGTGGCGAAGTGATTGATTCAATGGCGGCATCAGGAGGTGCCGCCATGAGTGATCTGATTTGGCTTTCGGATAAGCAGATGCGGCGGATCGAGCCGTACTTCCCGCTTTCGCACGGCGTGCCGAGGGTGGACGACCGACGGGTCCTCAGCGGCATTATCTTCGTGATCAGGAACGGGCTGCGCTGGCGAGACGCGCCCAAGGAATACGGGCCTCATAAGACGATCTATAACCGGTTCATCCGCTGGAGCCGGCTCGGCGTGTTCAACCGGATCTTGGCGGAGTTGGCGGCCGGTGGGGGCAAGCCCGACCAATTGATGATCGATGCGACCCACCTCAAGGCGCACCGGACAGCCGCCAGCCTGCTCAAAAAGGGGCTGTACCCCGACGTATCGGGCGTACCAAAGGCGGCCTGAACTCCAAGCTTCATGCCGTCTGCGATGGCTGTGGTCGGCCGCTGATCCTGCTGTTGAGCGAAGGCCAGATGAGCGATTACAAGGGCGCGGCCTTGATGATCGACGCCTTCCCCAAAGCGAAATCCCTGCTTGGAGACAAAGGCTACGACGCCGATTGGTTCCGAGACGCCTTGGCCGCTCGCGGTATCGCCGCCTGCATCCCGTCAAAGAGTAATCGGAAGGTGCCTATCCCCCATGACCCGGCGCTCTACAGACTGCGCCACAAGATCGAGAACATGTTCGGTAAGCTCAAGGATTGGCGCCGCATCCACACCCGCTATGACCGATGCGCCCATACCTTCATGTCGGCCATCTGCATCGCCGCAGCCGTCATCTTCTGGCTCTGATCAATGAGTCCTGAGCCTAGGGCTTTATCGAAGGTGTTGACCGCGTGTTTCCAGACTTCACCCCATCTCGCAACCTGACCGATTTCTCCATCCTGGTGGTGGAGGATAACGGGCCGTCGCGCCAGCTGATGGCG
>CAJANN010000354.1 GCA_903941095.1 uncultured Rhodospirillaceae bacterium | reverse complement strand
TCGGTCACCGCATTGCTGCCGCCGACGCATTCGGTGACGTCCTGGCCGGTCATCTCGAAATGCACGCCGCCGGCATGGGTGCCTTCCGCCTTGTGTACCGCGAAGAAGGCCCGCACCTCGCCCAGGATCCGGTCGAATTCGCGGGTCTTGTAGCCGGTCCCGGCCTTGACCGTGTTGGCGTGCATGGGATCGCACGACCACACCACCGAACGGCCTTCACGGGTGACGTGACGGACCAGGGCCGGCAGCTTCTCCTCGATCTTCTCGGCCCCCATGCGGGTGATGACGGTGATGCGGCCCGGCTCGTTGTCGGGATTCAGGGTGTCGATCAACCGCAACAGATCGTCGCCGGACATCGACGGCCCTGCCTTGAAGCCGATGGGATTGCGCACGCCGCGCAGGAACTCGACATGGCCGGCATCCAGCTGACGGGTCCGCTCGCCGATCCACAGCATGTGGGCCGAACAATCGTACCAGTCGCCGGTGGTCGAATCGACGCGGGTCAGCGCCTGCTCGTAAGGCAGCAGCAGGGCCTCGTGCGAGGTGAAGAACTCGGTCTCGCGGATCTGCGGAGTGGTCTCGCTGGTCATGCCGCAGGCGCCCATGAAGGCCAGGGTCTCGGAAAGGCGGTTGGCCATTTCCTCGTACAGCTTGCCCTGCAGCGACCCGGCGACGCAGCCCAGCGTCCATTGATGGACCTTGTGCAGGTCGGCATAGCCGCCCTGGGCGAAGGCGCGCAGCAGGTTCAGCGTCGCCGCCGACTGGTTGTAGGCGCGGATCATGCGGTCGGGATCGGGGATGCGGGCCTCGGGCGTGAACTCGATGCCGTTGATGATGTCGCCGCGATAGCTGGGCAGGGTGACGCCGTCGATGGTTTCGGTATCGGCGGAACGCGGCTTGGCGAACTGGCCGGCCATGCGCCCGACCTTGACCACCGGCATGGCGGCGCCGTAGGTCAGCACCACCGCCATCTGCAACATGACGCGGAAAGTGTCGCGGATATTGTTGGCGCGGAATTCGGCGAAGCTTTCGGCGCAGTCGCCGCCCTGCAGCAGGAAGGCCTTCCCCTCGGCGACGTTGGCCAGCGAGGATTTCAGGCGGCGGGCCTCGCCGGCGAAAACCAGCGGCGGGAAACTGCACAGGGTTTCCTCGGCCCCGGCCAGCCGGCCGGAATCGGGGTAGGAGGGAACCTGATGCAGGGTCTTGGTCCGCCAGGTATCCGGAGTCCACACGTCCGCCATGTCATCCTCGAAAGCAGCAAGAGCCCCTCGCAAGCGCGAGAGGCGACGGGTCCTGATATACGACGCCCGGCGGTCGATTTCCAGCGCGACGAAAGCCGCGTCCCGTATCATTATGGCGGCAAGGAGACGTGCCATGACCATAACCGACGAACGCCGCCAGCATTGGCAACAGGTCTGGACCGGAAAGCCGGCCGAGCAGACCAGCTGGTTCCAGCCCGAACCGGCAATGTCCCTTCAACTGATCGACGGGCTTGGCCTGCGCAAGGATGCCGGGCTGGTCGACATCGGCGGCGGCGCCTCGCTGCTGGTCGACCGTCTGCTCGAGCGCGGCTGGCGCCATGTGGCGGTGCTCGACATCTCGGAAGCAGCCATGACCCAGGCCGCCGAACGGCTGGGGCCGCTGGGCGACGAGGTCACCTGGATCGAAAGCGACATCCTGGACTGGCGCCCGGTCTCCGGATTGTTCGATGTCTGGCATGATCGGGCCGTCTTCCACTTCCTGACCCGGGACGAGGACCGCCAGGCCTATTGCCGGGCGCTGACGACCGCCCTGGTGCCCGGCGGCATCGCCATCTTCGCCACCTTCGCCCCCGATGGCCCGGACAAGTGCTCGGGCCTGCCCGTTCAGCGGTACGACGCGCCGGCCCTGTCCGCCATCCTGGGAAACGGCTTCCAACTGCTGGATACCCGGCGGGAAGAGCACCTGACCCCCGGGGGCAGGCCCCAGGCCTTCACATGGTGCGTGTTTCGCCGGAACCAGGACGACAGATGCTGACAGGGCGCGGCGACTTGTGGGTGTTCGGCTATGGCTCGCTGATGTGGCGGCCGGGCTTTGCCTTCGCCGAGGCGGTCCCGGCCCTGCTCAGGGGATGGCACCGCTCGTTCTGCCTGTATTCGCTGCATTATCGCGGCACTCCGCAGCAGCCGGGGCTGGTGCTGGGGTTGGATCGCGGCGGTTCGTGCCGGGGGCTGGCCTTCCGGGTGCCGGCCGCCGACGCCCGGTCCACCGTGCATTATCTCAACGAGCGCGAACTGGTCGGATACGCCTACCGCCCCCATATCGCCCAGGTCACCCTGGAGAACGGCCACCGCGCCGCCGCCTACACCTTCGTGGCCGACCGCGGCCACCGCCATTATGCCGGAAACCTGGACCCGGAACGCCAGGCCACCATCATCATGGATGCCCAGGGCGCCGCCGGGCTGAACCGCGACTATCTGATCAACACCGTCCGGCAACTGGAATCCGACGGGTTCGTCGACCGCAGCCTGCACGCGCTGCTGGTCGAGGTCGAACGGCAGACCGGCCTGATCGACATGGGCGCCGGAATTTGACCGGCCGCAGCCGTTGCAATTCACGTCGAGATCGGTAACCTTCCGCCGCGAGAGGTCGTCATGCAAGTCAGCATTTCCCCCGGCATGTGGTTGCCGGTACTGAGAAGCCAGCCACCCGGCGACATGTCCGTCGCGATCACCATCGATGACGCGCCGATGCCCGATTCGCTTCCCGGGATGCTGGATTCTCTGGACGAATTCGGGGCCAAGGCAACCTTCTTCATGTCCGGCTGCCGAATCGTCCACGCCGAGGAACTGGTGCAGGAAACCGTTCGGCGCGGACATGCGGTCTATGCACATGGGTGGGATCATGTCCGCCTGGACAAAGAAAAGCCCGACCGGCTGATCGTCGATTTCGACCGCTGCGAAAACATACTGGCTAAATACCGGCCGACGCCGCAGCCCTATCTGGTTCGCATGCCGTACAACGGCGGATACCGCAAGATCAGTGTGCATCGGTCGGTGCGCAAATGGATGCCCAACAGCCAGATCGCCCATTGGCGCCTTTCAACGGAAGATCACCTGATCTCGCCCCGCTGCTCATCTGCCGGCGATATCGAAGGCCTGTGCCGGGCAGAGGCGCGCCGCGTGGTGTCGTCCCCCCGGATTCACGGCGCCATCATTCTCATGCATGACCAGCCGATCAACGACAGAAAGAACGGCGACCTGAAAGCTATGGTCACGGTAACCTTGCTGAAAGAACTTCTGACGGAACTTCACGCGTCGGGTCTGGTTGCCGATGTCCTTCATCCGCATCCGAGCCAACGGCTGATGGACCGATTCGTTCTTTTCTGATGCATCGACGGGTCCAAGACGGAACGCGGACGGCCCCGGACGTCGCACGCCCGTCTTGGCAATCAGCCGGTCAGCTGACGCGCAAATGGTCCGGTTCGTCGAAACGGAAATTCACATCATCGCGCAGATTGGTGGAAACGGTGTCCACCAGGGACTTGTGCGCCCGCATCTGCGCGACATACCCCTGATCGGATACCGCGATGTGGGAATTCAGCCAATCGGACAGAAAAATCGCGACTTCCCGCAGATTGACCAGTCGGGGCCGCAGCCGGTACAGCTGCTGCAGGGAATCGACGATGTCGGTGAACGCCTTGTGTTCCCGCTGATGCTGGCGCCGTTCCGAATAGGTGCAGACCATCATCAGGATCTCTTCCCGACGGAAATGGTTGAGGACATATTCATTCAACGCACCGACAGCGATGGAAATCTGCGCCAGATCTTCGCAATGCTCGGCCAGTTCCGCGAATTGATTGATCAAGGAGATCAGGAACTTGTGATCATCGTCGATCACGTCAATCCCCGTGCTCAAGGTTTCATTCCACGAAATCACCAGCCGACCTCCATCCACGACCGCACCCCGCAACGATGTGCGTTATACGCCACCCGGAACCTATTCAGAAGAATAAATTTTTGACACTAAAGAATAGAATTGGACATACCTGAAACAAAGTTCTACCGCCGTGAAAAGATGGCCGATTCCACAGCGGGAACCGGCCGGGTCGGCGGCTTACAGATCGAACGAGGTGCACGAAATCAGGTTTTCCGAGGCCTTGGCGATCAGGGCGCTGCTTTCCTGCATCTTCGGCACATAAGCGCGGTCGGACACGGCGATGTGCTGCTGCAACCAATTCAGCAGAAAGTCGGATACACCGCGCAGATTGACCATGCCGGCATTGATGCTGAACAGATGCTGCAGACTTTTCATTCCCTGCCGGAAGGCATTGTGGTCGCGCTCATGGCGGTCCTGCCCGGGATAGCCGCACAGCAGCATCAAGGCCTCTTCCCGCTTGAAATGTCCGGTGGCGTAATCGTTGAGGGCGGCAATGGCCAGTGCGGCGTCGTCGGCCTTTTCGCCATCGTCAATAATCCGCAACAGCGCATTCAGCAGGCCGAACAGGGTCTTATGATCTTCGTCGATTACAGCAATTCCAGTCTCAAGCTTTGGGTCCCAATAAATCATCTTCTTCCCCCATCCACTATGCAACCGGCTTCAGGATGTTTGCCTGGGCCAACGGCCGGACACCCGCAGGCGCCTCGACAGAAGGGCCGATAACCTTGCCGCCAATAGACTTGAAATGTGTCGCCATCATTACTTGGAAATCGGGAATGGTGTCAACGTCCCACACATAATTGTTAAAGCCAAGCGAAGCCGATTTTTTGGCGAAGTGCGACGCCACGACATACGAGGCGCGACGCCCCAAGCCGCTGCGATGCACGTCGGAGAAATTCAGCCCGATGGTATTGACCCCAAGCATCTTGATTTCATGGGATATCGGGCTGTCGGGCGAAATCCGGACCATCAGGGAATCGCAGAAACTGCCGATGGCCGACAGAATTCCATAAAGCCTGTTCATGCTGATATCGTCGTCGAGCCCGACGATCTCGATCCGGATCCGCTTGCGGAACGATCCCGATGTCGCGGCGATCTTGATGACATCCAGGAATTCGCGGTTCATCAGGGAATCGGTATGGATGGTGACGATGACATAGGGGGTCTTGCCCTGCACGTCGTTCAGCTTGCCGGTGATGTCGGCGAACATCTTTTCGTACAGGCCGGGCCATAGCGGGTCGGTACCGCCCCCCTGCAGCACGCTTTTGCCGAACAGGCTGCGGCCGTGGAATTCCCGGCGGAACGACACGCGGTATCCGTCGACGTGCCGGAACTCGGGATTCCAGATCGGCAGATATTCCATCTGCACGCTGTCGAGAATGTGCCGATAGGCAATCTGGGGATCCTGCCCGCCGGTCTGGGTGCCGCCCCCGGCCGGGGTCTCGGCTTCACGTCCCAGCAGCTGCATTTCGTCGACGATCGCCTGACCGCCGCGCCCAGCCTCGAACTCCTCGCCCAGAAGCTTCTTGCAGATGTTCTCGCACAGAGCACCGGCCCGGACCTTGCCTTCGGCCGGACCAAGGCTTGGGTAGATGACGGCAAAAATATTGTCACCGAAATACTTGTATGCCTCGCCCTTGCCAAGGCTGGACGAGACCATCGTCTCGACGATGAATACCACCTTGTGCTGAACTTTTTCCCATCTGCTGGCGAACAGCTTTTCCAGAGGCGTCAGGTTGATGATATAGAGCCGCGAGGACTTTCCATCACCTTGGGCGGTTGAAAATGATTTTTCGAACTCGGACAGGCGCTCCCGCATCCGGACGCGCTTGTCCCCCTGCTCGGAGGCCTCGGCATCGAGAAGACCAAACTCGCCCAGCCGGGCATTGACGCGGGCGCGCAGAACATAGGGAGACAGAGGCTTGCGGATATAATCGACGGCGCCGACGCGAAAACCCTGCTCTTCATCTTCAGAGGCTGTGCGCCCGGTAATGAAGATAATCGGCACGCCTTCAGCAAGCTTCTTTTCACGGACAGCCTGGCACAAAGCATAGCCGTCCATATCCGGCAAACCGATATCAAGCAAAATCAGATCGAATGGATTTTTTCCCGCCAAAACATCCAAGGCCTGATTTGCTGTCGATACCAAGACGACTTCGAATTGACGTCCCAGAATTGACTTACAAAGCTGTGCGGATACGGAATCATCCTCAACAATTAGAATTTTTTTCATGACCGAACCTTAGGCCCCCGCCCATACATCGGTATTAGCCTATAGCAGATTCGGCATAGTCGCACCCCCTATTTGAGGAGGCCAAAAACGATTTCATTCCTTTATCTTAGATCGGTTCCGGCAAAAAAGTAGGGCCGCGCCATGACAGGCGCGGCCCAAGGTTCCCGGGCAGAAGCCCCCTGTGACTACTTCGCCCGGGCAATAACGGCTTGTGGCGGGATCAGATGCTGGTGCAGCGCCGCGTCCTTTTCGGCATCCAGACCGAACGCCACAGCCATCAACTGGGAATAGAACATCACCGGATAGTTGAAGTCCGTCCCGAATTTCTCATTGATCATCGGCTGATACATTTCCAGATTGGTCTGGCACAGCGGGCAGGGCGTCACCACCACCTCGGCGCCGGTCGCCTTGACCTCGTCCAGGATGTCCTTCATCAGGTGCAGGGTCTTGTCGGGGCTCATGACGCTGACCGACCCGCCGCAGCATTTGGTCTTGCCCTTGAACGGCACCGCGTCGGCGCCGCAGGCGGTGATGAAATCATCCAGGAACTGGGGATCGTCATAGGTGGCGAATTCGCCGCCGCGTTCGGTCTTGGCGAACGGGCGGACCGTCTGGCAGCCGATCCAGCCGGCCACCTTCAGGCCGGTCAGCGGCTTGGTCACCTGTTCCTTGACCTTGTCCATGCCGATGTCGTTGACCAGCACCTCGCAGGAATGGCGGACGTGCAGCGAGCCGTCATAGGACTTGCCGCCGGCGGCCAGAACCTCGTTGACCTCGGTCTTCAGATCCTCGTCGCCGCGGATCTTTTCGTTGTGGTAGTGGCTGTTGAGATAGCAGGCGGCGCAGGGCGTGACGAAATCCTCGGGCCCCTGCGCCTGGGCGGCGGCCAGATTGCGGCCGTTCAGGGCGAACATGCCCAGATGGCCGCCGTCGATATGGCCGACGGAAGCGCCGCAGCAGTTCCAGTCTTCGACTTCGCGCAATTCGACGCCCAGCTTGCCCATCACGGCCCTGAGCGAGGTATCCAGATGCACGGCCGACGCTTGCGAGCTGCAGCCGGGATAGTAAGACATGGTCTTGGTCATGGGCCGATCCTCACTTCGCGCCGTGCTTCTTGGCTTCCAGCTCGGCCGCCTTGGCCAGCATCGCCTTCAGTTCTCCGGTATTCTTCACCTTGTGCGGCATTCCCAGATGCATGCGCTTGGTCTTGACCATGCCCATCGCGATCTTCTGGTTGGCCATGCCGCGCTTGATGCCCTCGCCCATGCCGAAGC
>CAJANN010000353.1 GCA_903941095.1 uncultured Rhodospirillaceae bacterium | reverse complement strand
CCAAGGCCGCGGATGCGGCCGCCCGGCGAGGGCTTAGGAACCCGGATGATTCATTCGGGTTCCGTATCAGTGATAGTGACGGCGCTTCAGGATGCCGCACAGAAAGGCCATGTGATCGGCGACCATCATCGCGTCGGGGGTGCCGGCGTGGCTGTGCAGCATGGCGCGGCGGGCCAGCACCATGTCGCGTTCGGCACCGGACTGCAGATGGTCGGCCATGTCTTCGATCAACTGCGACACATGGCACAGCAGGTCGGCCGGCTCGACCTCGGCCCAGCCGGCGGCCAGCAGGTCGTCGAAACGGTCGGTCCACTCGCGGCGGGTGTGGGGGGCAACGGTGTGGGGGGCAACGGTGTCGGGGGCAAAGATCTTCATGGATCGCTCCTGCCTCTGCACGCTGGAATGTTCCTACAGTGCCAAAGCAATGCGAATGCGGTTTGCGCCGCTTTTATGCGGACGGCAAACCGCTGATGTCAGATTTGTGAATGATTCCTATTTTCCGCCCGATCCAGCAGGGCCAGCCCGTCGGCGGACCGGCGCGGCAACGGCTCGTCGGCCCGCAGCAGCCCGCAGGACCGCGCCTTTTGGCCCAGTTCCAGCAGGAAGGGCGGGCGCAGCCGCGTCGCCGTCAGGGCGTCGCGGTCGGCCAGCACCGTCTCGGCATCGCCCTGGCGGACCACCCGGCCGGCGGTGAACAGGGCGACGTCGTCGGCCCAGGTCCAGGCCAGGTCGACGTCATGGGTGGTGAAGGCCAGGGTGGCGCCATCGCCGCGCAGATGGTCCAGGGCGGCCAGCAGATGGGCGGTGCCCTGGGGGTCGAGCCCGGCACTGGGTTCGTCCAGCAGCAAGATGTCGGGGCGCATGGCGACGGCGCCGGCGATGGCGACGCGCTTCTTCTGGCCGAACGACAGCATGTGCGGCGGCCGTTCGGCCAGATCGGCGATGTCCAGGGCGGCCAGGGCTTCGCCGACGCGGCGGCGGACCTCGGCCTCGCTCAGGCCCAGGTTCAGCGGACCGAAGGAAACGTCCTCGGCGACGCTGGCGGCGAACAGCTGGTCGTCGGGGGCCTGCAGCACCAGTCCGACCCGGCGGCGCCAGGCCGCCCGTCCGGCCCGGCCATAGCCGGCGGCGGCGCCGTCCAGCAGGACGTGGCCCCGGGCCGGGGCCAGCGTGCCGTTCAGGTGCAGCAGCAAGGTGGTCTTGCCGGCGCCGTTGGCCCCCAGGATGGCCAGCCGGCGGCCGCGGCGGACGGTCAGGTCCAGTCCGGCCAGGGCCTCGCCGCCGCCGGGATAGGCATAGTGCAGCCCCTGCGCTTCCAGGATCACGCCCATGTTCCTGCCCCCGCCAGCAGGGCCAGCAGAACGGCCACCCGGATCAGCCCGGCCGGGCTGGCGGGCCGGAGCGGCGACAGGGTGCGCAGGCTGCCGTCGAAGCAGCGGGCGGCCAGTCCGGTTTCCTGCCGGTGGGCGCGGTCCAGGGCGCGCGGCAGCAGGGACGCCGCCAGCATGCCCGCCGACCGCACCCGCCGCCGCCAGCCGTCGGTGCCCAGGCGGGCCGCCTGTCCGGCATGCATGGCGGCGGCGGTGTCCTGCAGCACGAAGATGAAGCGGTAGATGGACAGGGCCAGTTCGGTCAGCTCCGCCGGCACTCCCAGGCGGCGCAATCCCTGGATCAGGTCCGGGGTCGGCGTCGTCGCCGCCAGAAGCAGCAGGGCGGCGATTGCGGCCAGGGCGCGCAGGGCGACAAGGCCCGCCTGCCGGCCGTGATCGGCGGCCAGGTGCAGTCCCGCCGCATCCATTTCGGCCAGCAGGGCCAGCGATCCCGAAGCGACGAAGGCGGCCGGGGCCGCCATCAGCCGGATCCAGGCCGAAGCCGGGGTGCCGGCGGCCAGGGCCAGGGCGGTCGCCGTTCCCAGCACCAGGGCGCCGCCGGGGACGGGGGGCAGGGCCAGGGCCAGGGCCAGCAGGCCGGCCGACAGCAGGGATTTTTCCGCCAGCGGCCGGCGCCGCCAGCGGCTGGCATAAGCCAGCCGGTCGGCCAGGATCATCGCCGCCGCCGTCCGTGCAGGCGGCCCAGGACATAGCCCAGGCCGCCGGCCCCGATGGCGGCCTGCAGGGCGAACAGCAGGCTTTCCATCTCCTTGCCGGGGGGGCTCCACAGCGGTTGCGCCCAGGGCCGGTAGCCGCCGGCCTCGATCTCGGCCTGGGCGCGGCCGTCGGTGCCGCCGTAATCGCCGCCGATGCCCAGCAGCAGCGGCGCGGCCGCCACCAGGACGGCGCCCAGCAGCAGCGCAATGGTCAGGGGCCGGCTCATGCCCCGATCCCCAGGGTGGCGTTGCGGGCGGCCAGGGCCTTCATCACCACAACGGTCAGCATGCCCTCGGCGATTGCCAGCGGCACCTGGGTGACGGCGAAGATGCCGGCGAACTTGGCGAAGGCGCCGGCAAAGCCCGACGCCGCATCGGGAAAGGCCAGGGCCAGCTGCGCCGAGGCCACCCCATAGGTCGTCAGGTCGCCCAGCATCGCCGCCAGGAATATCGCCACCCCCGCCGGCAGGCCCAGCCGCCGGCCGCCGCGCCATGCCGCCCAGGCCACCCACGGTCCGGCGACGGCCATCGAGAAGATGTTGGCCCCCAGGGTGGTCAGGCCGCCGTGGGCCAGCAGCAGCGCCTGGAACAGCAGCACCACCGTGCCGATCACCGTGGTGGCCGCCGGCCCGACCGCCATCGCCCCCAGCCCGGTGCCGGTGGGGTGCGAGCTTGAGCCGGTGACGCTGGGCAGCTTCAGCGCCGACAGCACGAAGGCGAAGGCGCCGGCGGCGCCCAGGGTCAGGCGCAGT
>CAJANN010000352.1 GCA_903941095.1 uncultured Rhodospirillaceae bacterium | reverse complement strand
CTTGAGCGATGATCCGCTTGTCGGACTGCCCGCCGTGGCAGCCTGACCAACCCGGCCAAACCCGCCGGAGATCAGCATGGCTACGCCACCGCTGTTACACCAATCCATGGGACACGATCTCGCTGCCGACCGTTTCCAGCTCGTGCCGGGTCGCTGCCAGCAGCACCATGGCATAGGCTTGTCGCCTCTTCAGTCGACATGCGCGCCATTCGCGAGGTACAAGGCCAACATGGTTGATATCCGCACATCACGCGACTATGGGCTCATTTCGCCGACCCTGCCATTGAGCGCCAGTTCCGGAGAATTCTTTCCGAACAGCGGCGGGGCGCAATGGCTGTGGCGTGAGTGGTTGCCATCATTTCGTTTGCACCGCTAATGGGATACATGCCCAATTTCATCGACGGTGCATCGGCCTTCGGCGACGTTCTGATTGTCAGAGTGGAGGAAGTGGTGGTCTCCTTGGCAGTTCTCTCTTTCCTGTGTCGCCCGCCGTCACCGCCGGCAACCTTGACGATGAGCCTTCACCCCGGGGGGGCGGCGATGGCGCCGACCGACAGGGATGCAGGCGCCCCTGACTTGCGGGTGATGGCCGATCCGATCCTGTTGCAGGTGGTTCTCTCCAACCTCATTGACACCGTCATCAACTATTCCCTCATGGGAGGCACCATCAGAGTGAACGCCCGACGCCGCGGTACCGAGGTGGTGATCGACGCCCAGGGCCAAGGCATCGGCATTGCGCCCGAACAGGCGGAACAGGTTTTCGAGAGAAATTTGCGCGCTTCGCACGACAATGGCGTGCCGAGTTTTGGCCTGGGCCTTTTCCTGGTGCGACCGATCGCGGCGATGCACGGCGGCGAAGCGAAGCTCCAGAGCGTTCCGGGCCGGGGAAGCGTTGTTTCAGTCCACCTGCCAATCGCCGATGGCTTGGACTATGTCGCTCCGCCGCCGGGGAATTGGCAGTGAAGGCGGGATGTAAGTGGGGTGTGACGCTTGTCACCATTCTGGCGCTGTTCATCCCAGCCACTGCGGCACGGGCGAGCGAGCGTGCGACCCTTCAGTTGCGGTGGATGCATCAATTTCAATTCGCTGGTTATTACGCAGCCCTTCACAAGGGATTTTATAAAGACGCCGGTCTAGACGTCGTCGTGAAGGAAGGTGGTTCCACCATCAACGCAGAGGACGAAGTGCTGAACGGCAAGGCCGATTTCGGCGTCGACGTTTCGGGGATGGTGGTCGATTACCTGGCCGGGCGTCCCCTACTTCTGCTGGCGGCGGTGTTGCAGCATTCACCCAGCGTTTTGGTGGTACACGGCGAAAACAGGCAATTGAGCGACTTGGTCGGCGCCGGGCCGGTGCAGGTTATGGACGGCGTTCAGAACGTCAACTTGAAGGCGATGTTCATCGCCGAGGGGATTCCGCTTTCGCAGATCCAATTCACCAACACCCCTGCCGATATCGACGATCTGGCAATGGGCCGTGTCGCCGCGCTCACCGACTACCTGTCAAACTACCCATATCTGCTGAACCAACGTGGCGTGCCGTTCACTATTTTCACGCCACAAAGTTACGGCATGGATTTCTACGGCGATGTCTTGTTCACCCGCCACGATCTGGCGCGGACCAAACCCGAG
>CAJANN010000351.1 GCA_903941095.1 uncultured Rhodospirillaceae bacterium | reverse complement strand
CCGGACATCGCCAGCCTGTTCGGCGACGATGCCGAGAAGGCCGTCGGCAAGCTGGCCGACACCGTCCGCGCCATCACCGGCACCGACGATCCCGACAAGGCCCGCGAGGTGCTGGCCGACCCCAATCTGGTGTTCCAACTGCGCTCCCAGGCTCAGGCCTTCGCCCACGAGGAGCGGATGCAGCAGATGACCGGGGCCATCACCACCCTGACCGTCCCCCTGGCCGACCGTCAGAACGCCCGTGCCCGCGCCAGCGAATTCATCAAGGCGGGGCGCAGCAACACCCGCGCCAACGTCCTGCTGGTGACCGCCGGGCTCGGCATCGTCGGCGGCATTGGCTTCATGGTATTCGGCCACGTCGACGGCAACACCGCCGTCGGCGGCTGCATCATCTCGGTGGTGACTTTGCTCGCCGGCAAGTTCGCCACCGCCTTTGACTTCGAGTTCGGCGGATCGGCGGATTCCGAGCAGACCCGGACCCTGCTGGCGCAGGCGCCGCCCATCGGCAAATAGCATAATCCATACTTCGCGAGACGCGGCCGACCGGGGGCAACCTTGATCGGCCGCTTTCGTCGTATGTGGGGGATACAACCCACCGTTCCCCTGTTACCATTCCAGCATGAGAAAAGAGGACGAAGAACGCATCGCCGCCAAGCTGGCTAAGGTCATGGCTATGACGTGCGTTCGAAACACCAAGCTGGAGGACATCCATGTCGCCGTGGTCGCCGTCACGAAGACGGGGGACTATTCCGATGTGGTAGTCCTCAACGCCGATGGGCGGAAGATTCCGTGGCCCGAAGCCTCACACATCGATTGCGTCGACAGCCCGCACATCTCCAGGCCCCACCTGATACGAGGAATTTGTAAAGGCGCAGTCGCGCCAAGACACGGAATTATTGGCAAAATTCTTTCTGGCGGCAAACTCGGAAATTGTCACAACTGACCGGTCACCGCCAGGAAGCGTTCCCGGGCAAGGGCGCTGTCTTCGTGGTAATGCATCGTGTACAGGCGGCATATGCGGTCAAGGCTGTCGGCGATGGCCTTGACGGCCGGTCCCAGGAAGTCCTCGCCCAGCCATTCCGGGAGGATTTCGGCAAACGCGACCAAGGTGAACACGTCGAGCAGGTCGTTGCCGATATCCTTGCTGGCCTTCAGCCCCAGAATGGTCCGCAGGGTGGGAACCGGCAGGCGGCAGCTGAAATGGCCGCAGAAGCTGGGAACCTGTTTCCATTCTACAAGGTCGAAATCTTCCCTGGCCACCACACTGGTCGGTTGGTTCTGGTGGAAAATGGCATTGACGTGAACTTCGATCAGAAAGCACATGCCCGCAGCGATGTTCGTGGCATCGATGGGCAGCTCGAACGCGGCCCGGAAAAATCCCCCGCGGCTACCGATGATGATGTTGGAGAAATGCCCACGCATCATTTCCAGAACAGCCGACGGGGAATCATGCAGAACCAGCAGATCAATGTTGCCCATCCAGCGGAACTTGCCGGTATGGATCCGAACGGCTGAGGAATCGGTCACCATGACCGGGGCACCCAGCGACCGCACGAACGGCTCCGCCGGTGCCAGGATCTTGGTGAAGACGTATTCGTCCGCCCTGGCGAAGGCCAGGGGGGAAAGCGGGATATGGTCGCTCATGGGCGTGCGCCGCAGCTCGAACCCGTCTGGCAGAAGCCTCGATGAACCCGTACCCCTTGGGGCAGCACGCCCATCAGGCGGCCCAGGCCGATGATCGAGGCGGCGACTAGGGTCGCGTCGGTTCCAGGGCAATGGGTCAGGGAATCGGCCCCGGCTTCCAGGGCCTCAAGGGTCGTCACCACATCGCCCCGCCTGGTCATGACGATGATGCCAGGCCCAAAGCCCTGTCGCCGCCGGATGGATTTGATCGTGTCGATGGCCTGACGGGGGTGACGGCGCAGGTCAAGAAGCATGATGTCGCCGCGCCCGATATCGCCAAGCCCGTCCGAGGTTGCGGCGAAATATGATCTCTCGACCGGAATGCCAAGCAGGGACAGCCAGGCCAAGACATCATGCGGGACATGGGTGTCAATCATGCAGATCACTCGCATGTGTCCAACTCCTCATGGCTTGGTATGCAGACGGAGCCACGAAACTCTGTCAATGGCTCCAATCCCTCTCCCTTCAGGGCAAAAATATGGAGGCCAAAGTCCTGACAGGTTTCCCTATCAGGGCCGGGGTAATGGCCGACCACCACCGCAGCTGGAAAATATGCAGTCGTCTTCCGCCTCCCCGACGATAGCGGGGTTGGGATGGCCAGATGAAAAGGCAGTTTTTTCATGACGATCTCCTCTCCTCAAATCAGAAACCCCATTCCCGGACCAACACGGCAGCGGCGGATCGCAGGGCGCTGCCCATCAGGGATTGGCGCAGTCCATCCATATGGATCTGGCCGCGCATTGGAGCGGCGAAAGCGGTCGGGGTATCGGTGCTCAGGCGGACGCGGTAAAGGGCGCCGTCGGGCACCAGGGTCTTGTCGGCGAAGCGGGCGGGGATGGTGCCGCCATAGGGGGCGGCCAGGGATGGTTCGGTGAGCGCCTTGACGGCGACACGGTCGATGGCGGCGATGGTTGCGGCCAAGGCCTTGCCGCCGCCTTCGGGGATGAAGCGGGCCGTGTTGTTTTTGGCGATGCGGGGCAAGTCGGATTCGGCCACATAGGCTTCCAGCACGGTGCCCATGCGCAGGCCCAGGATGGGTTCGCGGCCATTGATCCACTGGCCGGGCTGCAGATTGGGCGAGATGTCGGTGATTGTGGCGGCCATGGGGGCCACCAGGGTTAGCCTGTCGGTTTCCGCTTGGATGGCGGCGCGTTCGGCCACGGCGCCGGCCAGTTCCTGGGTTATGGATTGGGTGCGGTTGCGGAAGCTGTCCTCGAACCCTGTGGCGGACAGTTCGTATTTCAGCACACCAATGCGCCGCTCGACCTGCTGGCGACGCAAGGCCAGATCGGGATTGTCCAGGCGGGCCAGCACCGTTCCTACCTCCACCTTCTGACCCTCGGCCACCGGGATCTCCGCCAGGATAGCGGAGCTGGGGGCATACAGCGCCATGTGGCTTTCCACCTTCAGAATGGCTGGGGCTGAGACGCGGCCTGACCACGGCACCAGCAGGATCAGCAGCACGAACAGCAAACCGCACAGAGGCCAGCGACTACGTCGGCTGGCGCGGATGGCAGGCAGACGATTCCGCCACTCCGCCATCTCGGCCCAGAACGGCTTGATCACGAACCAGCCGATTTCCACCACGAACAGGACGATGCCGACTACCTTGATGAAGAAGTGGTAGACCAGCACGGCGATGCCCAGGAACAGCACCAGCCGGTAGACCCACACCGCCCAGGCGAAGGCGATCATCCAGCCGCGCGTGGTGGCGGACAGGTGTTCCGGCACGGGCTCATTCAGGCCGAACAGCATCTCCCGCAGGTGCCAGCGGGCCAAGGCGAAGCTGCGCGGGTGCAGATTGGGCTGATCCAGGGCGTCCATGGCCAGGAAATAGCCGTCGAAGCGCATGAAGGGTGACAGGTTGATGGCCAGCGAAGAAATCAGGGTGGTGACCGCCAGGGTGAAGGCCATGCCCTTGGCAGCGCCATCGGGCAACAGCCCCCAGGCCAGTACTGCCCAGGCAGCGATACTCATCTCGGCTAAAATGCCCGCCGCCCCCACCATCAGCCGCTGACGCCGGTCAGTCAGCTTCCAGGCATCGTTGACGTCGGTGTAGAGCATGGGCCACAGCACCAGGAAGGCCACGCCCATGGTGGGCACCCGGCAGCCATAGGATTTGGCGACCAGCGCATGCCCCAGTTCGTGGGCCATCTTGGCGAAGCCGAGCGCGATCCCGAAAGCGGCCAATCCGCTCAGCGAGAAATGATCGACGAAGGTGGCGGCGAAGCGGTCCCATTGCCGTCCGACCATCAACAGTCCCAGCAGCAGCGCGGCCAGCGTGCACAGGCGGAAGGCGCGTGACCCCATCCAGGCCACCAGCGGAAGGGCCCGGCTCAGCCAGGCATCGGGCCGGACCAGGGGGATGCGGAAGAACAGGTAATGGTGCAAGGCCCAGGTGAGCCAACTGGTCTTGGCCGCGTCGTGGATGGCCAGCAGGCGGTCGACGTCCTTGGGCGTCTCGGCCTTCAGCAAGCCGCCACGGGCCAGGAACTCGACCACGCCAACCACATCCTGATCGTCCAGATCCAGCGGGGTCTCGGCACAAACGGATTGGGCCACGTCGGTTGGACTGCCCAGGTGCCAGCGCGACAGCACCTCGAAGGCCGGCCAGGACAGGCGGAAGAAGCGGTTGGACAACGGATCATGCAAGGTCCAGGTCGGCGCGCCGTCATGGGCGGGCGGGCCGGACAGCAGGGCCAGATCGTCGCGCAAGGATGGCAGGGCGACGGTGCCAAACATGGCTCAGAACCCCACGAACTGGCGGATGGTGGCCAGCGGACGACGGAAGAACCACCACACCAGCGGCACGGTGTCGCCGTCGATGCGAGCCGTGCCTTTCAGGCCCAGGCGAGGCTTTTGGGGCGAGGTCAGGCTGGCGCGGACCCGGTGGGCGATGGTGGAATCGGGCCGGGCATTGGCTTCATAGGCGACGGAACGAACCTTGGCCTTCACCGGCGACAGCGGGTCGGTGTTGAGGAAAAAGGTCAGTGTGCCATCCACCCGCACCTCACCCACATCCACGACCGAGACCCAGGCTTCGATCTCGGTGTCCGTCTCGTCGGCCACCGCCATCACCTTTTCACCCACCACCACCGGACGGCCGATCCAGTCGGCGGCATCGTCAAACACGGCGATGCCGGGGCGCGGTGCCTTGGCCTCGATACGGGCCAACTGGTTTTCCAGCAGCCGGACCTCGGCGGCCTTTTCCTCGGCCTTGCCTGCCAGGATGGCCACCTGCGCCTTGGCCTTGGCGTCAAACACCATGGCCTGGGCGGCTTGGCGGTATTCGGCTTCCGCTGTGGCTTGGGTCTGTCGGGCCACGTCCAGCCGCCCGGAAATCGTGGTTGCATCCAGGGCGAACAGGATTTGGCCTTCGGTGACCGCATCGTTGGGACGCACCAGCACCTTGTCCACCACGCCGTCCAGGGGGGCACGCACCATCACCGGATGGGCGGGCACGCTTTCTGCGGGGGCCAGCACCGAGCCGGTGACGGGGAAGAACAACGCGGCCAGTCCAAGTGCCGCCAAGGCCCAGGCGCGGCGGCCCGTCGGCATCTTGAAGGCACGCTTGCGTGGGGACAGCGCGGCGCGGGTCATGCCAACCAGATCGGCCAGACGTTCGAGCAGGGCGACTTCACCTTCGGTAAAGGGCTCGTCACGGGCGAACAGCAGGGTGGCAAATCCGCAAGGCAGAATCAGTCCATGGACGGGAAGCCACTCGCCCCATTGATCGCGCATCTCCACCGGCAGATCGTCGGCCACCACCAGTGTGGCGTTGCCGGGATGCAGGTGGCGGATGGTCTTGTCCAACCACAGCACAAAGGGCGCATTGGCCTCGACCGACGCCGCCCCCGACAGGGCGACTACCCCCTGGTCCCACAGCACGGCTTGACGATAGGACACCAGGGTGTGCGCCAAATTAACGGCGGCGAACTCGGCCTCGACCGGGCGCTTGCCCTTCAGGATCCGGTGTTCGAGCTCAAGCCAGGCATGGATGATGTCGGTCATGGGGGAGAGAGCAGCACTCTGCCCGACATGCCCGCCGACAATTCCGGGAAGTGGCCGCCGATGGCCCCGGTGATGCGCACCGACTGGCTGACCGGATCGATGCGGGCGCCAACGCGGGTCAGCTTCACCGGATAGGTCTTTCCGGTCTCGTCTATGGCCACCTGGAAGCCGTGGCCGGGCTTCAGCCACACCAGCCATTTGCTGGGCACGACGAAGTCCAGCTCCAATACCGAATCGTCCAGCACGTCCAGCAGGGCCTGACCGGGCTGGACATATTGCTGGGCGCGGACCTTCTGTTCCACCACCCTTCCGTCGAAGGGCGCCGGAACAGCGCATTTGGCGGTTACGGCTGCACCGGCGGCTTCACGGGCGCGGGCCTTGTCGCGTTCGGCCAGGGCGACATCGCTTTCCAGCTTGCCGATGGTCTGCAATTCCAGCAGCCGGGCATTGACGGCCACCGTCTTGTCGGCTGCCGATAGTGATGCCCTGGCCTCGGCCAGCTGCGCCCGCTGGATGGAACAATCGAAGGCGACCAGCGTGTCGCCCTTCTTGAAGCGCTCGCCTTCGCGGACGGCGATACGTTCCACCTTGGCCCCGATCTCGGCGGCCAAGGTGGTGAAATCACGGGGGCTGAGCTGGGCACGCAGTTCCTGTCCCAGCGCCGGCACGCTTCCCAGCACCAAAATGATGATGGCGGGAAGGCCCGCCTTCATCGCGCCGATGCCTGGGTCAGGTCGCGGATATGGGCGATGTTGCGTTCCACATCAGCCCTGACATGCTCCTCGCTTTCTTCGATGCCTAAGAAGCGCGAGACGCTGTTCAGCCAGCCTCCACCAATGGGTTGATCAGGCAAGGCCGGTTCCGGGGCCTTCCGGCTTTCTTGGGGGCTTGGTTCGGCCACCGGAACCGCCGCCGACGGCATGGGGATTGCCATCGGCTGAGAAGCCAGGATTGGGGCGTCCGGCTTCGCCTTATTGTCTGAGGTCCCCCAGGCCGCCAGCCGTTCGGAGATGGCCGCCGACAGGCCGGGAAGGTCGTGGCTGGCGACGCTTTCGGGCATCAGGTCCTGCCCCAGGGACGCCTGCATCTTGGCGTAGGATTGTTCCACCTGGGCATAGGTCTGGAAGCGGCGCAGGGCAGACGCGATTGCCGAGGCGCGGCCCGCCACCCGTTCCAGCATGCCCTGGGCGTCGTTGGCGGTCTTGGCTTCCGACAGTTGGAACAGGCGGGCATCCACCCGCCACAGCTTGTCGGATTGCTGGTACTGGCTGATGGAGTTGCGGAACTGGCGTTCCGAGACGTGCACCTGGGCCAGCACCGCCATGCGCAGCGCCAGCCGCTTGGCCTTACCCACGTCCTCGGTGGTCTCGGCGTATTTGATGGCGTCGGGGCCGCTGACCAGATTCATCAGGTTCCACGACAGCTTGGCACCGGCTTCGTACCAGTGATTAGCCATCAGGAATGAGTTGTGGTCGTAATTGCGGCTGGCGGAAAAGGTGATGCCGGGGAACAGCCGAGCGATGGCTTTGCGGGTGTCATTGGCGGAGATACGGGCCTGATAGCCCTGTTCGCGCAGATCCGGGTTATTGACGAAGGCCACTTCCTCCATCTTTTCCAGATCCAGATCCCAGGCTGGCACGGTCATGTCCTTGGGCACATCCAGCACCAGTTTGGTACCGGGCGGTGCATTGATCAGGGCGGCCAGCTCGATCTCGGCGGTGCTGAGTTCCTGCTGGATGGCGGTCAGTTGGCGCAGCGTCTCCAGTAGGCTTTTCTGATAGCGAAGTGATTCCGCGGGCGCCTTCAGGTTTTCCTTTTCCACCGTCTCGGCCCGATCCAGCGCCACCTTGGCTTCGGCCACGGCGGTATCCACGTCGGCCTTCAGTTCCTGGTGGGCTGCGGCGCGCCAGAAGGCGAAGCGCACCTCCTGTACCAGGTTGTGTACCGTCTTGCGCTTGCGCTCGGTGGCGATCAGGGCGCGGTCGGCATTCTGTTTGGCGGTGAAATAGGACAAGCCGAAATCCAGCACGTTCCACGACAGACCCAGGTCGGCGGTGTAATTGTCGCGGTCGGTGGAATAGGTCGGATTCGAGGTGCTGGTGGTCTGGGTATAAAGATCACGCGAGCGGGTGGCGTTGGGCTCGGAGCGCGAGGTGAAATTACCGTTGGCTACCAGCTTGGGCAGCATGTCCCAGCGGTCGATGTCGGTCTGGCCCAGGGCGAGGGCTTCTTCCATCACCTTGGCGCGACGATCCAGATTGTGCTTCAAGGCCCGGGCGATGGCGTCCGACACGGTCAGCGGGCCT
>CAJANN010000350.1 GCA_903941095.1 uncultured Rhodospirillaceae bacterium | reverse complement strand
GTGTCCCGCCCACCAGGACGTCGATCTTCCCCCGCCACGCCGAACCGTCGATGGCGGTCATGTCGCCCAGATTGGGGATGGCCGGATAGCGTTGGGCCAACACGGCGGACGGGAACGGTTCGATCTCGGCGAAGAATGCCGCCCGCCAGCCCAACGGCTCCCACGCCGCCGTTGCTGCTTCGATCCCGCTGCACACCGAGCCGTAAACCAACCCCTGATCGTGGGGCATCAAGCCGAGCGCCGGGGATACCGGCTCGGTGTGAGCGAGCTGCATGGTGGTCGCCGTGGTACGGGTGGTACAGAGGCGGTAGCCGGAAGCCCGGCTACCGGGGGGCTACCACCCAGCCGGAAAGCTCGAAAGGCGCGCTGTCCTTCGACAAACGCGCCTTCCGGGGTGGTAACTGGTACGGGGTGGTAGCCTTGATTTTTCGGCTGTCGCTAGCGAAGTTCGGCGCTGATGCCCCCCGCATAGCAAATGCTCCAGGGAGGACCCGCGATTACCGGGTAGCCTTGCCCTGGCTTGTTCTAATCTTTCGCCCGACCGGGGCGGCTGATCATGAGATGATCGTGTTCGCCGCCCCTCAAGAGCATGGATAATTATTACACCAGACTGGCCGCTCCGGTCGCGTAGGAAAGTGTCTCGTTTTTCGCTTTACTGCATCTTACGAACGTCAAGCACCTGCCGCAGGGAGATGTTCTTGGGGATGCGCTTGCCGTTGAGCTTCCAGGCGATCAGGCACAGGGCGAACATCCAGTGCCGATGGGCGGCGGCACGGGACAGGCCGACGTTCCAGCAGACCACTTTCCACGGCTTCCCCTCGGCTCTCTGCCAGACGATCTTGGCATCAACCTGATCAAGCTGCTGGAGCCACGGCAGGGCTTCGTCCATGCGGGTGATCGCGGCGGCAGAAGGTGGCGGACGGCGAAAGGTCGCGTCTTCGGCAGACAAGCTTTCCTGGATATAGGGGGGCCAAGTGCTGGCGTGGCCCTGCACCCGTGCCTCGGGCAGACGACGCAGGGTATCGGCGGCTTCGGCGAGGCGTTCCTCGACCAGGGTGGGCGTCCAGTTCATTGGCTGCCTCCCTGGGTGTCGATGGCCCAGGACAGGATGGCCAGGGCGTCGGCCTCGTTGTCGTCCTCGGGATTGAAGCCCTTGGACCGCATGGCGGCGATGACGGCTTCCTTGCCTGCATTGCCCTTGCCGGTGGCGTGACGCTTGATGGTTCCGACCGGTACACCCTGGTACGGGATGCTTTTCAGTTCGCACCAGGCGGTGAGATGGGCCAGAAAACCGCCATAGATGTGGGCCGCATCGGTCCCGGCATGGCGACGAACTTCCTCGAAATGCAGGAGGTCGATCTTCTTGGCGGCGAATTCCAGGTGGTCGAGCCAGGACCGGAAACGCAAGAAGCGCATTCCGCCGCCTTCATAGCGACCGGGTTTGAACTCCATGGTGCCGGATACGACGGAACCATCGGCCAGACGCATGGCCCAGCCGGTGGTGGTGCCCAGATCAAGGGCGAGGATGATGGTCATGGTGAAGGCTCACGAGGTTGTGGGCCTTCGGCTTTGGTCGAGGGGGAAGTTACGAGCGACCGATTCGCGCTGCAAGCGCCTTCAACCCGGCTCGTAACGGATGGGATGTTTTCGGAATGTCACCACTGTCACCACCTTGGACAGCGTTTTGAAACTTCTGTTCTGGGAAAGAAATTTACAAATCAGAGACAGCAATACCTGAGATCTCTGGCAACCTATGATGCGTAAATTTTTCTGCCCATACAGACTCTTAAAATAGGTGGTGACAGTGGTGACGGTAGTGACATGCCTGTGTTTCTGCGGCTTCCAGCTGTCACCACTTCATTTTGAAGGTGGTGACAAACTGCCCCAGGTGGTGACAGCCGAAGATGTGGGGCGTTGAAAGGCTTGGTGAGGTGGTGACAGGTGGAATAGGTGGTGACAGGCATATTCCGCACGCACCCTCGACGATTGATGGAATTCCGAATATTGAAGGCTTGGCCGCCGCCATTCCACGGTTCTCCAGCAGTTGGGGAGACCGTTCGTCGTTGTTCATTGTGCGGGAAAGGCAAATAGGCAGATTTACGCCGAGGCGGCCCGCGCATTCGGCAAGGATGTTTCTGACAAAGCAGACGCCTACACCGCCGCAACTGCACTATATGATGCGCTGCTGCACGGTGCCCGCACGCTGGTTCTTCAGATGGGCGCCTATCTGCGAAAGATTGGACCATTCGATGCCGGGGAAGCATGGATGGATGATACGTCCAAAGAATCGGGCAAGCCGACGCTTGTGCCGGTGTAAGACCCTGGCGGCTATGATGGCCGTCGATACCGCCATCCCCGCAGCCCGCCAGCACGGGATTGATATCGCTCCCACCCCCGTGCCTTGAGGTATGCCCCGACCCGCATCTGGTCGCCCTTGGTCCAGCGTCCTGGCTCGATGCCGATGGCTTGTCCGAGAATATCCGCCACCGACACGTCGGTCAGCGGCTCGGGCCGGGCGACCTCCTCGTCGTACCATTCCTCATAGGGCGGATGGCCCCGGCAGACGCGCTCCTTGCTGTAGACCAGCCAGCGGTCGATCAGGCCGTCCCAGGCATCGCCCTGATACCGTTCTTCCTGGGCCTCTTCGGCCATGCGCTTGGTCTCTTCGTCCTCGATCCACCACTCCACGCCATTGGCGTACCAAGCCATGGCCTCGGCCCAAAGCTGGTCGCGGTCGCGGCGGAGCGCGGCGATGTCGATCTTGCCGCAACGGACGGGCCAGAAGCGGCGGTTGCCGGTTTCATCGCGCAGGTACGTGTCGGGATTGACGGTGCCCGCGAACACACATTGGCGCGGCACGTCGATGACGTAGCGTTCGTAGGGCGGGCGGTAGCGGTCGACCGAGCGGGACAGGAACGATTTGATCCTGGAGGTTTCGGCGCGGCCGATGGCGTCGAGTTCTGCGATCTCGATGATCCAGACGCCGCGCGTCTGCTGGGCGGCATCCTTGCTGCCGATTTCGGCCAACTCGTCGGTGAACCATTCCACGCCCGCCAGCGTCTTCAGTGCCGTCGACTTCTTGGCTCCTTGCGGGCCTTCCAGAATCAGCACCTGATCGGCCTTGGCCCCAGGATTCATGACGCGGGCCACTGCCGACAGCACCCACAGGGAGCCGAAGGCGCGGGACAGGCGGGTGTCGGCAGCGCCGAGATAGGTGACGGCCCAGGCTTCCAGCCGGGGGATGCCGTCCCATTTCAGGTTGGTCAGGTATTCCCGGACCGGATGGACGCGGATGTCGCGGGCGACCGCGCCGATGGTGCGGGCCACCACCAGCGAGGAAACGTTGATATCGCGGCGCTGGAGCCATTCGGCACAACGAATGTCATCGGCCTCGCACCACGGGCGTGGGATATGGGCTTTGTCGTCCCACGGCAATGGACGGTTGACGATGATCTCCTGACGGAACTCGTCGAAGATCAGCGCCCCGG
>CAJANN010000349.1 GCA_903941095.1 uncultured Rhodospirillaceae bacterium | reverse complement strand
GGTTCTTGCCGGCATTCTTGGCCAGCTTATCATGAGAACAAAAGCCCATTTCATTGCAGAAGAGCGCATGCTGGACCGTCATGGCTACCCCGGATTGACACAGCACAAAGCCGAGCACGACCGTTTGCTGATCTTGGCGGAAACCCTGAAGGCTCGTTTTGCGGAAGCCGACGACGACGACGTCGCCGCCCATCAGCTGATTTCAGAAACGGGGGAGTTCATGCGTCACTGGCTGCTGGATCACATCCGGGTAAATGATCGGCCGTACAGACCGTTTCTGCGAAGCCTGTCCTGATCCCGTCACCCCGGTACGGTAACCGTTGCCACCGCTTGGGCTGCGATTCCCTCGCGCCGCCCGGTGAAACCAAGCCCTTCCGTTGTGGTCGCCTTCACGCTTACTCGGGATTCGCCGATACCCAGGATATCCGCGATACGGGCTCTTATCCGCTCTCTGTGCGGTGAGACGCGGGGGCGCTCGCAGATGACGGTCAGGTCGATATGGACGATTGCCCCCCCCAAGGCCGACAACAATGCTCCTGCATGTGTCAGAAAATGATCCGATGACATTCCTTTCCAGCGTAAATCGCTGGGAGGGAAGTGATGGCCGATATCGCCAGCGGCAATAGCCCCCAGAATGGCGTCGGTAATGGCATGCAAGGCCACATCGGCATCGGAATGTCCTTCCAGAACTCGGTCGTGGGCAATCAGCACCCCCCCCAACCAGACACCATCTCCGGCCGAAGAGAAAGCATGCACATCCATTCCCATACCGACACGAAAGCCGGGGGGGGCGGAGAAATGCCGACGGGCCCGCTCCAGGTCGGCATTGGTGGTGATCTTGACGTTATCCTCATCGCCGTCGACCAAGGCCACCGTCAGGCCCGCTGCCTCGGCAACCGCCGCATCATCGGTGAGTTCCCGCCCCGAATGGGCGCGATGTGCGGCCATAATATCGGCATAGCGAAACCCCTGCGGCGTTTGGGCTCGCCACAAACCGGTCCGATCAACCGTGCCGGCAGCAATCCCTCCGACCTGGGACCGTTTCAATGTATCGACTATGGGCAGGGCGGGGACGGCACAGGGATTGTGTTCCAACGCGGCCAGAACGCGACTGACAGTGCCGCAATCGACAAAAGGGCGGGCCCCGTCATGAACAAGGACAAAATCAGGAGTCAGGACACCGAGGCTCTCCAGGCCCAGAAAAACGGATTCCTGTCTGGTCCGGCCGCCATAGACCGGGTCCAGCAGCGACAGCCCCTTCGCCGCCTGATCGTACAAAGCCCGATCATCCGGATGGATGACGGCTCGGATAGCGGCAATGGATGGATTGGCGGCCAGCGTGGCCAAGGTGTGACGGAGAACCGGCCGGCCGGCCAGATCTCGGTATTGTTTGGGAAGGCCTTCCCCCATGCGGTGCCCACGCCCCGCAGCCACCACCAGCGCCACTGCCTTCGCCATCAACATGCATCCTTCAACGGTTCATGGCAAATCTATGCGGCCATAACCGGATTGCCAAGTGGCACAGCACCTTCACCTTATCGGAAACAATGCTATAGTCGGCATCATGTCAGGACCACTCACCCTTAACCTTATCGCATTGGCCACGCTGATCCCCGCCGCATTGGTTCCCCTGCGGAACGGTACGGATCGCGGAGCCTTGTTCTGGACGTTCGCAGTCACCGCCGCAGTCGGCTCGGCAACTTGGGCGGTGCAGCTATCCAGCGACGCATGGTCGACGGAATTGGGGGCCGCCTTGTGGATCAGTGTCGCGGCGACGGCCCTGCAGTTTCTCGGACTGTCCGCGACAACCCGCTCGGGCTGGCGGTTGGCGCCGCTACTGATGCCCTACCTGTTTCTGATCGGGATTTTGGCATCGACCGTGGGGGGGCAACCCCGACCTTTGACCGGCGGTGCGCCGGCGGTATGGCTGGACCTGCATATATTCATCTCTGTGCTGACCTACGGATTGCTGACCCTGGCCGCGGTCGCTTCTCTGGCGGTATTTCTGCAAGAACGGGCTCTTAAGCGTAAACAGCCGACCCGGCTGACCCGTGCCCTGCCCGCCGTGGTCGAGGGAGAGGCCCTGAGCGGTCGCCTGTTGCTGGGCAGTGAAGTGATTTTGGGACTGGGAATGGCCACGGGCATGGCCACCCAATATTTCGAAACCGGCTTGCTGCTAAGGTTGGATCACAAGGCACTATTGTCGCTGATCGCCTTCGTGCTCATTGGGATCCTGCTGCTGGGACGGCGCGCCTGCGGCGTCCGCGGCCGTATCGCGGCACGGATCGTATTGTTGGCCTACCTCCTGCTGACGCTGTCCTATCCCGGGGTTAAGTTTGTCACCCAGGTGCTTTTGTAAGCCCTTACAGGGTCATAAAAACAAACCCCCCGACAATCAAGGTTGCCGCAACGGCGGCGACTAGTGCCTTTATGGTTAAAGCCCGCTGACGGAACAGCAGAAAGGCCGTTCCCAATATCGCGACAACGGCAAAAGCGACGGCGATTTTAGAATCATTCACTTCATCCTCCATATCTGTCCGACGATCCTGAGCGGTTCCCCTGCCCGGCATCCATGACGAGGATCAAGCCCAATCCCGCTTCAGCCAAGTTCTGGCAATGGCCGAATACCTATCCGAAAATACCCATTTTCGATGGTCGAGCACTTGCCCCCCGCCCTTTCAACCGCTAAAACAACCACACTCTGTCTTTGGGATCCGCTATCCTGGGGACTCAGTTGCGGATGGGTGGCCGAGTGGTTTAAGGCACCGGTCTTGAAAACCGGCGAGGGTGCAAGCTCTCCGTGGGTTCGAATCCCACCCCATCCGCCAGATGAAATCCCGCAGAAAGCCGCATAACACCTTGTGATATAAGGTGTCCTCAGCCGTTCTTGTCCACAAGACTAACGTATTGACCGGTTCCGGCAGACGGTTAATCGGAGATTATCGATCCGAATCCTGGTATTCGGTGGAGCTGTTGGTCGCATCCGCGGCTGTGGGAAGACAACAGCTATTTGGTGACGCGATAGTTTCATACCAAAACGCTGCCAACCTATTGATTTTTCGCCAATCCAAAAAATAACAACCGGTTAATTCTACTGTGTCACAAGTTGACTGGATTGGGG
>CAJANN010000348.1 GCA_903941095.1 uncultured Rhodospirillaceae bacterium | reverse complement strand
GCCAAAATATAGACGCATGGTGTTTTCATGAGTCGCAGCTGCGTCTCGCCCAACCGTCGTATGGATGCCCGCCTGCGCGGGCATGACGAGTATGTACCAGGGGAAATTAGCCACTTCTTAACCTGGATTCGGAGCCCTGGTTGCACGGCTGATTTGCCCATTCCGTCCAGGCACGGTTGCATTACCCCGCTAATCCGCATTAAAGTACCGATTTAGCGGCAGGCAATGCCGCAGCAAGATGACCGCCCGGAAACGGGCGGCGCAAGGCGGGGCCTGCCAGGGAGCGGTTCCGCCATCATGGAGGCAACAGAGCCCGCCCGGTGCGGGCCGGTCTAGGAGTAGGGACGACATGGATTCCAAAACCCTTTCCCGCAGGTCCGTTCTGCAGGGTGCCGCCGTGGCCGGTCTGGCCGGCGCGGCCGGCTTCGTGCCCACCCGGTTCGCCATCGGCAACACCGCCAAGGTCAAGGTCGGCGTCATGCTGCCCTATTCCGGCACCTATGCCGGCCTGGGCGAGGCCATCACCAACGGCATGAAGATGGCCATCGCCGAAAAGGGCGGCAAGCTGGGCGGCCGCGACGTCGAATTCGTCGCCGTCGACGACGAATCCGATCCGGCCAAGGCGCCCGAGAACACCAACAAGCTGGTCACCGGCGAAAAGGTCGATTTCCTGGTCGGCACCGTGCATTCCGGCGTGGCGATGGGCATGGTCAAGGTGACCCGCGAATCCGGCACCATCACCATCATCCCCAATGCCGGGGCCAATGCCGCCACCGGACCGATGTGCGCCCCCAACGTGTTCCGCACCTCGTTCTCGAACTGGCAGACCACCTTCCCGATGGGCAAGGTCGCCATCGAACGCGGTTTCAAGACCGTCGTCACCATGACCTGGAAGTACGCCGCCGGCGAAGAGATGATCGGCGCCTTCGAGGAGCATTTCACCAGCCGCGGCGGCAAGATCGCCAAGCAGATCCTGGTGCCGTTCCCCAATGTCGAGTTCCAGGCCAACCTGACCGAAATCGCCGCCCTGAAGCCCGACGCGGTGATGGTGTTCTTCGCCGGGGCCGGCGCCCTGAAGTTCGTCAAGGATTACGCCGCCGCCGGATTGAAGACCATTCCGCTGCTGGGGCCGGGCTTCCTGACCGACGGCGTCCTGAAGGCGCAGGGCGAGGCGGCCGAGGGCATCCTGACCACCCTGCATTACGCCGACGCCCTGGACACCCCGCTGAACAAGACGTTCCGCGCCGCCTATGAAAAGCAGTTCGGCAAGGGCGCCGACGTCTACGCCGTCCAGGGCTATGACGCCGGCCAGCTGCTGGTGCAGGGAATGGCCGCCGTCAAGGGCGACACCTCGTCACGGCCGGCGCTGATCTCGGCGATGGAAAAGACCGAGATCAAGAGCCCGCGCGGCGCCTTCACCTTCTCGAAGGCGCACAACCCCATCCAGGACATCTATCTGCGCGAGGTCAAGAACGGGCAGGAAGTGGTCCTGGGCATCGCCCAGAAGTCGCTGGTCGACCCGGCCCGGGGCTGCAAGGCGGTCTGATCCTCATCCCTGTCCGCCGCCGCCCCCGCTTGGGGCGGCGGCGGATCTCCCTCGCGGCGGGGGCAACAAGAAGATGGATTTCTGGTTCTTTCTGATCCAGGTGCTGAACGGCGTGCAATACGGCCTGCTGCTG
>CAJANN010000347.1 GCA_903941095.1 uncultured Rhodospirillaceae bacterium | reverse complement strand
TGATGAACTGGTTGACGATGGGCGGAATCACCAGACGCAGGGCCTGCGGCAGCACGATCTTGCGCATTTTCTGCCAATAGGACAGGCCCAGCGCGTCGGCGGCCTCTTCCTGGCCGCGGGGGATGGCCTGCAATCCGCCGCGCACCGCCTCGGCCAGATAGGCGGCGGTGAACAGGGTGATGCCGACCAGGGCGCGCAGCAGCTTGTCCACCGTCACCCCTTCCGGCAGGAACAGCGGAAACATCACCGAAGCCATGAACAGCACGCTGACCAGCGGCACGCCCCGCACCAGCTCGATATAGCCCACCGACAGGGCGCGGATGGCCGGCATGTCCGAGCGCCGCCCCAGCGCCAGCAGGATCGACAGCGGGAAGGCCAGCACGATGCCCAGCACCGCCAGCCCCAGGGTCAGCGGCAGACCGCCCCATTGCGCCGTCTCGACGGGGGACAGGCCGGCGAACCCGCCCCACATCAGCGCCGCCACCGCGACAAGACCGCCGCCCCAGGCCCAGGCCAGCCACGGCCGCCAGAAGCGTCTGAGCGCGCTGGTCGCCAGCAGGGCCACCACCAGGGCGGTGGCCAGGGCCGGCCGCCAATGCTGGTCGTAAGGATAGACGCCGAACAGCATCAGGCGGTTCTTTTCGCCCATCAGCGCCCAGCAGGCCCCGGTTCCTTCGCGGCAGGCGGCGGCACCGCCGGCCGGACTCCACACCGCGTCGAACAGGCCCCAGCGCAGCAGCGGCGGCACGATCTCGGCCAGCAGCCACAAGGCCGCCAGGGTCAGCAGGGTGTTGGGCACGGTGTCGAACAGATTGCGCCGCGCCCAGCCCAGCAGCGGCACCGGCTGCGCCGGTCCGGCGGTCAGGGCCGCCGACGGCTCCTCGATCTCGGCGGCGGCGGCGGCGGGGCGGACCAGATCTTCGGGACGGACGGTCATCGGGTCACCAGGGCGACTTTGGCGTTGTACCAGTTCATCAGCCAGGACAGCGACAGGCTGACCACCAGGAACACGCTCATGACCACCGCCACGCCCTCGACCGCCTGCCCGGTCTGGTTGATGGTGGTGTTGGCGACGCTGACCAGATCGGGATAGCCGATGGCCACCGCCAGCGAGGAATTCTTGGTCAGGTTCAGATACTGGCTGGTCAGCGGCGGCACGATGACCCGCAGCGCCTGCGGCAGAACCACCAGCCGCAAGGTCTGGCCGCGGGTCAGGCCCAGCGACAGCGCCGCCTCGGTCTGGCCGGCGGGCACGGCCAGGATGCCCGACCGCACGATTTCGGCGATGAACGAACTGGTATAGACCGACAACCCCACCAGCAGGGCGGCGAATTCCGGCGACAGGGTGGCGCCGCCGCGGAAGTTGAAACCGGCCAGGACCGGGCGGTCCCAGTCCAGCGGCGCCCCGGCGGCGGCGAACACCAGCAAGGGCAGCCCCAGCATCAGCCCCAGCCCGGCCGGCAGCCAGGGGAACGGCTGCCCGGTGCGGTTCTGCCGGGCCAGCGCCCAGCGCCGCAGCACCAGCGCCGCCGCCACGGCCGCCAACAGGGCGGCAAGGACGGCGACATAGGAATCGTGCCAGTGCGGCAGGGGAAACTTCAGCCCGCGATTGGACAGGACGACCCCCAATCCCGGCTGCAGCGCCTGTTTCGGCCCCGGCAGCGCCGTCACCAGCCCGTACCACACGAACAATTGCAGCAGCAGCGGCACGTTGCGGACGGCCTCGACATACAAGGTGGCCAGACGCGCCACCAGCCAGTTGCGCGACAGCCGGCCGATGCCGACCGTCAGCCCCAGCAACGACGCCAGGACGATTCCCGTCACCGCCACCGCCAGGGTGTTGAGCAGGCCGACGAGCAGAGCCCTCAGATAGCTGTCCGACGCCTCGAAGGGGATCGGGCTTTCGCCGATGTCGAAACCGGCTTCCCGGCCCAGGAAGGACAGGCCGGTGGCGATGCCGCGCGCCGCCAAGTTGGCCAGGGTGTTGTGCACCAGATACCAGCCCAGGGCGACCACGGCGGCGACCACCACCACCTGATAGACGGCGGCGCGGAACCGGGCGCTGTACAGCAGCGCCCGGACGCGGCGGCCCCGCTCCATCGGCATGGCCCCGCCCCCCTACTTGAAGGGCGGCGCGTAGAGCAGACCCCCGTTGCTGTAAAGGGCGTTGAGGCCCCGCTCGATCTTCAGCTTCGAGCCCTTGCCGACATTGCGGTCGAAACTTTCGCCGTAATTGCCGACCTGCTTGACGATGCGCACCACCCAGGCCTCATCGACACCCAGCGCCTTGCCGTTGCCGGGAGTCACCCCCAGCAGCCGCTTCACGTCCGGGTCGGCCGAGGTCAGCATCTGGTCGACATTCTTCGAGGTGATGCCCTTTTCCTCGGCGGCAATCATGGCGAACAGCGACCAGCGCACCAGATCCATCCACTGATCGTCGCCCTGGCGCACGGCCGGGGCCAGCGGCTCTTTCGAGATCAGTTCCGGCAGGATGACGAAATCGTCGGGATTGGGCGATTCGTTGGCGCGGATCGCCGCCAGCTGCGAGGCGTCGGAGCTGATGGCGTCGCAACGGCCCGAGAAGAAGGCCGAGGTCAGTTCCTCGTTCTTCTCGATCACCACCGGCTTGAACTGCATCTTGGTGGCGCGGAAATAATCCGACAAATTCTGTTCGGTGGTGGTGCCGGGCAGCACGCAGACGGTGGCGCCGTTCAGGTCCTTGGCCGACTTGACCCCGGCCTTCCTGGCCACCATGAAGCCCTGGCCGTCATAATAATTGACGGCGGTGAAGTTCAGACCGTTCGACGTGTCGCGCGACAGCGTCCAGGTGGTGTTGCGCGCCAGCATGTCGATCTCGCCCGATTGCAGGGCAGGCAGGCGCTGCTGCGCCGACAGGGGGGTGTACTTGACCTTCGCGGCGTCGCCGAACAGGCCGGCGGCGACGGCCCGGCAGGCATCGACGTCCAGACCGCTCCAGTTCCCCTTGTCGTCGGGGGCGGAGAAACCATACAAGCCCAGATTGACGCCACACTGGACGAAACCCTTGGCCTTGACCGAATCGAAGGTCTGCCCGGCCAAAGCGGGAAGCGCGCACACCACGGCGGCCAAGGCAGCCACACCCGTCTTGAAGAGATTCATCGGTTCCCCCCGTGTATTGGTCATACCTGTACGAAGGCTAGACCCGATACACACGCCGGTCCAGCCGCTTCGTGACGGCAACCGACAAAATTTGGGAAGAAACGAAACCCGGCGCGGCGAAGGCTGCTGGTGCGGCCGTGCCGCCGGGACGGTCAGGCCGCCAGTGCCGCCTGGTTTTGCCGGACGACCAGTTCGACCACGGCCAGTTGCCAGATGCGCCCGCCTTCGACCTTGGGGTCGGCGACGATCGCCTGCAAGGCTTCAAGGGCAAGATTGCGGATCCATTCTTCGAGCATGATTGATGCCCTCCAAGTTGTTGCAGCGCAGCATACAGGGAAGGCTCTTCGGATTACCACTGTCTCCACTGCATCGGAGGCATGTGTCCAACGCAGTTCCTTGTGGTTTTCCGAAATCATACGAAGCCCGAATGAATCATCCGGGTTCCTAAGCCCTCGCCGGGCGGCCGCATCCGCGGCCTTGGCCGCGCCCAATGGGCGCTGGATACGAAGCCCGAATTAATCATCCGGGCTTCGTATCAGTCGGGGGCTTCGAAGAAACGATAGACCGTTTCGGGGGCGTCGCTGCGCACCCGCTCGCGGCCATTGACGGTGACATAGAAGCAGCGGTCGATCTGGCAATAGACCAGTTCCTTCACCGCCCCGGACTCGGCCCGGCACGCGGCGATCCTGACGTCGTCGCAGCCACGGCTGTGGCAGACGATCTCGTCAATGGCCTTGCGATCCATCCCTGCTTCCTCCCCGACACTGCGCCGCTCATATGGGCTCTGGCGCCGGGAAGTCAAGAGCTGGCGCGCCCTGCTGGATTCGAACCAGCGACCACCCGCTTAGAAGGCGGGTGCTCTATCCAACTGAGCTAAGGGCGCCCGTTGCGACGGCTCAGAACCGGCCGAATTCCAGCTTGTCGAAGCGGAAATTGTCGGAATAGTTCTTCGGCGGCACCGGCTTCTTCGTCGCCTCGGCAAACACCTGATAGTCCAGGCCCTTGCGCTTGGCATAGGCCACCGCCTCGTCGCAGGTGGCGAACTTCAGGCGGACCTGCTGGGCGGTGTCGTCGGACCCCAGCCAGCCCATCAGCGGGTCGGCCTTCTTGGGGGCCGCCGGCTCGTATTCCAGCACCCACGCCTTGGCGTTGCCCTTGCCCGATTGCATGGCGGTCTTGGCGGGGCGGAAGATGCGAACCTGCATCGACGATCTCCATTCCTGCTATGGCGGCACGGCCCTTCAGGTACCATGCCCGGCCCCACCCTGCAAGGGGGGTATCGTGCCCCCCGGGCCTCAAGCCTCGGTGGCGGCGGCGGACTTTCTGGCGGCGGGTTTCTTGGCGGCGGGTTTCTTCGCCGCCGGTTGTTTCTTCGCCGCCGGTTTCTTCGCCGCCGGCTTCTTGACGGCAACCTTCGCCGCCGGCTCCTTGGCCGGGGCGGCCCTGGCCTTGCGGGCCGGCTTCTTGGCCGGCCCCTTGGCCGCCTTGGCGCTGATCAGCGCCAGCGCCTGTTCCAGCGTCACCGTCAGCGGATCGGCATCCTTGGGCAGGGTGGCATGCACGCCATCGCGCGAGACATAGGGGCCGTAGCGCCCCTCATGCGCGGTGACCGGCTTGCCCTCGTGCTCGCCCAGGGTCCGCAGCGGGCCGGCGGCCTTGCCGCGGGCCTGGGACAGCAGTTCCACCGCCCGGTTCATGCCGATGGTCAGGACGTCGTCGTCCTTGGCCAGCGACTTGTAGGCGCCGTCATGCAGCAGATAGGGACCGAAGCGCCCGACCCCGGCGGAAATGGTCTTGCCGCTTTCGGGATGCGGGCCGATGGGGCGCGGCAGGGCCAGCAGCCGGATGCCGATATCCAGCGAAACGTCGGCCGGTTCCAGCCCCTTGTACAGCGAGACCCGCTTGGGCTTGGCGCCGTCGCCCCGCTGGACGTACCAGCCGTACGGCCCCTTGCGCAGCGAGATGGTTTCGCCGTCGGCCGGGTCGACGCCCAGTTCGCGGTTGGTGTCGCCGGCCTCGGCCGGACCGTCGGCCCCCTCGCCGCCCACGGTCAGCGGACGGGTGAAACGGCATTCCGGATAGCCGGAACAGCCGATGAAGGCGCCGAACTTGCCCAGTTTCAGCGACAGCCGGCCGGAATTGCACCCCGGACACAGGCGCGGATCGTGGCCGTTGCCGGTCTCGGGAAAGAAATGCGGCCCCAGTTCGCGGTCCAGCGTTTCGATCACTTCCGAGACGCGCAGTTCCTTGGTGTCCTCCACCGAGCCGATGAAGGCCCGCCAGAATTCCTCCAGCACCTTGCGCCAGTCGATCTTGCCGTCGGAAATTTCGTCCAGCTGGTTTTCCAGGTCGGCGGTGAAATTGTATTCCACATAGCGGCCGAAATAGCTTTCCAGGAACGCCGTGACCAGCCGGCCGCGATCTTCGGGAATGAAGCGGCGCTGATCCAGAC
>CAJANN010000346.1 GCA_903941095.1 uncultured Rhodospirillaceae bacterium | reverse complement strand
CCTGCGCGGGCATGACGTCAAAAATTTACCCTTCCGTAACCTGAGTTCGGAGCCCTGGGCGTGCGGCGGGCATTACTCCTTGCAACGCAGGGACGCTCCACCCATGATCCGGAACGCCCCCAAGACACCGGATGCCCCCGTCCCGATGACCAAGCCCCGCCGCCCGAAGACCGTGCCGTTGCCATCCAGGCAGGACGTGCTGGATTTCATCCGTTCCCAGCCCGGCCGGGTCGGCAAGCGCGAACTGGCGCGCGCCTTCAATCTGAAGGGCACCGACAAGATCGCCCTGAAGGCGCTGCTGAAGGACCTGGAGCGCGACGGCACCGTCCAGCGCGGCGCCGGAAAGCGGTTCGCCCGGCCCGGGGCGCTGCCCGACGTCGGCGTGGTCGAGATCACCGGCACCGACATCGACGGCGAATTGCAGGCCCGCCCCATCGCCTGGGAAGACGAAGGCCGTCCGCCGCGCATCTTCATCGCCCCCTGGCGCAAGGGGGAACTGACCCTGGGCGTCGGCGACCGCGTCCTGGCCAAGCTGCGGCGCATCCGCGACGACGCCTACGAAGGCCGCCCGATCCGCATCGTCGGCGAGGCCCGCGCCCGCGTGCTGGGAGTGTTCGAGGCGCTGCCCGACGGCACCGGGCGGGTGCATCCCACCTCGCGCAAGGAAAAAGCCGACTACATGGTCCCCAAGGGCGAAGGCAACGGCGCCGAACCGGGGGAACTGGTGCTGTGCGACCTGCTGCCGGGGCGCTTCTTCGGCCTGCGCCCCGTCGCCGTCAAGGAACGCCTGGGGCGCATGGGGGCGCCGAAATCGGTGTCGCTGGTGGCCATCCACGCCAACGACATCCCGTTCCAGTTTCCCGACGAGGCGCTGGCCCAGGCCCGGGCCGCCGGCCCGGCCGACATGGCCCACCGCGTCGACCTGCGCGACGTGCCGCTGGTGACCATCGACGGCGAGGATGCCCGCGATTTCGACGATGCCGTCTGGGCCGAGGCCGACGCCGACCCCGACAACAAGGACGGCTGGCACTGCATCGTCGCCATCGCCGACGTGTCGTGGTACGTGCGCCCCGGCGACGCCCTGGACCGCGAGGCCTTCAAGCGCGGCAATTCGGTCTATTTCCCCGACCGCGTCGTCCCCATGCTGCCGGAGGACCTGTCCAACGGCTGGTGTTCCCTGAAGCCCGACGAAAACCGCGGTTGCCTGGCGGTGCATTTCTGGCTGGACAAGGACGGCAACAAGCGCCGCCACCGCTTCGTCCGCGCCATGATGCGCTCGGCGGCGCGGCTGACCTATGCCCAGGTCCAGGCCGCCCGGGACGGCAGCACCGACGACGTCACCGGCCCGCTGGCCGAACCCGTGATCGGACCGCTGTACCGGGCCTGGGCCGCCCTGCTGGCCGCCCGCCAGCGCCGCGGCGTGCTGGAACTGGACATCCCCGAACGCAAGGTCGACATCGACGCCGACGGCAAGGTCCAGGCCATCCGCCCGCGGCCGCGCTTCGACAGCCACCGGCTGATCGAGGACTTCATGATCCAGGCCAACGTCTGCGCCGCCGAGGAACTGGAGCGGGTCGGCAAGCCCTGCATGTACCGGGTGCACGACCAGCCCAGCCTGGAAAAGCTGGAATCCCTGCGCGAATTCCTGCGCTCGATGGATCTCAGCCTGCCCAAGGGCCAGGCCTTGCGCCCCGGGCAATTCAACCTGATCCTGGAAAAGGTCAAGGGCACCCCCCACGAGACGCTGGTCAACGAGGTGGTGCTGCGCAGCCAGGCCCAGGCGGTGTATGCCCCGGAAAACATCGGCCATTTCGGCCTGGGGCTGGCCCGGTACGCCCACTTCACCTCGCCGATCCGCCGCTATGCCGACCTGCTGGTGCATCGCGCCCTGGTGTCGGGGCTGAAGCTGGGCGACGGCGGCCTGCCGCCCGACTGCCTGCCGAAATTCCCCGAATGGGGCGAGCACATCTCGAACACCGAACGGCGCGCCGCCGCCGCCGAGCGGGAAGCGGTGGACCGCTATGTTTCGGCGTTCCTGTCCGACCGGGTCGGCGCCGGGTTCGCCGCCAAGATTTCCGGCGTCACCCGCTTCGGCCTGTTCGTCACCCTGGCCGATACCGGCGCCGACGGGCTGGTTCCCATCAGCGCCCTGCCCGACGATTACTGGCAGCACGACGAAGCCCGCCACTGCCTGGTCGGCAGCCGCACCCGGCGCGTCTGGCAACTGGGCCAGCCGGTGCAGGTGGTGCTGCGCGAATCCAACACCCTGACCGGCAGCATGGTCTTCCAGATCGAGGGCGAAAAACCCCGCGGCGACCGCCCTGCGAAAACGCTGTACCGCGGCCGCCGCCCCCGCGCATAATCGGCCGTCCCGCTTTCCGTCCCGAGGATTCGTTGACCGAGACGTCGCCTGCCCGCTGGTTCACCGCCGCCCTGCTGATCCTGGCCGGGTCATGCGCGCCGGTCAGCCACGAGCGCGGCAGCGGCACCGGCCCCGGCTATGCCGGTGCCGAAAGGGTGTTCGCCTTCGGCTACACCTCGATCGTCGACCGCCACCTGGACCCCATCAGCCCCGGCGCCATCGCCTTCGAGGGCATGCGCGGACTGGCCAGCATCGACCCCGAGATCGGCCTGGACCAGTCCGACGGCAAGATCCGGCTGACCGCCGCCGATCACGTGGTGGCGGAATATCCCCAGCCCGCCGACGGCGACACCCGCGGCTGGGCCCGTCTGACCGTCACCGCCGCCCTGGATGCAAGGTCGCTGTCGGACACCCTGCGCTCGGCCGACGTCGAGCGGGTCTACGAAGCGGTGTTCGACGCCACCTTATCCCGCCTGGACCTGTTCTCGCGCTATTCCGGCGCCAAGGAAGCCCGCGAGCACCGCGCCAGCCGCAGCGGCTTCGGCGGCATCGGCATCCGCTTCGAGCAGATCGAAGGCGAGACCCGCATCACCGAGATCATGGACGAAACCCCCGCCGCCGCCGCCGGCCTGCAGACCGGCGACAACAACACCCACGTGGACGGCGAGCGGGTCGACGGCATGGAGCGGGAAGAGCTGTCGCAGCGGCTGCGCGGGCCGGTGGCCAGCACCGTCGTCGTCACCGTGCGGCGCGGCTTCAAGCCCATCGAGGCGTCGCTGCACCGTGCCCTGATCGTCGCCCCCACCGTTTTCGCCGGCCTGCACGACGGCATCGCCGAACTGCGCATCACCAGCTTCAACCAGAAGACCGCCGCCAGCCTGACCACCGAACTGACGGCCCTGCGCGCCAAGGCCGGGACCGGCCTGAAGGGGGCGGTGCTGGATCTGCGCGGCAATCCCGGCGGCCTGCTGGACCAGGCGGTGGCGGTGGCCGACCTGTTCGTCGCCCAGGGACCGCTGGTTTCGACCCGCGGCCGCCATCCGCTGGCCAGCCAATCCTATGAAGCCCGCCCCGGCGACATCGGCGAGGACCTGCCGCTGGTGGTGCTGGTGGACGGCAAGTCGGCCTCGGCGGCGGAAATCGTCGCCGCCGCCCTGCAGGATTCCGGCCGCGCCCTGCTGGTCGGCACCAACTCTTACGGCAAGGGCACCGTCCAGACCGTCATCCACCTGCCCAACGACGGCGAGATGACCCTGACGTGGTCGCGCTTCCATGCTCCGTCCGGCTATGCCCTGCACGGCCTGGGGGTGCTGCCGACATTGTGCACCAATCCGGACGCCGGCCTGGCCCGATCCGAGGAGGCCCTGGCCGCCAATCTGGGCCAGTGGCGTCTGGCCGCCGTCGAGGACGGCGGGACCCGGCGCACCCTGCGCGGGCTGTGCCCGGCCCAATCCCGGGCCGATGCCGCCGGCGACCTGACCGCCGCCCGGCATGTCCTGGCCGATCCGGGGCTGATGGGGCGCCTGCTGGCCCTGTCGATGCCGGTGGATCCCACCTCGCTGGCGCATCGCCCCGGGCAATAGCCGCCCGGCGTTCCGCACATACTTTAGCATTAAAAAACTGGCAGCCATGTCATTTTCGCAGTTGACCTGGAGCTCGGGGGGGGTAAGTATGCGACGCGTTATCATTATTAAATTTGGGGGAAACCGATGGCCAGCAATGAACGCGTCGAGCGATTGACCTTGGCCGACCTGCGGCCCGACCAGCAGGCCGAGATCGTCAGGATCGAAAGCCAGGATGCGGTTTTCAAGCGCCGGCTGACCTCGCTGGGCGTGGTGCCCGGGGCCCCGGTGGTCCTTGACCGTTCGGCGCCGCTGGGCGATCCGCGCATCTACACCTTGATGGGGTCCAGCCTGGGATTGCGCAACAGCGAAGCCCGCAACATCCAGATCCATCTGAAATAACCTTCCAGCCGGGGATATTGACCGCATGACATCACCCGTCATCGTGGCATTGGTGGGCAACCCCAATGCCGGCGCCACCACTTTGTTCAACGCCCTGACCGGGGCGCAGGAAGCCGTTGCCAATTATCCCCGCGTCACCACTGAAATCGCCAGTCGCGACATCGTCCATCGCGGTATCGCCCTGCGCATCGTCGACGTGCCCGGCATCTATTCGATTTCCTCGCAATCGCCCGAGGAACAGGCCGGCTGCGACTATCTGCACCAGCAGGAACCGCACCTGATCGTCAACATCCTCGATGCCGGCCGCCTCGACCGCAGCCTGTTCCTGACCACTCAGTTGATCGAGACCGGACTGAAGCGCGTCACCGTCCTCAACATGGTCGACGAGATCGAGCGTAGCGGCACCAGCATCGATACCGGAATGCTGGCCTCGGCGCTGGGCTCGCCGGTGGTGGAAACCTGCGGCCTGCGCAAGAAGGGCATCGCCGAACTGCTGGACGCCATCGTCGATTCCGTCCAGGCCCCGGCCGGCGCTCCGGTCCGCCTGCATTACGACAGCCATCTGGAACAATCCATCGTCCGCATTCAGGACCATCTGGCCCGGCTGCACCCGCGCCAGATGGAACCGGCCCATTCGCGCTGGCTGGCCATCAAGCTGCTGGAGGGCGACGACCGGGTGATCCGCGCCGAAAGCGACCACGCCCCCCTGCTGGAAGCCGTGCAGAAGGAATGCGCCGACCTGGCCCACGAGCATGACGAAGACACCGCCACCATGCTGGCGGCGGCACGCTTCGCCTTCTCGCACGGGCTGCTGCGCGAAGTGCGCACCCAAAGCAGCGATCCCACCGCCGGCTTCAAGCTGACCCGCGTCCTCGACGACATCTTCCTGAACCGCAGCCTGGGCCTGCCGCTGTTGCTGGGCATCCTGTGGGTGATGTTCCAGACCACCTTCAGCCTGGGCGCCGTTCCCACCGAATGGATCAAGAGCGGGGTGGCCGTCATCACCGAATACGCCACCGCCACCCTGCCGGAAGGCATGGTCAAGGACCTGCTGATCAACGGCGTCCTGGCCGGCGTCGGCGGCACCATCGTCTTCCTGCCCAACATCATCATCCTGTTCTTCTTCATGGCCATCCTGAGCGGCACCGGCTATCTGGCCCGCGCCAGCTTCCTGATGGACCGGCTGATGCACCATTTCGGGCTGCACGGCACCACCCTGATCCCGATGGTGGCCGGCTTCGGCTGCAATGTCCCGGCGGTGATGGCCACCCGCATCATCACCAACAAGCGGGCACGGCTGATCGCCATGCTGATCGCGCCGTTCATGAACTGCTCGGCCCGTCTGCCGATCTTCATCCTGTTCGCCGGGGCCTTCTTCGCCGACATCGCCGGCACCGTGGTGTTCGCCATGTACATGGCCTCGATCGGCGCCGCCATGCTGTCGGCGGTGATGCTGAACCGGGTGATTCCCGGCAGCGGCGGCGACGCCTTCGTCATGGAGCTGCCGCCCTACCGCCTGCCGACCCTGCATTCGGTGCTGCACCACATGTGGGACAGCGCCCAGGGCTTCGTCGCCAAGGTGACGGGGGTCATCCTGGTCGGCTCGATCGTCATCTGGTTCCTGCAGGAATTCCCCCGCGACATCGCCTTCTCGCAGGATTTCGACACCGCCATCGCCCAGCTGGAAGAACAGCCCGACAGCCCGGAAAAGGACGAGTCCCTGCACATTCTGAAGGCCACCCAGGCCCAGGAGAAGCTGGAAAAGAGCTATCTGGGCCGCGTCGCCATCACCGTGTCGCCGGTGTTCCAGCCGCTGGGCTTTTCCTGGCGCGACACCGCCGCCATCCTGACCGGGTTCGTCGCCAAGGAAGTGGTGGTCGCCACCTATGCGGTGATCTACGCCCAGGACAAGGAATCCGAAGGGCTGAGCGAAACCCTGCGGGCGGCCATGCCGGTGTCGACGGCGGTCGCCTTCATGATCTTCACCCTGCTTTACGCCCCGTGCCTGTCGACCATCGCCATCATCGGGCGGGAATCGAAAAGCTGGGGCTGGGCCGGGTTTTCGGTCGGCTATTCCCTGGCCTTCGCCTGGGCTCTGGCGATGATCGCCAGCCGGGTCGGCGATCTGTTCCTATAGGGTCCGACTTCCGCCCCGGGCTCAGCCCTGGGGCGGAAACAATCGCCGGTACAGATTGTGGACCGGCGACCGCGACCGTCCCAGCGCCTGCCTGATCCGCTGGTAGCGGGCGGCATCCACCGGCAATCCGGTGCCGTCCCGCGACGGCAGCGCCCCTTGCGGGCGCAGATAAGGCTCGACGATCCGGATGAAATTCAGGGCCGGCGGATACCCCCGCCGGGCCGATTCCACGGTCATCGCCTTCAAAACCTCTCCCATCGTCTGCCAGCGGTCCAGCGAGGCCCGGACCAGATCCTCGGCTTCGTCGCCCCCGGCAGGGGGACGGTGGCGCCACCCTTCCGCGGCCTGGCGGATTCCCTGTTCGGCCTTGCGCATCAGACGCACCGACAGCCCGTCCGGATGCGCCGCCGGCTCGGCGGCCGGCGGGTTGCGGGCTTCCCGGCGCATGTCCAGCACCAACGGCGCGGCGGCCGGCGCGGAATCATCGGCGGGACTGCCCGCGCCGTCCCGCCGGGCAATGGCATCGCGCAGGGCGATGCCCAGCGGCCGGTTCTCCAGAAAAGCCAAGGCCCCCTGTTCGCGCTGGCGCCGCTCGTCCGCGGTGCGGGGCTCGGGCGCCACCGGGCACATGGCGGCGGCAATCCGGCCGGCCGCCACGCGGTCCAGGTCCAGGGATTCCATCACCGCCTGCCATTCCGCCGCCCCGCCGAAAGCCGCCAGCAGGAAACGGTCGCGTTCGTCGGTGGCCAGGTCTTCCCAACTGCGCCGCCATCTGGTGCCCGATGAAAGTGTATTGCCGGACTGCATCGCGTTGACGCCCCCATCGTTTGCTCCGCTGTCCCCAAGGTGCCACAACTCGGGTTTCGTCGATACAGCGGGTTGACGGGCCTCTGCGATGTGTTATGGTTACTGATAATCATTATCAACGAAAGAGGGCGCCATGCCTGCTCACCAGACCCACTCCCGCACCTCCCCCCGCCTGGGCGAAAGCGCCGTTCTTGGCCTGGGCAGCGGCGGAACCGCCGGCGCCGTGGTCAGCGGCAAGGGCGTCGCCGCCGTTGGCATGGGCGTGAAGACCGGAACCGCCATCGGTTTCAGCAAGGGTCTGATGGGTGGATTGGCGGCCGGAGCCGCCGCCGTTTCTCCGCTGGGAATCGGCATGGTGGTCGCGGCCATCACCGGCGCCCTGTACGCGGCGGGAAGCTGCAGCAGCCCGCGCCGGCTGCGCGCCGCCGGCCCCCACCTCGCCCACCGCTGACCGCCCCGGCGCGGAAAGCGTCAGGGGGCGGACACCGCCCTTGCGGAAAACCAGCCGGACACCGTCCGGCTGATTGCCGTCCAGTTGTCGGCGATTTCCGCCGCCCCGACGATCAGGGCGGTCAGAACCAGAAATATCCCCACCTTCAGGGCGCCGTTGCGGGGCGTTTGTCCGTGCGGCAGCATGGTGCTGGCAATCCGGCCGGATCAGGCCGTCAACTGCAGCCGCCCGAACCGTCGGGGCGCTTGGAACCGCCGCAACAGCCGCCGCCACACCCCGGGGCCCGGGTCCGCGAGAAGGTCCGCATGAAGTGGCGGACCACAACGGCGGCGGTCACTACTCCGATGGCGATCACGGCGGAAACATCCCACAGCGTATCCATGTTCTCTCCGATGGCGAGGGGTCAGGCCAGTATACGGGGCGTGCCCCCGGCTGGGAAGTTGCCACATGCGGCGCCGCTGCACGGCTGGATTTCGACCGAAACGTGGCTGAGTTCATGCACCTCGGCCAGCAGCGCCTTGTAATGGGCCGGGGGACGGGGGGCGTGGGTGACCACCGACAGGATCGCCGCCCAGTGACCCTGGCCGATCTGCCACAGATGCAGGTCGGCCAGCCGGTTGTCGGCGTCGCCTTCGATGGCGGCCCGCACTTCCTCGTGCAGGCCGTCGTCGTCGCTGTGGTCCAGCAGGACCGAACTGGTCCGGCGGATCAGGCTCCAGGCCCAGCGGGAAATGACCACCGCCCCCACCAACCCCATCGCCGGATCCATCCACCACCAGCCCAGATACTTGCCCAGCAGCAGGGCGGCGATGGCCAGGACCGAGGTGAAGGCGTCGGCCAGGACGTGGACATAGGCGGCCTGCAGGTTGTGGTCGTGCCCGTGGTCATGATGATGATGGTCGTGGCCATGATGGTCGTGGTCGTCGTGACCGTGGCCGCCCAGGATCGCCGCGCAGACCAGATTGACCGCCAGGCCGACCGCCGCCACCACCAGCGCCTCGTCGAAGGCGATGACCTGCACCGCCAGCATCCGCTGCGCCGATTCCCAGACCATCGCCAGGACGACGATGGCCAGGACCACCGCGCTGGTGAAGCCGGCCAGGGCGCCGACCTTGCCGGTCCCGAAGGAAAACCGGCGGTCGGCGGCGTGCCGCCGGGCGAAGCCATAGGCGAAAGCGGCGATGCCCAAGGCTCCGGCATGGGTCGACATGTGCCAGCCGTCGGCCAGCAGCGCCATCGAATTGAAAACCGTCCCCGCCGCGATTTCCAGAACCATCATCGCCGCAGTGATGCCCAGCACGATCCTGATCCGCCGTTCCGCCGTCCGTTCCGTGCCGGACGAGAAGGCATGGACATGCTGCCAGGGGGCAAGACTATCGAAATGCATGGTTTCTCCTTCTTCCTCAGGCGGGCTGGCGCAGCAACCCGGCCGCCGGCACGGCGCGGTCGGGGCGACCGGCCGGGGTCAGCATCCGCAGGCCGTTGAACACCACCAGCAAGGCCGCCCCCATGTCGGCGGCGATGGCCCCCCACAAGGTGGCAATATCGGCCATCGCCAGCACAGTGAACAGCAGCTTGATCCCCACCGCGAACGCGATGTTCTGACGGATCATCCCCATCATGCGCCGTGCATGCCCGATCAGCCAGGCCAACCGGGTCAGATCGTCGGACATCAGCGTCACGTCGGCGGCCTCGATGGCGATATCGGTGCCGGCGGCCCCCATCGCGATTCCCAATGACGACCGGGCCAAGGCCGGGGCATCGTTGATGCCGTCGCCGACCATGCCGACACACCCGTAGCGGGCGGTCAGGTCGTCCATCACCGCGCTTTTGTCCTGGGGCAGCAATTCGGCCCGGACATCGTCGAAACCCAGCGCATCCCCCACCCGCGTGGCGGTGGCCGCGTTGTCCCCGGTCAGCATGACCAAGGTCCCCACCCCGGCCTGCCGCAGGGCGTCCAAGGCCCGGCCGGCATCGGGGCGGACGGGATCGGCCAGGGCGATCAGCCCGCGCACCCCGCCGGCATCGCCGACCGCGACCACCGAGCGGCCGCCCACGGCCAGGGCGGCGGCGGCCTGGCCCACCCGGGCGCTGTCGGCCCGGCGTTCGACGGCATAACGGTGCGAGCCCAGCCAGATTTCCGTACCGTCGACGCTGCCGCACACCCCTTTGCCCGGCAGCGACCGCACCGCCGAAGCCGGCGGCGGCGCCACGCCCCGGGCGGCGGCATGGTCCAGGATGGCACGGGCCAGAGGATGGGTGCTGCGCGCTTCCAGGGCCGCGGCACGGCGCAGGATGTCGTCTTCGCTGCCGCCGTCCAGGGCCACCACCTGCTCGACCACCGGCCGGCCGGCGGTGACGGTTCCGGTCTTGTCGAAGGCGACGGCAGTCAGCCGGGCGGCGGTTTCCAGATGCTCGCCGCCCTTGACCAGAATGCCGGCCCGCGCCGCCGCCGCCATCGCCGCCACCACCGTCAGCGGTG
>CAJANN010000345.1 GCA_903941095.1 uncultured Rhodospirillaceae bacterium | reverse complement strand
GCAGTCATGCCGCCGAACAGAACGTAGATCATCATGATCGCACCCACCATGATCACGGCAACGGTGTACTCAAGGCCGAACAGCAGCTTGATCAGTTGGCCGGCGCCCACCATCTGGGCAATCAGGTAGAAAGCCACCACCACCAGCGAACCGGTAGCCGCGAACGAGCGAATCGGGCCCGCATCGAAGCGGTAGCCGGCGACGTCAGCAAAGGTGAACTTGCCGAGGTTACGCAGACGCTCTGCCATCAGGAAGGTGATGACGGGCCAGCCAACCAACCAGCCGATCGAGAAGATCAGGCCGTCGAAGCCGTTGGCGAACACCGCCGAGGAAATGCCCAGGAACGAGGCCGCCGACATATAGTCGCCGGCGATCGCCAGGCCGTTCTGGAAACCGGTGATCCCACCGCCGGCGGCATAGAAGTCGGACGCCGTCTTGGTCCGCTTGGCGGCCCAATAGGTGATGCCGAGCGTGATGCCGACGAAGATGATGAACATCACGATGGCATGCCAATTGGTCGCCTGCTTTTGGGCAGCTTCCATGGCAGGCGCCGCGATGGCGGCGTTGGCGATCAGCAGCTGGAGCGAAGCCAGCGCCACCGCCAGAGTGGTCTTGAGCGTCTTCATCAGCGGGATTCCTCGATGATCTGGCGGTTGAGTTCATCGAACTCGCCGTTCGCGCGCCGGACATAGATGCCGGTCAGCGCGATGGACAGCAGAATGACGCCCACGCCGATGGGGAAGCCGATGGTCGCGACGCTGCCCTGGGCCAGCGGAGTGGCCAGGAAGGGCTTGTTGTACGCAACAAGCATGATGAACCCGTAATACAGCGCCATCATTGCCGCCGTCAGCGTCCAGGCGAAAGCCGTGCGCTTACGGACCAATTCATGGAATTTCGGGTTGTTCTTAATATGGTTGTTCGAGTGCTGATGACTCTGGACTTGTGTCACTTTGACCCTCCACTATCTTGAGTCGAACGCCCAAGGGCGGCGACTGTCGTTATGATGTCCCGGTCTTGACGCCGGTTGCGTCCCGTTGCGTGCTAGCCGCTAGGGGCACCTATGCATTCGAGGCATGCCGGTTGGCTTGCCTCTTGCGATTGACCTCATTAACATCCACCCACTTGGACGTCAACTCCATACGAGAGCATCGCATTTATTGACAAGGATATACCCAAGCGATGAATGGTATTCATAATGGGTAATACGTCCATTATCATCAATACTAACAAAATTGCTTCTCTGTTTTTCATTAGTCTGACCAAGATGACCCTTTACGAATTCAATCTTTCTCTACAAAATTGGCTGGAGATCAGCCAGTAACCACCCTTTTGTGTTCTCTCGCAACACTTCCGGGTGGGGCAGCATGTCGTTACGATGATTTTTCTTTGCGGAAACTACGTATAGCCAATACCCGGACGATCCCTATGGTAATCCCGACATGAACGATATAGCCGCGCTTTCCCGAATCGACAGCTTTCCCTACCGCCATCGCCTGCACGAGGTGATGAGCACCCCTGTGCTGACCGGCCATGAAGGCATGCTGTTGTCCGAAGCGGTGGAGCGCATGTACGACGCCCGCGTGTCGTCCATCGTCGCCGTCGACATTCAGGGCCGCACGCTGGGCATCTTCACCGAGCGCGACCTGCTGCGAATGCTCTCGACCAACGGCGCCGCCTCGCTGTCCCAACGGCTGGGCGAGGCCATGACCAAGCCGGTCACCACGGTACCGGGCGATGCCTTCGTCTATGTCGCCCTGGCGCGGATGACGCGGACCGGCATCCGTCATCTGGTGGTGGTGGACGGCGTTGGCCGCCCCATCGGCATGGTCACCGGCCGTGCGCTGCTGAAGGTTCGTGCCACCGAGGCCCTGGTGCTGGGCGACATCGTCCAGGACACCCACTCCACCGAGGAAATGCTGGCCATCATGGTGGCGCTGCCGCGGCTGGCGCGGGCGCTGCTGGCCGAGGGTGTTTCGGCGCGCAACATCGCCCAGGTGATCGCGCTGGTGCTGCGCGACCTTACCACACGGGCCGCCCAATTGTCCGAGCAGTCGATGATCGATGACGGCTGGGGCGAGGCGCCGGCCGCCTATGCGGTGATGATCCTGGGCTCGGGCGGGCGTGGCGAGAGCCTGCTGGTGTTCGACCAGGACAACGCCATCGTGCACCGCGGCACTGCGGCCGACGACGTCTGGTTCGCGGAGTTGGGGCGACGCCTCAACGACATGCTGAACGGCGCCGGTATCCCGTTCTGCGACGGCAAGGTCATGGCGCGCGAGCCGCGCTGGCGCAAAAGCCTCGATGAATGGAAGAACGAGATTCACGGCTGGGTGTTCTCGGTCGAACCCCAGACGGTAATGTATTGCGATATCTTCTTCGACTTCCAGCCGGTTTGGGGCGACCGCGAACTGGCCGAGGAACTGCGCGCCTATGCCATCGACAAGGCGTCGCAGTCCAACTTCTTCCTGCACTATTTGGCGCAGCACGTGGCGAACATGGACGTCCCGGTGGGCCTGTTCGGGCAGCTCATCACCAAGCAGGGCCGCCTGAACGCCAAGAAGTTCGGCCTGCTGCCGCTGATCAGCGCTGCCCGCTTCCGCGCCATCCGGGCCCATATCACCGTCACCGCCACCGACGAGCGCTATGGCGCGCTGAGGGATGCCGGCGTCATTCACGAGGACGATTATCGCGATTTCATCGAAATCCGCGAAATCGTCATGCGGGTGATGCTGGAACAACAACTGGCCGACCTGAGCCAGGGCATCGCCCCCTCGGCACGCATCGACCCCCGACGCTTTGACAAGCCCACCCGCAACCGCCTACGCTGGGCCTTCAAGCGCCTGCGCACCCTGCGCCACATGTGCGCCGTGGGGAGCTGAGAGCGCGGGCGGCACGATGAGACCTGTCAATACCTTGAGGAAATTATGAGATTTACCATCGGTGTAATCGTCATTGCGGGCTTGCTGGCACTGTGCTGGTGGATCGGCGACAGCGTCCTCGCCTCGGGCCTGGTCGACTAGAAGGAAGCAGCACGCGCCCCCCCCCGATGGGTCGGCAGCGTTAACAGGGTGCGGAAAAACTCAACTTTCCTTTCGTCATTCCCGCGGAGGCGGGAATCCATGCGTCCGGCAGCACAGCATATGGGGGCAAATGCCAGTCCTTGCCCCAACATGGACCCCCGCCTTCGCGCTAAAGAATGCACACATTTCTGCGCGGCCGCGTTTGTGGCGTGCGGTGGTGCCGGGATTGTGATTCCTTTGAGCGAGACGTTCTTGG
>CAJANN010000344.1 GCA_903941095.1 uncultured Rhodospirillaceae bacterium | reverse complement strand
ATTGTCGATGGTGGCGCCACCGGAGAAGCTAAATGCGCCCAGGTTGATGGTCGCATCACGAGAAAACGCGAGAGTGGCGCCGTTCGATATGGTCAGCGATCGGATCGGGTTGTCCTGGCCGATCGTCAAGGGGCTTCCGGCAACGGTCGTGGTGCCGGACGTGAAATTGATGGATGGGGCCGTCCCCGATCCTTGCACCCAAAGGCTTCCATTGAGGTTACCGCCAGTGAAATTAAAGGTGTCGCCGTGCGGCGATGCCCGAATATCCCCCTGAATAGTACCACTGTTGTTCACCGTGACGGCAGATTGTGCCGCCGAGAAGTCCAGTGACTTATTGCACCCGGAGTCACCGGTGGCGCATGCCGAGCCACCGGAAATGGTGCCGCTGTTGGTGATGGAGGTGATATTCCCGCTGCTGCCGATGGAAATGCCGCCTCCGGCATTGTTGCCACCAGCACTGATGATGGTGCCATAATTGGTAAGGCTGCTGACCGTGCCGGACTGGACGTAAATACCGCCGCCATTGGCCCCGGATGCCCCGCTGGAACCGCCGGTCCCACCGGCCCCGCCCGCGCCGCCGGTGCCGCCGGTGATGGTGCCGCTGTTGCTGATCTGGATGCCGGTGCCGCCGTTGCGGACATAGATGCCATAGGCGCCCGCGCCACCGTCGCCGCCATTGGCCTCGGCTCCGCCGGTTCCACCCGTGCCGCCATTGCCGCCGGTGACGGTGGTGCCGGAACCGATGGTCACGGTCACGTTATTGGGGGCTGGCGTGGTCGAGCCGATCCCGATGCCGGAGCCGCCGACGCCACCGGTTGCTCCGGCATTGCCCGCTCCGGTGCTGTCGCCGCCGGTACCGCCATTGCCGCCCGTCACGGCAGCCGTACCGCTGGTGGTCAGGGAAGAGCTGTTGGCCAGCATCCCGACACCCCAGCCGCCGCCATTGCTGCCCAGATTGGCGGGATTGCCGCTGGAACCGGTTACGCCGCTGCCGCCATCGCCGCCGTTGCCGCCGATGGCCTGGGCCGAGCCGGACAGAGTGGCGGAATTATTCGTGCCGACCGAGGCGGAACCGTAATCGCCGATGGTGATGCCGTTGCCGGCATAGGCCCCGTATCCGCCGGTTCCGCCGGTGCTGGAACCGCCCGCGCCGGAATTGCCGCCGACAGCCCGCCCGCCGCTCATGTCCAGCCGGGAGCCGGTGGCGGACAGTCCGATACCGTCAGCGCCATCGGTAGCGTTGCCGCCAGCACCAGCACCGCCGGAAGCCGTGCCATTGCCGCCCGCTCCGCCCGCGACGGTGCCGGAACCGCTGAGATACAGCATGCCGATGCCGAAGTGATCGATACCATGGCCGCCGCTATACGTGGTGCCGCCGGTGCCGCCGGAGATGGTGCCGCTGTTGCTGACGGACGTGACGCCGCCGACCGAATCCTCGATCAAGATGCCCTGGCCGGAACCGGACTCGCTGCCGTGATGCCCGTTGCCGCCGGCGATGGTCGCCCCGGAATTCACCGTGATGACGGTGTTCACGTACTGCGTGCCGCAGGACAGGTTGCCGCAGGCGCCGATATCGATGGCCTTGCGCCCATCGCCGCCGCCCTGGATGGTGGCGTTGTTGAGCAGGATAATGTTGGCGGTTCCGGACGTATCCGAGGAGGCGCTTGGAGCCACGGTCACCGCGATGGAACCACTGGGTGCCAGCAGGCGGTTCCCCGATCCGATATAGAGCGGATTAGCCAGCGCCTGGGTCTGAACTCCCCAGTCATTGGAAAGCACCTTCGGAATGGTGTCGTCGGCTGCCCATGCCATCCCGCCATGAGCCAGCAACGCTCCCCCGGAAACACTCGCCAACAGAACCCGACTGAACGACCGCTTCATGACATCCTCCCAGCTTCCAAGCCAGCAGCACCCGAAAGGCGCACACTCCAGCACACAACCGCGCCCAACGTGCGGACACGCTGTGCGCAAGGTAGGCGGCATCGCAAAAGCCTGACAATTGGGGGATTTTCCCCACCCCCACCCCCCGCCCCCTCCCCTGAAACACTCGCCCGCAACACACCATATCGAGACCAGCCCATCGGAGACTCCCTGAAACCTGCGCTCTTACCGCTTGTGCGGAAGGACGACCATCGATTGCCCATTGCCTCGACGGGGTATCACGAAATTGCGCGTTTATCAACATTTCGTACATGCAATCTACAAAAAGCACATAGCGGGGACTCGATTGTTCGCTGGATAAGGTGAGGATGGTTCGTATCGGTGAAAAACTGAGACAGAGAGCGAGGGCATTGGGGTTTTCCGACGCCGAAGTCGCCCGTCGCCTTGATCTGAGCCCATCCAGGTACGGCCACTATGTCAAGGACACCAGAGAGCCGGATTTTCTTACCCTCGAACGCATTTGCCGGGTGCTTGACACGACCCCCAACTATCTGTTCGGATTCGAGGGCCTGCCGAAAGCCGCAACCGAGGAAGGCGCGCTTCGAAGGGAGATCTTCGAAACCCTGCTCTCGATGGAGAAGGGCGATCTCTGTACCGCAAGGCGGGTGGTCCAGGCCCTGGCCCAAACCCGGGACGGCGCGGCTTCCGGGCAGGCGGCAGAAAAGAGGACGCAATCCGAAATGCGCCGCCGAGAAAAGCCGAAGGGTGAAGAGGCCGAAAATTGAAGTCCCGGCCATGATCGCCCGTGCCCGCTCCCTGCTTGCCTCCGTCTTCGGATTCTCGGACTTCCGTCCCGGCCAGGAAGACATCATCGCCCCCATCCTGGCCGGCCGGGACGTGCTGGCCATCATGCCGACCGGGGCCGGCAAGTCGCTGTGCTACCAGTTGCCCGCCCTGGTCGACCAGGGGTTGACGCTGGTGGTGTCGCCGCTGATCGCCCTGATGCGCGATCAGGTGGCGCAATTGAGCGGTCTGGGCATCGCCGCCGGGGCGCTGAATTCGTCCAACGACCCGGCCGAGACGCGGCGAGTCCTCGATCTGCTGCGCGCCGGAGAGCTGCGCCTGCTGTATCTGGCCCCGGAACGTCTGGCCCGGCCCGAGACCGCCGACCTGCTGCGCCGGGCCGGAGTCCGCCGGCTGGCGGTGGACGAGGCCCACTGCGTCAGCCAGTGGGGCCACGATTTCCGCCCGGAATATCTGATGCTGGGCGAGTTGAAGCGGGCCTTGGGACCCGTGCAGACCCTGGCCTTCACCGCCACCGCCGACGCGGCCACCCGCGCCGACATGGTCGAGCGCCTGTTCGATGCCCCGCCGCGCGTCTTCGTCGGCGGCTTCGACCGCCCCAACCTGATGCTGGCGATGCAGGCCAAGGACGGACCCAGGCGGCAGATCCTGTCGTTCCTCAACCCCCGGCGCGGGGCCAGCGGCATCGTCTATTGCAGCTCGCGGGCCGGCTGCGAGGAACTGGCCGGCGCCCTGAACGATGCCGGCCACCGCGCCCTGGTCTACCACGCCGGCCTGGACAAGACCGTGCGCGACGCCAACCAGGATGCCTTCCAGCGCCAGGACGGCATCGTCATGGTGGCGACGGTGGCCTTCGGCATGGGCATCGACAAGCCCGACGTGCGTTTCGTCGCCCATGCCGACCT
>CAJANN010000343.1 GCA_903941095.1 uncultured Rhodospirillaceae bacterium | reverse complement strand
TCCCAGGCGCGCATCAGTTCGTGCAGGTCCTTGGCGCGCATCTTCATGCTGTCTTCCTTCAGCATGGTCAGCAGATGCAGGCCGGTTTCCAGCATCACCTTGTTGGTGGTGTAGTAGGTCGAGGTGCCGGCCACATACTCGTCCATCAGCTTCTGCAGGCGCTGCTGCAGGTAGCGCGGAAGGATGTAATGCGGATTGACGTCCTCGGCCGTGGTCTTGTCCTTGTGCTCGATATAGGTGCGGACCGGCTTGTAGATCTCTTCGGTGATGGCCTTGATGTCACCCTTCAACGACGGCTTGAAGCCGGCATTGTCGCGGACCCACTTGACCATGGACTTGCCGCAGATGCGGCCTTCGGCATGCGAACCCGACGAGAACTTGTGGCCCGAGGCGCCCACGCCGTCGCCGGCGGTGAACAGACCCTTGACGGTGGTCATGCGGTTGTAGCCCCACTTCCACTCGGCCGGCGAGTTGATGTCTTCCGGACCCGACACCCAGATGCCGCAGCAGCCGGAATGCGACCCCAGCAGATAGGGCTCGGTCGGCATCAGCTCGGACATGTGCTGTTCCGGGCGGATGTTCATGCCGGCCCACACGCCGGCCTGACCGATGCACATGTCGAGGAAGTCTTCCCAGGCCTCGGCTTCGAGATGCTTGATCTCTTGCGGGGTCATGGTTTCGGCCAGCTTCTTCATGGCGGTCGGGGTGTCCATGAAGATCGGGCCGTTGCCGTCCTTCATTTCCTTCAGCATGGCATGGTTGCGCAGGCAGGTGGGAACCACCGTCGCCTTGTCGTAGGGCGCAAAGTCGGCCAGCATGGCGGCGTTCTTGGTCACATAGTTCTCGCCGAAGGCGTTCAGAGCCTGCGACTTGAACAGCAGGAACCAGGCGCCGACCGGGCCGTAACCGTCCTTGAAGCGGGCCGGCACGAAGCGGTTTTCCATCATGGTCAGCTCGGCGCCGACTTCAGCGGCCATCGCATAGGTCGAACCGGCATTCCACACCGGGTACCAGGTGCGGCCGTTGCCTTCGCCGGTCGAACGCGGACGGAACAGGTTCACGGCACCGCCGCAAACGTCCATGATCGCGTTGGCGCGGAAGACGTACAGCTTGTGCTCGCGCACCGAGAAGCCGACGGCACCGGCGATGCGGTTGTCCTCGTTCTCGTCCAGCAGCAGCTTCACGATGAAGCAGCGCTCGATGATGTTCTCGATGCCCAGGGCCTTCTTGGCGGCTTCGGCGACGATGGTCTTGTAGCCTTCGCCGTTGATCATGATCTGCCACTTGCCCGAACGGACCGGCTTGCCGCCGTCCTTCAGGGCGACGCCTTCCGACCCCTTGTCCTTCCAGATCGGCAGGCCCCATTCCTCGAACAGGTGCACGGAATCATCGACGTGACGGCCCACGTCGTAGACCAGATCGTCACGGGTGATGCCCATCAGATCGGCCGACACCATGCGGCAGTAATCTTTGGGGTCACGATCCGGGCCCAGATAGGTGTTGATGGCCGACAGGCCCATCGCCACGGCGCCGGAACGGTCCAGGGCGGCCTTGTCCACCAGGGTGATCTTGGCGTCAGGAGCCCAGCGGCGGGCTTCGAAAGCGGCGCCGCAGGCGGCCATGCCGCCGCCGATGATCAGGATGTCGGTATCGATCTCGATGATCTGAGGATTGCCGAAGGTATATTCGGTCATTGGGTTTTTCCTTCCCTACGTGCGCTTCGCGGCTCAGATGGTCGTCAAGGTCTTGCCGACCTCGGTGAACAGCAGCGGGCTGTCAAGGTCGCCCGCCGACGGCTTGCCGCCGTAAGGGTCGATAGAGCCCACCGGGGTGGTGCGCACAGGGAACTTGAAACGCTTCACCTCGCCATCGCGGAACTTGATGGTCCACATGATGGCGGAATCGGTGCGCATGGGAATGACGGCTCCACCCATCGGAACGAAGTCCTGATAGGCACGGACTTCGATGGCCTGCTGCGGGCAGGCCTTCACGCAGCACTGGCACTCCCAGCACTGGTCCGGCTCCTGGTTGAACGCCTTCATCCGCGCGGTATCCAACTTCATCAGGTCGTTGGGGCAGATGTACATGCAGGCGGTGACCGAGCCGCCCTTGCAGCCGTCGCACTTGTCGGTATGCACAAAAGTGGGCATTAAAACCTCCCGTGTTGCCTTTCGGCGGGTCTCCCTCAGACAGCCCGTTCGGTTGGGCGGGCCGTCAATCTCTCTTTCCTCTCCCGGTCCTTTCGCGCCCCCCGCCATCCCCGGGGCGAGGGGGTGAAGGCGGGCATCAGACCGACGTGGTTTTCCAGTCATATTCTGTATTTGACATATTTGCAATGTCTGACGTACCAATCCACGCAAGATGTTTTCGTTGCAAATAGAACAATTATAATTTCGCACTGCAAACTGGTTGGATTCGTGGAAGATTCGCAAAATACCTTATCGGAGGCTCGGGCGGCCCTTTCGGGTGGGGATGGGGTGGCCGAGCTGACCCGGAGGCTGTTGGCCTTCCGCGACGAGCGCGACTGGGCGCAGTTCCACACGACCAAGAATCTGATGGTTTCGCTGGCCCTGGAGGCCGCGGAATTGCTGGAGCTGGCGCAGTGGAAGACCGATGCCCAGCTTGAGGACGCCCTGGCCGACCCGGCCCTGAAGGCGCGTCTGGGGGAAGAGTGCGCCGACGTCTTCCTGTACCTGCTGCTGCTGTGCGAGCGTGCCGGGATCGATCTGATGGCCGCCGCCTCGGCCAAGATCGTCGCCAATGCGGCGAAGTATCCCGTTGATCTGGCGCGTGGCAATTCACTGAAGTACAGCGAATTGTCCGAAGTTAAGAAAATTCTTGTGGAATGAGTTTCTAATTTAAGCGAACCTCAGGGTGCCGCAAGAGAGCGAATCAGGCTCCTGATCGTGCAACAGGGAGAGAGGGAAACATGTCCAAGCTGGTCCAGCCGCATGGCGGTGGCTCGTTGAAGCCGCTGCTGCTACCCGAGATTGAACGGCGCGAAGAACTCAAGCGCGCCGCCACACTCAAGAAAATCCCGATGACCAGCCGCGAGACCAGCGACGTCATCATGCTGGCGATGGGTGCCTATACCCCGCTGGACGGTTTCATGGGCAAGGCCGACTGGGAAGGCGTCTGCTCGGGCATGAAGATGACGACCGGCCTGTTCTGGCCGATTCCCATCACTCTGTCCGCCACCCGCGAGTTGGCCGATTCCATCAGGGCCGACGAAGAAGTCGCCCTGGTCGACGCCGAGACCGGCGAGATCATGGCCGTCATGGAAGTGGCCGAAAAGTACGAGATCGACAAGGAATTCGAGTGCCAGCACGTCTATCGCACCACTGATCCCGCCCATCCCGGCGTGGAAAAGGTGAACGAGCAGGCCCCGGTCAATCTGGCCGGCCGCGTGCGCTGCCTGTCGGAAGGCGAATATCCCGACAAGTACAAGGGCCTGTATCTGCGTCCCGCCGAAAGCCGTGCCCTGTTCGCCGAAAAGGGCTGGTCCAAGGTCGCCGCCTTCCAGACCCGCAATCCCATGCATCGGTCGCACGAGCACCTGGCCAAGATCGCCGTGGAAGTGACCGATGGCGTGTTCATCCATCAGGTTCTGGGCAAGCTGAAGGCCGGCGACATTCCGGCCGAGGTGCGCACCAAGGCCATCGACGCGATGATCAATAATTACTTCGTGCCCGGCACGGTGATCCAGGCCGGCTATCCCATCGAGATGCGCTATGCCGGCCCGCGCGAGGCGCTGATCCATGCGCTGATCCGCCAGAATTTCGGCTGCTCGCATCTGATCGTCGGCCGCGACCATGCCGGCGTCGGCGATTATTACGGTCCCTTCGACGCCCAGCACATCTTCGACACGCTGTGGCCCGGCGCGCTGGAGACCGGGGCGCTGAAGATCGACATCACCTTCTTCTGCAAGAAGTGCTATGGCATGGCCACCGCCAAGACCTGCCCGCACGGCAAGGAGCATCAGGTGAACATCTCGGGCACCAAGCAGCGCGAGATGCTGTCCAAGGGCGAGGACATCCCGCCGGAATTCAGCCGCCCCGAAGTGGTGGCCATTCTGCGGGACTATTACGCGTCGCTGGGTAAATAAACGACAAGGGGTGCCGGATCCGTTCCCGGTCCCGTTCCTCCTGCCCGCGGGCGGGCGGGACGGGGCGGGGGCGGCCGGACGAGCGCATGATAAATCGCGCGCAACCGCGAAGTGGAGAGGGAAGCATGAGCGAAATGACGACCCGCAGCCGCACCATCATGGTGGTCGGCGGCGGCATCGCCGGCATCACCGCCGCCGTCGAGGCGGCCGAGGCCGGCCATGACGTGGTGCTGATCGAGAAAAGCCCGTCTCTGGGTGGCCGTGTCGCCCAGATGAACCGCTATTTCCCCAAGCTGTGCCATCCCACCTGCGGTCTGGAGATCAACTTCCAGCGCATCCGCCGGTCCAAGCGCATCAGCCTGTTCACCTTCTCGGAAGTGACGGCGGTGAAGGGCGGCCCGGGCGGCTATACCGTCACCGTGCGCACCCGTCCGCGCTTCGTGAAGCCCAACTGCACCGCCTGCGGCGATTGCGCCAAGGCGGCGACGTCGGATGTGGCCAACGCCTTCAATTACGACATGGACACGGTCAAGGCGGCCTATCTGCCGCACACGATGGCCTTTCCCATGCGCTACGTGGTCGATCCCTCGGTGGTCGGCACCCCCGAGGGCGAGGCCATCAAGGCCGCCTGCAAGGTCGGGGCCATCGACCTGGACATGCAGGACGAGACTTTCGACCTGGAAGTCGGCGCCGTGGTCTGGGCCACCGGCTGGCGGCCCTATCCGGCGGCCAACCTGACCGCCTATCGCTGGAGCGACATTCCCGACGTCATCACCAATGTCGAGATGGAGCGGCTGGCCTCGGTCGACGGCCCGACCAAGGGACGCATCGTGCGGCCCAGCGACGGAGCGGCGCCGAAGCGGGTGGCCCTGATCCAGTGCGCCGGCTCGCGCGATCTCAACCATCTGGCCTATTGCTCGCGCATCTGCTGTCTGGCCTCGATGAAGCACGCCGCCTATGTCCGCGAGCAGCTGGCCGACGCCACCGTCGACGTCTATTACATCGATCTGCGCGCCCACGATAAGCTGGAAAGCTTCATGAACCGGCTGAAGCGCGACCCGCAGGTCAACTTCATCAAGTCCAAGCCGGCCCGCATCGAGAAGAGCGACGGCGGTGGCCCGGTGGTGTGCGGCGAGAACACCCTGACCCGCGAGGTCTATGCCGAGGCCTATGATCTGGTGGTGCTGGCCACCGGCATGCAGGCTTCGCTGGCCGCCGACGGCCAGCCGACCTTCGCCGCCGATTTCGACGATTACGGCTTCGTCTTCGCCGAAGGCGAATCCATCGCCGCCGGCGTGGCCTCGGGGCCGCTGGACGTGTCCATGTCGGTGCAGTCGGCGACCGCCGCCGCGTGCCGCGCCATCCGCGCCGTGACCGCGTAGCGCCAGGGAGAATGACGATGAGCGAGAGGAAGACCGGCGTTTACCTGTGCAGCGGCTGCGGCATCGGCGAATCCGTCGCCATGAGTGCGCTGGAAGGGGTTGCCAAGTCCGAGTTCCGGCAGGAGCCCAAGACCCATGCCTGCCTGTGCGACGACAGTGGCGTGGCGATGATCAGGGCCGACATCGAGGCCGGCACCAATCAGGTGGTGATCGCCGCCTGTTCGGCCCGCGTCATGGCCGACCGCTTCGGGTTCGAGCCGATCCAGGTGGTGCGCGCCGACCTGCGCGAGAAAGTCACCTGGAGCCACCCGGCCGGCGACGAGGACACCCAGGCCCTGGCCGAGGATGCGGTGCGCATGGCCCTGACCCAGGCCAGCAAGATCAAGGCCCCCGAGCCGTGGACCGACGGCGAGTTCTCGCAGCGGATCATGGTGCTGGGCGGCGGCGTCACCGGCCTGTCGGCGGCGCGCGAGGCCTCGGGCCTGGGGCACGAGGTGCTGCTGGTCGAACGTTCGGACCAACTGGGCGGCCACGCCCTGTCGGCCTCGAAGCGCCTGCCCCACACCCCGCCCTACGACAAGCCCGAGGCCAACGGCATCGCCGCCCTGGTCGACGCCGTCAACGCCGATTCGCGGATCACCGTGCGGCTGAACTCCCTGGTCACGCGCACCGCCGGCATGCCCGGCAAGTTCGCCGTCACCTTCGCCGATGGCGGCATCGAGGATGTCGGGGCCATCGTGGTGGCCACCGGCTGGCGTCCCTATGACCCCAGCAAGCTGGGGCACCTGGGCTATGGCGCCTCGCCCGACGTGGTGACCAACACCGACATGGAGAAGATGCTGGCCAAGGGCGAGGTGGCCCGCAAGTCGGACGGCAAGCCGGTCCGGTCGCTGGCCTTCGTCCAGTGTGCCGGCTCGCGCGATCCGGCCCATCTGCCCTATTGCTCGTCCATCTGCTGCCAGACCTCGCTGAAGCAGGCGCTGGAAGTGCTGGACAAGGACCCGGCCGCCAACGTCTTCGTCATCTACGAGGAAATGCGCACCCCCGGCGTCGCCGAGGAACTGTACCGTCAGGCCCAGACCCGCGGCGTCATCTTCATCAAGGGCAAGGTCAAGAGCGTCGGGTCCGACCTGACCGTGACCGTCGCCGACGAACTGGTGCAGCAGGACGTGCCGCTGCAGGGGCTGGACATGGTGGTGCTGGCCACCGGCATGGTGCCCAACTCGACCAATCCCGATCAGGCGGCGGTGGAATATGGCGCCGACCAGCTGAAGGGCGACGTCGACCCCGAGGCTCCGATCGCCGTGGCCGGCTATTGCGGCGAGGCTCCGGCCGCGCACGAGAAGCGCGACCAGGGCGTGCCGGAAGGCGGGCCGCTGCTGAACCTGCAATACCGTCAGGGGCCGCACCTGCCGGTGCTGCATGACGGTTTCGCCGATTCGCACTATATCTGCTTCCCCTACGAGACCCGGCGCACCGGCATCTATACCGCCGGGCCGGTGCGGCGGCCGATGGATTGGGCCGAAGCCGCGGAAGACGCCGCCGGCGCGGTGCTGAAGGCCGTGCAGGCGGTGCGTTCCGCCGCTGCCGGTGCCGCCCTGCATCCGCGCGTCGGCGACCTGTCGTTCCCGAAGATCAACCTGAACGCCTGCACCAAGTGCCGCCGCTGCACCGTGGAATGCCCGTTCGGCGCCATCGATGAGGACGAGAAGGAATATCCCAACGTCAATCCCACGCGCTGCCGCCGTTGCGGCACCTGCATGGGCGCCTGCCCGGTGCGCACCATCAGCTTCGACAATTACTCGGTCGAGATGCTGTCTTCGATGATCAAGTCGGTGAAGATCCCCGACGAGTTCTCGGGCAAGCCGCGCATCCTGATCATGGCCTGCGAGAACGACGCCGTTCCCGCCCTGGACATGGCCGGCATCAAGCGCAACACCTGGTCGGCCCATGTTCGCGTGGTGCCGGTGCGCTGTCTGGGTTCGGTCAGCCTGCTGAACATCTCGGATGCGCTGTCGGCCGGCTATGACGGCGTCATGCTGATGGGCTGCAAGCCCGGCGACGATTATCAGTGTCACTTCGTCAAGGGATCGGCGATGGCCGCCGAGCGTCTGTCGAAGGTCGGCGAGACGCTGAAATCCATGATGCTGGAGCCGGAACGCGTGGTGCAGGCCGAAGCCTCCATCGCCGATTCCGACCGTCTGCCCAAGGTCATCGACGGCTTCGTCGAGACGATCGTGGGTATCGGCTTCAATCCGTTCAAGGGGTTCTGACGCCATGAATGCCCTGTCACCCAATCCCGGCAAGACTTACGACCTGAACTTCGCCCGCTGGGTCTACGAGAACGTCGACGGCGGAGACCGCATGGCCCTGTGCATGCAGTGCGGCACCTGCTCCGGCAGCTGCCCCATCGGCACCCAGATGGATTACGGGCCGCGCAAGCTGTTCATGATGATCCGCGCCGGTATGAAGGAAGCGGTGCTGACGTCGAACACCC
>CAJANN010000342.1 GCA_903941095.1 uncultured Rhodospirillaceae bacterium | reverse complement strand
CCGGGGCTTCGCCGGCGGCCGGCGCTTCCGCCGGGGCCGGCTCCGGAGCCGGCGGCGCCTCGGCGGCGCGGCGTGCGGCCTCTTCGGCCTCGATCCGGCTCTGCTCGGCGGCGGCGGCCTCTTCCTGGGCGCGGATGCGGGCCTCTTCCTCGGCGCGCAGGCGGGCTTCCTCGGCCGTCTTCATGGCGGTTTCCAGCGCCTTGGCGCGGGCGACCTTCTCGTGGTTGGTCAGATCGTGGGCGCTGGCCGCCTGCTGGGCCGCCTCGACGATGGCGACGGCCTTGGCCAGTTCGGCTTCGGCGCCGGAATGGGGCTGGGCGCCGCGCACTTCGTGCATGGCGCCGCCGGCATCGGCGGTGAAGGTGCGCTTCTTGCGCACCTCGACGGTCACGACCTTGGACCGGCCATGCGAGAAGCTCTGGCGGACCTGACCGGATTCCACCGTCTTCTTCAGTTCAAGTTTCCCCGGCTGGGACAGCTTCAACGGGGTCTTGCGCTCTTGATTGTCGGAATCGCTCATGAACTGACTTCGTCTCTTTCGCCACAGGAGGGCCGCCATCGGCCCAGCTTCGTATCGTCGTCACATGGTACTGACACTTCCATCGCGGAAGCCGGCCAGCAAGCCGGCGACCTCCGCAACCCGCCCGGCAAGCCCCCCAGCCGCCAGACCTACATGGACCGCGTGATCGCGGCCGAAAATCACCCCCAGCTCGGCGGCGTCGAACAGACGCACCAGCACCAGTCCCCGGGTCTTCGGACCCAACTTGGCCCACCCGGCTTCCGACCCGTCGCGGGCCTCGACCAGCACCGCGACGGTGCCGGCGGCCAGGGCGGCCTTGACCTTCTCGAACCCGCACACCGCCTGCCCGGCCCGGCGGGCCAGCGCCAGGGCGTCCAGGGCGCGGCGCGCCAGCAGGGACTCGACCCGGTCGGCCAGATCGGCGGATGCCGCCACCGGCCGGCGTGCGGCCCGCGAGAACGCCCGCTTGGCCACGGCCGTATTTACCACATCCCGGCGGGGGCTCAACCAGATTCCCCGTCCGGGCAGCCGGCGTTCGACATCCGGCACCACCTCGTCACCCGGGCCGACCACGAAGCGCAGCAGCGATTCCCGGGATTGCACCGCGCCGGTGACGGCGCAGCGTCGTTCGGGACCGACCGGAATCTCGTCCGGGGCTTCGCAGTCCAGCTCGGCGATCAGCCTTCTCCCTCGAACCAGTGGGCCCGCGCCGCCATGATGACGGCATTGGCCTGATCCTCGCTCATCTCGTCCTTGCCGACGATGTCCAGCAACTCGTCGGACGCCAGGTCGCCCAGGTCGTCCAGCGTCTTGATGCCGCGGTGGCCCAGCTTGACCAGCATGGCCGGAGCCAGCCCTTCGATGGCGGCCATCTCGTCGACCACGCCCAGGTCGCGGCGCATGGCGTCGTAGCGTTCGTCCTGCTCGGCCAGGAAATTCTTGGCGCGCTGCTGCAGTTCGGCGGCGACGTCCTCGTCGAAGCCCTCGATGCCCGACAGGTCTTCCTGCGGCACGAACGCCACCTCCTCGACGCTGGAGAACCCTTCGGTGACCAGCAGGTGGGCGATGACGTCGTCGACGTCCAGGGCGTCGATGAACATCTTCGAGCGCGAGCGGAATTCTTCGTTGCGGCGCTCGGATTCCTCGGCCTCGGTCATGATGTCGATGGACCAGCCGGTCAGCTGGCTGGCCAGGCGGACGTTCTGGCCGCGGCGGCCGATGGCCAGCGACAGCTGCTCGTCCGGCACGACCACTTCAACGCGGTCGGCCTCTTCGTCGAGCACGACCTTGGAGACCTCGGCGGG
>CAJANN010000341.1 GCA_903941095.1 uncultured Rhodospirillaceae bacterium | reverse complement strand
GCCTTCGATCCGCAGCATGATGGTCGGATAGCGGCGCAGGAAGGCGGCCTGACGGTCCAGGGTCGCCTTGGAATCCGCCGACAGGCCATAGCTGTCGGTGGCGTAATAGACGCGGTCGCCGACCGAGGTCTGGAACTCGCGCTGCATCTGGGCCAGACGCTCGGCCTCGCTCAGCGACTGGTTACCCATCGGGCGGGATTGCTGCGGAGCCATGCCGGACCCGGAGCCGGACACGCCGCTGCTTTGTAGCGCTTGATCCGAGCAGGCCGACACGGCCATGAGCGCGGCGAGGGCGGTGAACGAAACGACGAAGCGACGCATGTGTGATGTTCCCTGATGGTGGTGTCTGCAACCGAGGATGCTGCCATCCGAAGATGGCGGAAATATGAGACGGCCCCTCCGGTTCCAGAGGGGCCGTCCGGTCTTAGCATCAAACAGCCGTTCAGCCCAGATTCTTCTCGACGAAGGTCCAGTCGACCAGATGGTCCAGGAAGGCCTGGACGAAGTCGGCGCGGCGGTTCTGGTAGTCGATGTAATAGGCGTGTTCCCACACGTCGACGGTCAGCAGGGCGGTCTGGCCATGCGCCATCGGCAGGTCGGCGTTGCCGGTCTTGGCGATCTTCAGCTTGCCGCCATCCAGGACCAGCCAGGCCCAGCCGGAACCGAACTGGGTCAGGGCCGCGGCCTTGAAATCCTCGGCGAACTTTTCATAGCTGCCGAAATCGGCCTCGATTCGGGCCAGAACGGCGCCCGACGGCTTGCCGCCGCCGCCCTTCTTCATGCAGTTCCAGAAGAAGGTGTGGTTCCACACCTGGGCGGCGTTGTTGAAAAGCCCCTGCTTGGCCGGCAGATCCTTGGCGGCGGCAAGAATGATCTCTTCCAGCGACTTGCCGGCCAGATCGGTGTCCTTGATCAGGCCGTTCAGGTTGGTGACATAGGTCGCGTGGTGCTTGCCGTGATGGAACTCCAGCGTTTTGGCCGAGATGTGGGGCTCGAGCGCGCTCTTGTCGTAGGGCAGCTGGGGAAGCTCGAAAGCCATATTCGCCTCTTTCCGTTGAAAGGTTGGTGTTGCAGCTTGGAAGTGCTCTAAAACTCTCGGACAAGATAGGGATGTCCTGCCCGTTTGTGAAGACCCGAAACTCTATCACGGGAAGTTCAGGTCGTCTTGTCCTACGGCCAGTCGTGCCGCCGCCAGTCCGGATTCGATGGCCGCTTCGATGGTGCAGGGCCAGGGCGATGCCAGCCAGTCGCCGGCCAGGAATATCCCGGGCAGACGGGTTGTCGCCGCCGGGCGGCGGGCGATGATTCCGGGGCTGTGGCACAAGGTGGCGCGGCGTTCGAAAATCACCCGGTGCGGGGGAAGCGGAGTCTGGGGGATGGCAAGGACGCGGCTGACGTCGCGCCAGACCGCCGCCGGATCGGGGGGCGACGGACAGGCGGAAAGCGTGGCCGACAGGACGTCGCCGCGCACCGACAGCCACTGCGCAGCCGCGCCGGTCAGTGCCAGAAACGGCTGGCCGCCGGGAAGGGGGGCCGGCCTGGGCAAGAGGAAATGAAAATTGGCGATGGCCCGGGTTCCCAACGCGGGCAGGTCCGGCAGCAATCGCCGCGCCGCCCACGGTGGAACGGCCAGGATGACCGTGTCGCCGGGGTGCAGGTCGAGGATCTCGTCGCCGAATGACAGCTGGCGGTGCGACAGGCCGGTCAGACGGTGTCCGGTAACGATCCGGCCGCCATGCCTGCCGATGGCGGCCAGGGCCGGATCGATCAGGGCGGCGGACAGTCCGGCCGGAAAAACATAGGGCCGCATGGCCCCCCGTCCACCCAGCAGCAAGGCCCGCAGCAGGCGGGCGAACAGGCGGGCCGAGGCTTGCCGGCCCGGGCTGTTCAGTGCCGACAGGCACAGCGGTTCCCACAGGGTGCCATAGGATTTCGCCGTCTCCAGCCGTGACGCCACGGTTTCGTCGCCTCCGGTCCAGGGCAGGCCCAATGCCAGGACGGTTTCGCCCAATCCTGCCGGCAGCCGGCCCGGCGCGATCGTCCGGATTCGTCCGCTGCTCAGGTCCAGGCAGGGGAAAAGCGGCCGCCCGGCAGCCATCGCCGCCAACCCGCCGGTGGACCGGGCAAAGGCCAGGGTACGGCGGTTGATCCCCAGAACCAGATGGGTGCCGGTGTCGACGGTCCGGTCGAGAACGGGGTCATGATACGAACGGCAACGTCCACCGGCTTGCGGTGCGGCTTCATGCACGACGACCCGTCGGCCGGCCGCCGAGGCGGCGACGGCGGCGGCCAGTCCGGCCAGACCGGCTCCCACCACGTGCAGGCAGGGGGTCATCGGCCGATGGCGGCGGTGCGGACGACGATCCACACCTTATGGGCCGTCCCCAGGCGCGAAGGGACGCGCCTGTCGCTCCAGCCCCGCCGGCGCAGGCGTCCCAGCAGGGCGTGATAGGTCGCCAGCATGGCGATGGCCGGCCACAGCCGGCGCCGGCCGATGCGGGACAGTTCCGCCGTGGCGGCGGCAAACCGCCGTTCGGCGATATCGGCCAGCATCCGGCAAGCCTGATCCAGGCGGGGATGGGTGAGCACGCCGCGTGGGCCGCAGGGATCGATGGCGCACCGGGCCAGGATTTCCGCCGGCAGATACAGGCGGCCACGGTCGCAATCCTCGTCCAGGTCGCGCAGGATGTTGGTCAGTTGCAGGGCCTCGGCGGTCAGGACGGCGAAATCGCCGGCATCGCGGCGGCCCAGGATATGGACCGCCAATATCCCCACGGTACCGGCGACCTGACGGCAGTAAAGCGACAGTTCCTGACCGGCAGGGGCTGTCAACGGCGTATTGACATCGGTTTCCATGCCGTCAAACAGCAGATCCAGCTCGGCCCGCGGCAGGCCGTGGCGGCGGATGGCCGGGACCAGGGGGGCCAGAACCGGCGACAGGCAATGGCCGGTCTCGTAAAAGGCGGCGACGGCGCCTCGGATGGCGGACAGCCTGGCGGCCCGGATCTCGGCGGGATCGCTGCCGTCGGCGATGTCGTCGACGGCACGGCAGAAGCCGTACAGGGCGAACATATCCCGCCGGCGATGCCCGGGCAGCAGGCGCATGGCCCAGTAAAAGGACGAGGCGCTCACCGTCCGGCCAGCCCGCCGATCAATCCCGCCAGGACGGCCCGGCCATACCCGGCCGCCGACAGCCTGACCCGTTCCGCCAAGGGATCGCGGCACCGCAGCAGGGTGGCCAGATGCCGGGCCACCGACAGGGTGACCGCCGCCTCCAGCCGCAGGCGGCGGTTGCGGATACGGGCGGGCAGGGGGGCGGCCACGTCGATCAGGGCATCGACCTGATCGAGCAGCCGATCCAGAAGCAGGCGCAGCTCGGGGCCGGCCGCCGTTCCGGTCAGACACCCGCGTGAGGCCCCTGCGGCCGTCATCCAGTCGGCGGGCAGGTAGACCCGGCCGAGCAATCGGTAATCCTGGCCGCAATCCTGCAGGTGGTTGAGGATCTGCAGGGCCGCGCACAGGGCGTCGCTGGCCGGATGGGCGTCGTCCCCCTCGCCGTGCAGGTCCAGAAGAAAACGGCCGACCGGAGCCGCGGAATATCGGCAATAGGCCATCAGATCGCCCCAATCGCGGCACTGGTCGACCAGGGCATCACGGCGGAAGGCGTGCAGCAGGTTGGCCGCATGGGCCAGAAGGATGGGGTTGTCGGCCACGGCCTCGCGCAGGGACCGGGCTTCGGCCGCCGTCGTCGATCCCCCGGCCAGCCCTTGTTCGAAGGCATCCAGGCGCGACAATTTTTCCTCGGGCGGCAGACCGGGGGCGTCGGCGACATCGTCGGCGGCGCGGGCAAAGCGATAGAAGGCCATCACCTGCCCCCGCACCCGGCGGGCCAGCAAGAGCGATGCAACGGGAAAATTCTCGCCGCCGGCCCGTTTGCCGGAGGGGGAAGGCAGCAGTACGGCAGCGGCAGAGCGGCCCATCGCGTCCTCCCATTGGTCTGACCGGGTGGAAGGGATATATATGCCACGGCCCGTGTCGTGCTCATAGGACTTTGAGATGCCTGCCGAACTTTCCCCCGTCGCTGCGACGGTTCACCGCTTCGACCGCGAACGTTTCGTCACGGCGCTGTTTGCGCCGGAGCCCGAGCGGGAACGGTTGATGGTGCTTTATGCCTTCAACGTCGAATTGTCGAAAATTCGGGAAAGCGTGCGCGAGCCGGTGGCCGGCATGATCCGGCTGCAATGGTGGCGCGAGATTCTGGCCGGAAACCGCCCCGATGAAGGCGCCCGGCATCCCGTCGCGGCGCCGTTGTGCCGCCTGGGATTGCCCGGCGACGAAATCGACGCCATGCTGGCCGCCCGCGAAATGGACCTGGAACCGGCTCCGTTCGCCGATATCGAGGCTTTGGCCGGGTATGCCGCCGCCACTTCGGGGCGTCTGGCGCAATGGGCGTGCCGGGTCTTGGGGGCGGATGATTCCGGGACGTTGCGGGCCGCCGGCCTGGCCGGAACCGGCTATGGTCTGGCCGGATTGATCCGCGCCACTCCGGTCCATCAGCGGGGAGGGTGGCATTCTCTGCCCGGCGGGGCCGCCGCCGACCGGGCCGGGACCGTCGCCGCCCTGGTTCCCGTTGCCGGGCTGGCTGCGGACCTGTTGGCCCAGGCGCGGAAAACCCGTGTCGGCCGGACGGCGATTCCGGCCTTTCTGCCGGCAACCCTGGCTTCGGCCCATCTCGGCATTTTGACGGCGGCCGGGGGGGATCCGTTCGATTCCCGGGTTGCGCGTCCGCGCACCCTGCCGTTCCGGTTGCTTTTCAATTCCTGGCTCGGGCGATTCTAGATTTGCCCTGTCGCCGGAACGATGTGTACCGGCGTCGGTTGACGTTCCGCCGGGCTCGGCCTATTGAAAAGGTCGGTTTCGGCGGTGGGTGTGCCATGCGGATTCTGTCGGTCCTGACTTTCGTCCTTGTTTGTGCCCTGGCCAATCTGGCCGGCTGGTGGTGGTTCAACCGCCCGGTTCCGGTCGGTCTGGCGTTCGACGAGCCGTTTCCTTCGGTGTCCTTCGCCCCGTTCCGCCGGGGGCAAAGCCCGATCAGCGGCGATTATCCGCCCGCGGCCCAGATCGAGGAGGACCTGAAAAGTCTGGTCGGCGTCAGCAAGGGCATCCGGACCTATACCAGCCGCGAGGGGCTGGACGTCGTCCCCGAACTGGCCCGCAAGCACGGCATCGAGCTGACCCATTCCGCATGGCTGGGACAAAAGCCCGAAATCAACGCCCAGGAAGTCAAGGCGCTGATCGATGCCGCCAACGCCTATCCCGACACCATCAAGCGGGTCATCGTCGGCAATGAGGTCCTGTTGCGCCAGGACCTGCCGGTCGACCGCCTGATCGCCCATATCCGCGAGGTGAAGGCGGCGGTCCGCCAGCCGGTGTCCTATGCCGACGTCTGGGCCTTCTATCTGCGCTATCCGCAGGTCGCCGCCGAAGTGGATTTCATCACCATCCACATCCTGCCCTATTGGGAGGACGAACCCATCGGCGTCGAGGGAGCGGCCGAGCATATCGTCAAGATCTACCGCCTGATCCAGCAGCGTTTCCCCGGCAAGCCGATCCTGATCGGCGAAGCCGGCTGGCCCACCCGTGGCCGCAACCGCGGACCGGCGGCGGTCAGCATGGAGAATGCGGCCTTCTTCGTGCGCACCCTGGCCAAGGTCTCGAAAGAGAACGGTTTCGACTACAACGTGGTCGAAGCGTTCGACCAGCCGTGGAAGGCCAAGCTGGAAGGTACCGTCGGTGCCTTCTGGGGCGTGGTCGACACCCATCGGGCCGTCAAGTTCTCGATGTCCGGGCCGGTGCAGGCCAATCCCGGCTGGTTGCCGCAAGGGGCGGCAGCGGCGGCGTTGGGGGCGGCGGCGGCGCTGCTGTTTCTGCTGCGGGGGACCTACGGCACCGGCCGTGCGCTGGTCGTTGCCGTCCTGGCGCAAGTTCTGGCGACCGCCGTCGTCTGGCAGGGGATGAACGCCTTGTGGATCGCCTACAGCAGCGTGCAGGACGGCTGGGCCGTCGCCCGCATCGTCCTGCACGCCGCCTTCGCCGCCATCATCTTCAGGGTGGCCGCCCTCAGTCTGCGTGACGGAGCCGTGCCGGTATCCAGCCGCTGGGGCGGCCGGCTGGCGGTCTTCTACGGGGTTTGCGCCTGGGCGGCGGGCATGCTGATCTTCTTCAACGGGCGCTATCGCGACATTCCCAATCTGGAATTCATGGTTCCTTGCCTGGGGCTGACCGCCTGGGGGCTGATCCGGCTGCGGGTCCTGGGGATGCCCTGGCCGCAGGCCTTCGCCGTGGGCCGGCTGTTTGCCGGCGAGGCGCCGGCCCGGCTGAAGGCGGCGCGCGAGTTCAGCCTGTTCCTGCTGGTCGCCGCCATCGCGGCGCCGCTGTCGGAATCCCTGGCGCTGTTCCTGGGCGAGGATTTCCAGGCCATGCATCCCGACCTGGGCCAGCAGCTTCCCCTGCTGGCGGAAATCGCCGTCGCCAACGGCGAGATCCTGATCTGGGCGCTGATGCTGTTGGCGATGGCCGTCCCTTATCTGGCCGAATGGCGGCTGGCCCGCCGGACCGGCGGTGGGATTATAAGGTAATTGCCTGATTTTTGTGCTATCTGATGCGGCGGCCCGGACCTTCCGGGCCGTCTTTGTTGCGGGAAGGCCTTTCTTCCCCCCGCCCGCCCGGGCGGTCATACCGTCGGCGGTGGGCCACCCCGCCATTCCCGGCAAAACGAAAGCATGACATCGGATATGGCTGTTTTTCCTGCGGGACATCCGCTTTCCCTGGCTCTGACCGAGCGCGACTACACTGATCTGACCGCTGTCCAGTCGGCGGTTCTGGAGCCCCAGGCGAAGGGGCGCGATCTGCTGGTGTCGGCGCAGACGGGATCGGGCAAGACGGTCGCCTATGGGCTGGCCATCGCCGACACCCTGCTGGGCGAAGCCGCCCTGCTGGAGCCGGCGGCCGAGCCCATCGCCCTGATCGTCGCACCGACCCGCGAGCTGGCATTGCAGGTGCACCGGGAACTGACATGGCTTTACAAACATGCCGGCGGGCAGGTGGTCTCGTGCGTTGGCGGCATGGACCCGCGGGCCGAACAGCGGCAGCTGGCCCGGGGGGCGCATATCGTCGTCGGCACCCCCGGCCGTCTGCGCGACCATCTGGAACGCGGCGGATTGCGGATCACCCGGCTGAAGGCGGTGGTGCTGGACGAAGCCGACGAGATGCTGGATCTGGGCTTTCGCGAGGATCTGGAATTCATCCTGGAGGCCACCCCGCGCGAGCGGCGGACCTTGCTGTTTTCGGCCACCCTGCCGAAAGAGATCGTCGTCCTGGCCAGGCGCTATCAGCGCGACGCCTGCCGGATCGCCGTTTCCTCGGGCCAGCCGGGTCATGCCGACATCGAATATCGCGCCGTCCGCGTCGCACCCAACGAGATCGAGCACGCCGTCGTCAATCTGCTCCGTTTCGTCGAATCTCCGACAGCCCTGATCTTTTGCAACACCCGCGAGTCCGTCAGGCATTTGCAGGCGATCTTGCTGGAACGCGGCTTCTCGACCGTCGCCCTGTCCGGCGAATTGGGGCAGAACGAGCGCAATCAGGCGCTGCAGGCCCTGCGCGACGGCCGCGCCAGGGTTTGCGTGGCTACCGACGTGGCGGCGCGTGGTATCGACCTTCCCAGTCTGGGTCTGGTCATCCACGCCGAACTGCCGATGAATGCCCAGACCCTGCAGCATCGCAGCGGCCGCACCGGCCGGGCCGGCCGCAAGGGAATCAGTGTCCTGCTGGTGCAGCTGTCGCGCCGTCGCCGGGCCGAGCTGCTGCTGCAATCGGCCGGTGTCCAGGCCATCTGGAGCGGGGCGCCGTCGGCCGAAGACATCCACCGGCTGGATCAGGAGCGGCTGCTGCAAAGCCCGTTCGTCAATGACGACCTGACCGAGGATGACATGGCGATGGCCCGGGCGCTGCTGGCCGAACGCTCGCCCGAGGATATCGCGGCAGCCCTGGTGCGGATGTATCGGTCACATCTGCCGGCGGCGGAAGAGGTGTTCGATCCCGGTCCGGGGGTCCCCAGCCGCGATGTTCATGCCCCGCGCGAGCCAAGGGGTGAACGGCCCAACGGACTGCCCGGCCGCAGTGTCTGGTTCAGGCTCAATCTGGGGCGTCAGAAGAATGCCGACCCACGCTGGCTGGTCCCGATGATCTGCCGGCAGGGCAAGATCACCAAACAGGAGATCGGCTCGATCCGCATCTTCGAGCGCGAGACGAAATTCGAAATCGATGCCGCCGCCGCCGACAGGTTCCTGGCTGCCGTGCGTCAGATCGAACGGGCCGACGTCCGTATCGAGCCGCTGGATGATCCGGGATCAGGCGGGCGCGATGCCCCGCCGCCCCGTTCCGGGCCAAGACCGCACCGCCAGGATCGGCCCGCCGCCAAGGCGCCGTGGAAGGGCAAGCCCGCCGGCGGACGGCCCAGGCAATAGGGATCAGGCGGGATCACCCCCGCTCCGATGGCGGCCGGTCAGCACCACCAGCGTGTGGTCGCGGCCGGCGACGGCCAGACTCATCCCGGCCCGTTCCGCCATCGAGACCGCCAGCGAGGTCGGGGCCGAGACCGAGGCCAGCAGACCGATGCCGATGGCGGCGGCCTTTTGTACCAGTTCGAAGCCGCAGCGGCTGGACAGTACGGCGAATCCGTCCCGCAGATCGTAACGGTCCCTGGTCAGGGCGCCGATCAGCTTGTCCAGGGCGCAATGGCGTCCGATATCTTCACGCGATAGCCGGATGGTGCCGTCGCGGTCGGCCCAGGCCGCCCCGTGGACCGAGTGGTTGCGGGCCCGCATCGGCTGATGCTGGCGCAACTGCTCCAGCGCCTGCTGGATGGCGGCGGGCGAAACGACCGGGCTGGAGACCGGCGGCAATGGCTGGTTCAGGGCCTCCAGGCTTTCGATGCCGCACAGCCCGCAGCCGGACCGGCCTTCCAGGGACCGGCGCCGGCCGATCAGGGCGGCAGCCCGTTCCGGCGGGATGGTCATCTGCACGGAAAGGCCGGCATCCAGGCGTTCGACCCGGATATCGCGCATTTCCGCGGCCTTGCCGACGATGCGTTCGGACAGGCTGAAGCCCAGGCCGAAATCTTCCAGATCGGCCGGACTGGCCAGCATGACCGCGAAGGTCCGGCGGTTGTAGACCATTGCCACCGGCTCTTCCTCGGGCAGGAGCCATTGAACCGGCTCGGGCGGGGCTTCGGCACGGAACGCGGTTCCATCGATGGCCACGGAACAGGGGCGGGGGCCGGCTTCAGCCGCCTGAGGCGCGTCGCTGTCGGAAGTCGGGCAGATGGTCATGGCAGGCCCCTGGTCGAAGACGGAAACGGCAGGCGCTTCGCCACCGTTTGGACAGGATGCACCCCACCGGCCCGAAATGGAAAGGGCGATTGCCGATACCGGGATGATCCGGGTATGCTGACGGCGCTGTTCCACTGGGGGTGAATTATGGCTGGTCCGCTCGCGAGAAGAGTGTTGTTGCCCCCCCGAATATATGATACGCACAATGCCAAGGGCTTGAGTATAAGAATACGGCCACGGTGTGCAGGGGGACTGGATGATTGAGAATTCTATTGCCGGACTGAAGCTGGCCGCACCTAAGCTGATTACCGGCCATTTCATCGGTCTGCCGGCCACCTTGGTCGTCGGTACCACCTTTGGATTGGCGGCGGTCGCTGTTCTTGGCGCCGCCTGTGTCGGGGGCTATTTTCTGGCCGCCCGTTCCGTGACGAAGGACAGTGAGATTACGGGCGAGCTGGCGGCGTCAATTCCGCCGGTCTGACCCCGACAGGGGGATCAGCAGGCCGGCGGCCAGCCCCCCCCCATTCGAGCGCCACAGCTCCAGCCTGCCGCCATACAGATGGGCCAGGTCGGAGACGATGGAAAGCCCCAGCCCGTGGCCAGGGGCATTTTCATCAAGACGGGCACCGCGGCGGGTCACCGCCGTACATTGCGCTTCGGACAGGCCGGGGCCGTCGTCTTCAACCGTAAGTCCGTTGTCTCCACCGCTGATCCGGACCCGGGAAGATGCCCATTTGCAGGCATTCTCCGCCAGATTTCCCAGCATTTCCGCCAGATCCTCCGCATCGCCGGGGAAGGTGAGGGCGGACGGAACATCGACCGTCAGGGTGATGCCGCGCCGGCCATAGACCTTGCCCAGCGTTTGGGCGATATCCTCGGCCACCGGGCGGATCATGGTCTTGGCTCCGATGGCGCGGGCCAGGGTGGCCTCGCTGCGGGCGCGGGTCAGCTGGTGTTCTATCAGCCGGCTGATCCTGTCGACCTGCAATCTCAGGGCGGGCATGTCGGGATGCCCGGATTCCAGTTCGGCCAGCATCACCGCCAGCGGGGTCTTCAGCCCATGCGCCAGATTGCCGACATGGGTGCGGGCACGCGCGACCACCGCGGCATCGTGGTCGAGAACGGTGTTCAGGGCCTCGACCAGCGGGGCGATCTCGGGGGGGTAATTGCCGTCCAGACGGGCACCGGGGGTGCTGCGAAGCTGGGACAGATCCTGGGCGATCCGGCCCAGGGGGCGCAGCCCGAACCCGGCCTGGAACCAGATGGCGGCCACCAGACCGGCACCCAGGCAGGCGAAGGACAGCAGCAGCACGGTGTCGAAACGGGCGATTTCGCGGTCGACGTCGTGGCGGTCGGCCGCCACCACCACATGCACCGTCTCCGTCGACGGCGGGAAATTCAGGTCGCGCTCGGCCGTCAGCAGGCCGGCATCGCGGGGGCCGGTGCCCTTGCCGAAGACCACCGTACCCGGTTCTCCCGGTGGGGCCGACGGCAACTCGAAGTCCCACAGAGACCGCGAGCGCAACATGATTCCGGGGCCGGAAATCTGCCAGTACCAGCCGGTATAGGCCTGTTCGAAGCGGGGGTCGCCGACCGGGCGCAGCAGGCGCAATCCGCCATCGGCATCGGCTTCGACGGCGGCGACCAGCGAGCGCAGCGTCGCCATCAGGCGAAGCTGGAACGACCGCTGCACACTGTCTTCGAAGGCCAGCCGCAGGACCAGCCCGGCGGCGATCAGCCCGACCACCGCCCAGGCGGCGGCGGCGGCGATCAGGCGGGTGCGCAGGGAGTTACGGTGCATTCCCGCCGGCTTCCAGGCGCCAGCCCTGCCCACGCAGCGTGGTGATGATATCGGCCTTCAGCTTCTTGCGAATCCGCCCCATCAATACGTCGATGACATTGGAATCGCGGTCGTCGTCGCGGTCATAGACATGCTCGACCAGTTCGCTGCGTCCGACCACGCGGCCCCGGTGGTGGGCCAGATAGGACAGGATGCGGTATTCCTGCGCCGTCAGGGTCACGGCCGTTCCGTCGACCCAGACCCGGCCCTGCGATGTGTCGATGCGTACCGGCCCGCAGGTTATCTCGGGGCTGGAATGGCCGGAAACCCGACGGATCAGGGCCCGCAGGCGATAGATCACTTCGTCCATCTCGAAGGGCTTGGTCAGGTAGTCGTCGGCCCCGGCGTCGAAGGCCTGGGCCTTTTCCGCCCAGCGGCCGCGCGCGGTCAGAACCAGAACCGGCATGGTCCGGTTCTGCTCGCGCCAGCGATGCAGGACGCTGACGCCATCCAGACGCGGCAATCCCAGATCCAGGACGACGGCGTCATAGGGTTCGGTTTCCCCCAGGAACAGCCCTTCCTCGCCATCGAAAGCGACGTCGACGACGAAGCCGGCTCCTTCCAATGCCTGTTCGATCCGCAGATTGAGCTGCGGCTCATCCTCGACCACCAGAATCCTCATCGTCCCCCCTTTTCCTTGCTGCGCAGCAAGGTGCCGTCGGCGGCATCGTAGATCAGCTTCAGCACTTTGCCTTGCGGTGTGATGATCTTGATCTCGTAGATCGGGCGGTTGTGGTCGTCTTCCAGTTCGGCCTCGATGACTTCGCCGGGGAAGTCGGCGGCGGCCCGATCCAGAATCTTGGCCAGAGGGACGATCCGTCCCGACTGCACCGCCTGGCGGGCGCGGTCGTGGTCGGCTCCGGCCCGGGCGGGCAGGGCGACCAGCAGCGACAGGATGATGGCGAGAACGATCTTCATGCGACCGATGATCGGCCAGGACGGATGAACGGAGGATGAATCATCCGTCCGGGACCGGCAGGCCCCGATGCTATGCCGCCTTTTCCACGGCGGCCGGTTGCCGGGCCAGGGACTGCATGTGAACATGGAAACAGCTTTGGCACCACAGCACCACGGCCAGCTTGCGGTCGCGGCTGACCCGATGGCGGGTGCGGCGGCGGCATTGGGGGCACTGGTGGAACTCGTCTTCGTGATCGGTCACGGGGACCCTCTCTTGCTTTTACGGAAGCCAAGAGTAGACCATCAGAATGCGGCGATCACATGGCGGTTCAGTGAAACTTTTGCCGTCAGGCGGGCTTGAGCACCAGGGCCCGCGCCCGTTCGAACCACAGATACAGGACCGGGGTGATGTACAGGGTCAGGACCTGGCTGACCACCAGTCCGCCGACCACCGACAGTCCCAGCGGCTGGCGCAGCTCGGCGGCGGCACCGTGGCCCAGGGCGATGGGCAGGGTTCCCATGATCGCCGCCATCGTCGTCATCATGATCGGGCGGAAGCGCAGCAGGCAGGCCTGGCGGATGGCCTCGGCGGGAGACAGCCCCTGGTGACGGCTGGCGTCCAGGGCGAAGTCGATCATCATGATGGCGTTCTTCTTGACGATGCCGATCAGCATCAGGATGCCGATGATGGCGATGACCGACAATTCCTGGCGAAAAGCCATCAGGGTGGCCAGCGCCCCGACCGCCGCCGCCGGCAGGCCGGACAGGATGGTCACCGGATGGATCAGGCTTTCGTACAAGATGCCCAGCACGACATAGATCACCACGACCGCGGCCAGCAGCAGGATGCCCTGATTCTTCAGGGATTCCTGAAACACCTTGGCGGTGCCGGCGAAGCTGGAGGTGATGCCGGCCGGCCGGCCCATTTCGGCCTCGATCTCGCGGATACGGGCGGTGGCCGCCCCCAGGGCGGTGTCGCCCGACAGGTTGAAGGCAATGGTCACGGCGGGCAATTGCGACTGGTGATTGACGGTCAGCGGCCCCACGGTCCGGCGGATGGCGGCCACGGCATCCAGCGGCACCAGCGGGCCGCCCGCCGAGCGGATCTTCAGCTTGGCCAGGGCGGACATGTCGGCCTGGAAGCGCGGGTCCAGTTCCATGATGACGGCGTAATCGTTGGCCGAGGCATAGATGGTCGAAATTTCGCGGGTGCCATAGGCGGAATAAAGGGCCGAGCGCACGTCGTCCAGCTTCACGCCAAGGGCGGCGGCCTTGTCGCGGTCGACATCGACCAGGGCCTGGGGGCTTTTGATCAGCAGGTCGCTGGTGACGTCCTGGATCACGCTTTCCCGGCGCAGGCGATCTTCCAGGCGTTCGGCGAAGGCATAGAGTTCGGCCTGGTCGATCCCTTCCAGCGTGTACTGATACTGGCTTTTCGACGAGCGGCCGCCCAGATTCAGGGTCTGCACCGGCACGATGAAGACATTGATGCCGGGAATGCCGCCGACTTTCTTGCGCAGGCCGGCGATGACCTCGGTCACCGGGGCGCGCTGGTCGCGGGGCACCAGATTGATGAACATGCGGCCGGAATTCACTGCGTTCGACAGGCCCGACACCCCCATCGCCGAGGTGACGGTGGCGATGTTGGGATCGGCCTGCATGATTTCCATGACCTTCTTCTGCTGCTCGGCCATTGCGGAGAAGCTGATATCCTGGGCCGCTTCGGTCTGTACGAAGATCTGGCCGATATCCTCGGTCGGGAAGAACCCCTTGGGAATTTCGCGAAACAGCACGACCGTCGCGACGATGCTGCCCACCAGGGCGGCCAGCACCGTCAGTCCGTGCCCCAGAACCCAATCCAGCGAGACGGCATAGGCGCGGTGCAGGTGGTCGAACCCCTTTTCCAGAGCCCGCTCCACCGGGCCGGCGTCCGACGCGTGTTCGGGCCGCAGCCAGCGGGCGCACATCACCGGGGTCAGGGTCAGCGACACGAAGGCCGAGATGACGATGGCCAGCGTCACCACCACGGCGAATTCGTGGAACATCTTTCCGATCACGCCGCCCATCAGCAGGATGGGGATGAACACCGCGATCAGCGAGATGGTGATGGACAAGATGGTGAAGCCGATCTCGCGTGAGCCCTTGAGAGCGGCTTCCAAAGGCCCCATGCCGGCATCGACGTGGCGTTGGATGTTTTCCAGCATGACGATGGCGTCGTCCACCACCAGACCCACCGCCAAGGTCAGGCCCAGCAGCGAGATGTTGTTCAGGCTGAAGCCCAGCAGCGACATCGCCCCCAGCGTCGCCACCAGCGACACCGGCATGGCCACCGCGGGGATCAGGGTGGCCGACAGGCGGCGCAGGAACAGGAAAATCACCAGCACCACCAGCACCACCGTCAGCCCGAAGGTGAATTGGACATCGGCGATGGCCGCCCGGATCGGCTTCGACCGATCATTCATCACATCGATCTTCACCGCCGCCGGCATGCTGGATTCCACCAGCGGCAGCAGGGCGCGGACGTCGTTGACCACTTCGACGGTATTGGCGTCGGGCTGGCGCTGCACCGCCACCACGATGGCGCGGTTGCCGTTGAACCAGCTGGCGGTGCGGTTGTTTTCCACCGAATCGCTGACTGTGGCGATGTCCTTCAGGCGGACGGCGGCTCCGTCGCGCCAGGCCACCACCAGTTCGGCGAAGGCCGCGGCATTGGGCAATTGCGGATTGGATTGCAGGGTCAGTTGCTGCTTGGGGCCGTTCAGCACGCCCAGCGGCGAGATCGAGTTCGACGCGGTGACGGCCTTCTGCAATTCGTCGATGCCGATATTGCGCGACGCCAGGGCGTCGGGGTCGACCTGGATGCGGACGGCATATTTCTGGCTGCCATAGACCAGCACCTGGGCGACGCCGGACAGGCGGGACACCCGCGGGCTCAGGATGGTCTGGGCGTATTCATCCAGCTGCGACAGCGGCAAGGTGGCGGAAGACAGCGCCATCAGGACCACCGGCGTATCCGACGGATTGACCTTGCGGAACGACGGCGGGACGGTCATCTCTTCCGGCAGGCGGCGCAAGGCGCGGGTGATGGCCGACTGCACGTCCTGGGCGGCGGCGTCGATATTGCGGTCGATGTTGAACTGGAGGGTGACCGACGTCGTCCCCTGACCCGACGAAGAGGTGATGGTCTCGACCCCGGCGATGGTCGAGAATTCGCGTTCCAGCGGCGACGCCACCGACGAGGCCATCGTCTCCGGGCTGGCTCCGGCCAGGGTCGCCGAGACGTTGATGGTCGGAAAATCGACGTTGGGCAGCGACGCTACCGGCAATTGCCGCCAGCCGACCAGGCCGGCGAAAACCAGCACCAGGGTCAGCAGCAAGGTGGCGACGGGGCGGCGGATAAAAAGTTCCGACAGGTTCATGGCTTGGGCGCCGGCTTGGCATCGGAACCGCGCTCGACGACCTTGACGCCGGAGGCAAGGCGCATCTGCCCTTCGATCACGACCTTGTCGCCCGCCGACAGGCCCTTGGCGATCACCGCCATCCCGTCAAGAATGCGATCAACCCCGACCGGACGGATTTCCACGGCGGAATCCGTGCCCACGGCGAAGACATAGGTGCCGGCCTGTCCGGTCTGCACCGCTTCGGCCGGCACCACCAGGGCCGATTCCTCGCTGCCGAGGGTCAGGGTGACGTTGACGAACTGGCCCGGCCACAGGCGGGTGTCGTCATTGGCGAAGGTGGCCTTCAGGCCGATGGTCCCGGTGGCGGTGTCGATCGCCGAATCGATGAAGGTCAGCGTGCCGGTGGCCTTCAGTCCGGGGTCGGCGGCGGTCCCGACCGAAACCGGCAGGTCGCCTGCGTTCATGGCCGAACGGATGCGCGGCAACAGGGATTCCGTGACGGCGAAGGCGACGCGGATCGGGCGCAACTGGGTGATGGTGACCATCGCCTGGCCATCGCCGGGCTTGGCCAGGCTGCCCAGTTTGGCGTTGACCACGCCGGTGCGGCCGGGGACCAGGGCCTTGATGGCGGAATAATCGATGCTCAGGCGGGCGTTGTCGATGGCGGCCAGATCGGCCTTGATGGCGGCTTCAAGAACCGCGACGTCGGCGGTGGCCTGCTCGACCTTCTGGCGGGTGGCCGATCCGCTTTCCAGCAGCTTGGAATAGCGGGCCATATCCGACTTCGCCCGGTCCAGCTGGGCCTTGTCCCGGGCCAGATTGGCTTCGGCCTGCCGGCGGGCGGCCTCGGCCGGGCGGGCATCCAGGGTGAACAGGGTGTCGCCGGCCAGGACTTCCTGGCCTTCCTGGATATGAACCTTGATCACCTCGCCCTCGGCACGGGGACGCACCGGCACCACGGACAAGGCCTGGACGTTGCCGGCCGCGGCAACCCTGACCGGCATCGGCCGGGCCTCGACGGTGCGGGTCACCACCGGCATCGGCCGGCTTTCCGGCTTTGCCTGCGGCGGTGGCGTCGGGGTCCCTTGCGACGACAGGAACCAGCTTCCCCCGGCGACCGAGGCAAGAGCGACGACGATGAATGCGGTCCGAGACGGTTTCATACGGCCATCAATTCCCGAAGTCCGCCCCGGCGTCAACGGGGGAACGGTAACGGATGGTAACGGCGGCGTGCCGCCGCCGCCGCATCAGGCTTTCGGACGCTTGTCGACGATGCGCTTGGCCTTGCCCATCGACCGCTCGACGCTGCCGGGAGCCACCACGTTGACCGCGGTCGAGATGCCGATATAGGACTTGATGTGGTGCAGCAGGTCCTTGGCGGCAGATGCTGCGGCGGCATCGTCATAGGGCTGGTCGGCCCGCATCTCGACGTTCACCGTCAGCGAGTCCAGGTGGTTTTCCCGGCTGATTTCCAGCTGGTAATGCGGCGCCAGCCGGTAATCCTTGAGGATCAGTTCCTCGATCTGGGTCGGAAAGACGTTGACCCCGCGAATGATCATCATGTCGTCGGAGCGGCCGGTGATCTTCTCGATGCGGCGGAACGACCGGGCCGTCCCCGGCACCAGACGGGTCAGGTCGCGGGTCCGGTAGCGGATGATCGGCAGGGCTTCCTTGGACAGGCTGGTGAAGACCAGTTCGCCCATTTCGCCGTCGGGCAGAACCTCGCCGGTACCGGGATCGATGATCTCGGGATAGAAATGGTCCTCCCAGATGTGCAGCCCGTCCTTGCTTTCGATGCACTCGCAGGCGACGCCCGGGCCGATCACTTCCGACAGGCCGTAGATGTCGACGGCGTCGATGCCCATCCGGGCCTCGATCTCGGTACGCATCGCTCCGGTCCACGGCTCGGCGCCGAAGATTCCGATCTCCAGTGAGCAGGTCCTGGTGTCGATGCCCTGGCGGTCCATCTCGTCGGCGATGGCCAGCATGTAGCTGGGCGTGACCATGATGATCCGCGGGGCGAAGTCGACGATCAGCTGGACCTGCTTCTCGGTCTGGCCGCCCGACATGGGGATGACCATGCAGCCCAGGCGTTCTGCGCCGTAATGGGCGCCCAGCCCGCCGGTGAACAGGCCGTACCCGTAGGAGACGTGGCATTTGTCGCCCTTGCGGCCGCCGGCGGCGCGGATCGAGCGGGCCATGACGTCGGCCCACATATCGATGTCCCTTTGGGTATAGCCGACCACGGTGGGCTTGCCGGTGGTGCCGGAACTGGCGTGGACGCGCACCACCTGATCCTGGGGCACCGCGAACATGCCGAACGGATAGGTCTGGCGCAGGTCGTCCTTGGTGGTGAAGGGAAAGCGGGACAGGTCCCGCAAATCCTTCAGGTGGTCCGGATGAATGCCCTTGGCGTCGCACTTGGCGCGGAAATGCGCGACATTGTCATAGGCATGACGCAGTGACCATCGCAACCGGCCAAGCTGCAGCGCGGCGATCTCGTCGCGGCTGGCAATCTCGATCGGATCAAGAATATCGCGCGGGGGCGCAGCGCGGCGGGTGGTGGTGGCGTTCAAGGTGACCTCCCTCTCGGTGCGGCCGTCCCGTCTTGGAGCGGAATCGGCTGCGGGTGATGTTAAACTTTCTCGATCAACATGGAAACTCCTTGCCCGACGCCGACGCACATGGTGGCGACGGCGGTACGGGCGCCGGTATTGCCCAGTTCCAGGGCCGCCGAGGCCACCAGCCGGGCGCCGGTCATTCCCAGCGGGTGGCCCAGCGCGATGGCCCCGCCGTTGGGATTGACGTGGGCGGCATCGTCGGGCAGTCCCAGCGAGCGCGAGCAGGCCAGAACCTGGGCGGCAAAGGCCTCGTTCATTTCCCACAGGTCGACGGCGGTGACGGCCAGTCCGTGCCGTTCCAGAAGCTTTGCCGTCGCCGGAACCGGCCCGATTCCCATGATGCGTGGCGGCACACCGGCGCTGGCGAAGCCACGGATGCGGGCCAGCGGCGTCAGTCCGTGCCTTTCGGCGGCCCGCGGGCTGGCGATCAGCAGGGCACAGGCGCCGTCATTGACGCCTGACGCATTGCCGGCGGTCACCGACCCCCCTTTGCGGAACGGTGCTTTCAGTTTGGCCAGTGCCTCGATACTGGTTTCGCGTGGGTGTTCGTCGTGGGCGACTACCGTCGGGTCGCCCCTGCGGGCCGGGATGGTGACCGGGACGATTTCCTGGGCGAACCGTCCTGCTGCCTGTGCCCGCGCGGCGCGGCTTTGGCTGCGGCAGGCGAAGGCGTCCTGGTCTTCACGGCTGATCTTATATTCCTCGGCCAGGTTCTCTGCGGTTTCCGGCATGGAATCGATACCGTACCGGCTTTCGATCGCGGGGTTGACGAAGCGCCAGCCGATGGTGGTGTCGTAGATGGCGGCATCGCGGGAATAGGCGCTTTCCGCCTTGGGCATGACGAAGGGAGCCCGGCTCATGCTTTCGACGCCGCCGGCGATCAGCAGGTCGGCCTCTCCCAGGCGGATGGCCCGAGCGGCATAGGCCAGGGCATCCATGCCCGAGCCGCACAGGCGGTTGATGGTGGCGGCCGCCACATCGACGGGCAGACCGGCCAGCAGTACCGCCATGCGGGCTACATTGCGGTTGTCCTCGCCAGCCTGGTTGGCGCACCCCATCACCACCTCGTCCAGGGCCGACCAGTCCAGGCCGGGATGGCGTTCCACCAGCGCCCGGACGGGATGTGCGGCCAGGTTGTCGGTACGGACCCCCGCGAGGACCCCGCCGAATCGGCCGATAGGGGTGCGGGCCACGCCGCAGATCAAAGCGTCGGTCATCGTGAAGCATCCTCGGGCAGGTGGTGGCCGTCGATCATCCGGCAATGGCCGCGGAACAGGGCGACGACATCGCCATCGGGGCGGCGGACGGTGACGTCATAGGTACCGTTGCGGCCCTTGCGGTGAATTTCCGTGCATTCGGCGGTCAGCAGATCGCCTTCGTGCGCAGCGGCCGGGTAGGTGATGGTGCAGGCCAGGGCAACGGCATGGCGGTTATAGGAATTGCAGGCATAGGCGAAGGCGTCGTCGGCCAGCTTATAGGTGAAGCCACCGTGACAAATACCCAAACCGTTCAGCATGTCCTTGGTGACGCGCATGGACATGCGGGCATAGCCGGGCCGAATTTCCTCCAGGGTGACACCCAGGAAGCGCGAGCTGGCGTCGTTGCCGTAAATCGCCGCGCCGACCCGTTCGGCCAGGGCCTGGGCATCCTTCCTGCTGGTGCTCATGGTGGTCTGGCGCCTCTCTTCGCGATCGCTTGCTGATTTCGGTATTTTGATACCGAATTATCGCGGCAAACGCAACGGCGGTGTCGCATGGCGCAGGTAATGAAATGTAAATGCTTTGCGTGCCACGGTCCGGTGCGGTAGCGTTGCTCGGGCTGGTGGTCACGGGGGAAAGGAAACCGCCACGTGGGGCTGATCAAAACAATGGTCGTCAAGGTTTTGTCTGTCGTCTTCGCAGGAATGACGATGGCCGAAATCGTTGATCTGCTTATTCCCACCCGGCAATCGGCCTTCGTCCAGCGTCGGCGGTCCTTGCTGGTGCTGTCGCGCGTCCGTCTGGTTTCCGCTGTGTTTGCCGTTCTGACGCCGCTGTGGATTCCTGTCGATCTATTCATCTTCGAGACTGCGCTCAGCATGTATCTTGGGGCCCTGCGGGTGCTGGCCTCGATCGCTTTCGTGCTGTTGTGCCTGTCTTTTCGCGGAGCCGACAGTATCGCCGTGGCCCGCTGGGCGCTGGTCTGGCTGTTGTCCATCCCCACGGTCTTCTTCCTGATCAGCCATCCGTTGCTGGCGCAGTTCGCCATTTCCGATCCGGCCCAGCAGGTGGTGGCGGCCGGCTACGCCTTTCTGCCGTTCGTCATGGTTGCCGGACTGGCGGTCTTTCCCATCACCGCGATCGAAGGCGTTCTGCTGTCGCTGCCTTTGCTGTTGGCCTATCTTTTGACCGGCGTGCTTGGTTATCAGATGCTGCCGTTCGCCTCGCACCTGGGGGCGCAGTGGCTGCTGCTGCTGCTGGCGGTGGTGGCGACGCTGGCGGGCATGAGCCAGCTGCATTTCATGAGCCAGCTGGTGGACCAGTCGTCCCATGACGGGTTGACCCGGGCCTATAACCGCCGGGTCGGAGAAGAGCTGCTGGTGCAGCACTTCCTGACGGCACACAGGGCAGGAACCCCTTTTTCCCTGGCCTTTGTCGATCTGGATAATTTCAAATCCATCAATGACCGCTACGGGCACGAAGAAGGGGACAATACCCTGCGTGCCGCAGCGGCGGCCCTGCGCCGGGTCTTGCGCCGCGGCGACGTCCTGATCCGATGGGGTGGCGAAGAGTTTCTGGCCCTGATGCCCAATACCGATCCCGAGGGCGCTCGTATCGCCATCACCCGGCTGCGCGAGGCCGGTCTGGGCATCCGTCCCGACGGTCATCCGGTGACGGCTTCGATCGGCATCGCCGAACGGTCGGTCGACGATTGCCAGCAATGGCAGGATCTGGTCGAAAAGGCCGATCAGCGCATGTATATCGCCAAGCAGACCGGCAAGGACCGCGTGGTCAGCGTCGGCGATCTGCTGATCGCCGGCGCCGGCCCGGACGGGGCGCCGGTTTAGGCGACTTCGAACACCGCCTCGATTTCCACGGCTACGTTCAGGGGCAGCGAGGCGACGCCGACGGCGACCCGGGCGTGACGGCCGGCTTCCCCCAAGACCTGCACCATCAGATCGGAAGCCCCGTTGACCACTTTGGGTTGGTCGACGAAATCGGGCGTTCCTGCGACATAGGCCGTCATGCGCACCAGACGGCGGACACGTCCCAGGTCGCCGCGACAGGCAGCCCGGGCCTGGGCCAGCAGGTTAAGGGCGCACAGCCGGGCGGCGCGCACGCCGTCTTCCAGCGACACCGTGTCGCCCAGTCTTCCCAGAACCACCGGCTTTCCGTCTTCCATCGGCAATTGCCCCGATACGAACAGCAGTGATCCGGTCTGCACCGTGGGCACGTAATTGGCCACCGCCGCCGCCGGGACGGGAAGGGTGATGCCCAGTTGCTGCAAACGGGTTTCCGGTGCGGTTGCCATGCTTTGTCTCCTTGTCGATGCGGCTTCGAAGGGTAGCCCGGCCCGGCCCTGTGGGGAAGAGGGGAGGAAAGTGATGCAAAAAATGCCGGCGGCCATGCAATTTTGTATCTTGTTGTGAGCGGGTGCACACCTATATAACTTTTACAAGCATTCCAAATCTGTTCAGGAGCCGACCATGTCCTACTCTCCCGCGCTTGGCCCTTGTGCTCCCTCTCCCGTCTGCGGCCCGTCGCCGGTTCCCCGCCGTCAGTCCCGGTCCTTGCTGCAGCAGGCGCTCACGATGGTTGACGAAGCCGTGCTCCAGCCCTGGCGCGTGCGCGTCGCCCGGGACCGCCTGCTCAGCGAGATGAGCCGCATGGACCATCGTGAGCTGAAGGACATGAACCTGTCCGAGGATGAAGTTCCGTATTTCGTCGCCAGTTGGACGCCGCGGCACTGATCCTTTGCGGATTCGGCTCCTGAGGCCATTGCGGACGCCGCCGATCCGGCGGTCTTCCCGCGAATGGCCGTCCGGACCGGAGCCTTACGGGCGGCGTCCCGACTTTCCTGCGGCCATCGCCCCCAATGCCACGCCGATGCGCTGAACGGCGTGGTCCCAGGATCCGTCGATTCCCTGGCGGAAGACCCGCATGGCCGGATACCACAGGCTGTCGTCGCGGCCATCGACCCAGCGCCAGTCGTTGCCCAGCGGCAGCAGCACCCATACGGGCCGCCCCAAGGCACCGGCAATGTGGGCTTCGGCGGTGTCGCCGGCGATCACCAGATCCAGTCCGGCGATGATGGCTGCAGTTTCCGCCAGATCGGTGCAGCGCCCACCCATGTCTTCGAAAAAGCTGCGGCCACCGCTGCTCACCAGGGCATCAGAGGCCGGAGGACGCTGCAGGCTGATCAGGTTGACCGCCGGGTCGGCCGCCAGCCTGAGGATACTTGACAGCGGAGGCGAGCGATCGGTCGGCCGTCCGGACCATGCGACGCCGACCCGCAGGCGTCCGTCTTCGGGAAAACGGAATACCGGCAGGCCGGCGGGCAGGCGCAGATAGGGAACGACGCGCGGCGGAGCCGTCCGCAAGCCGGCGTCGAGCAAACGCGGCACGTCCGGAAGACGGGCTGTACAATCGGTTTCGGGCAAGGGCTGGCCGCGGGGAATGACACGCCCGATTCCGTCAATTCCGGCCAGCAGCCGCGCCGCCTCGGGGATGCATTCCATAACCACCGAACCGCCTTGCGACGCCACCAGCGGCACGTAGCGGGACAGCATCACGGTATCGATGGCATCGCCTTCGTCGCGAATCAGGATGGTGCGGCCGTTCAGGGGGCCGCCATCCCACGGCGGAGCCCCGTGATCGGACAGCGGTACCGGACGGCGATGGCCGATTTCAGCCATGCCCCGGGCAAGGTGGCCGGCTTTCAGCAGGGCGGTGGCCAAATCCCCCGGACGCAATATTCCTGGTTTCAGGGACCGGGCCTGCTCCAGCGTTGCCAGGGATTCCCGGGCTCGGCCCAAGTCACGCAGCAACAGGGCGAAGGCATACAGGAAGTGGGGATTGGCCGGATCTTCCGCCAGAACCTGCAGGAACGCCGCTTCCGATGCTGGAAAGTTTCCCGACTCCCGCAAGACATTGGCCAGATTGGCCAGCAATGCGGCGTTACCAGCACCGGATTTCAAGGCCCGCCGCCAGCAGGCGGCAGCGGCGTCGGCCCGGCCGATACGGCGCAGCAAAGCCCCCAGATTGGCGTTGGCCTGGATATTGTCGGGATTCCGGGCCAGGGCCTTGGTGAACAGGGCGGCTGCCGGGTTGAACCGTCCGGCGGCCAGTTCGTCCGCTCCCCGGGCGGCCAGCAGCGCAGCCTCGCTCTCGGCGCGGGATACGGCTTCCGGCGAGGTCGGGGCACCTGCGTCGCCGTAAGCGGTGGCAACGGGGGTGGTTGCCGCCAACGCCAGAACGATGCCGGGTTCCCCGTCGAAGGGGACAACCTGTCCGCCGGCAACGGGACCGGGGAAGCGGTATAGCCGATAGCCCGCGGCGATCAGAGCGGCCGCGGCGGTGGCTCCTTCGGTATGCTCGAAAACGACGGCGGCGATGCTTCCGGCTGCCAGCCCTTCGCTCATGCCTGCGATAATCGCGGATTCGCAGCCTTTGGCTCCGATGCGCACGACCAGCCGGGCCGCCGCCAGATCGGCCCGCTTGCCGATCAGTTCGTCCAGGGTGGCCGTGCGGGCGGTCGAGCGGACCCAGGCCGGCAGGGGAAAAACGGTCCGGCCGGCGCGAGACGTGGCCGATACCACCACGGGGGTGCTTTTGTCTCCCAAGGCCAGGCACAGAACCTCGACCTGTTCGCTCAGGCCGGAAATGTCGACGGTGTCGGCCAGCATCTCGATTTCCCGCTGACGGGCATCGATCGCCATGACCCGGATGTCGCCGGCCGGATGAGCCGCGGCATCCAGGGCGTGGCCGCCATCGCCGGTTCCGATGTCGACGAACAGGTCGCCGGCTTGCAGATGCGTCGACAGAAAGGCCTGCATCGCCGCCTTGGCCCCGGTGCGCCCGCGGGTTTCTGCCTGTCGGCATTCATATTCGTCGGCGACCAGTTCATCCAGGGCGATCATCACCTGGGTCAGCACCCCGGTCCAGTCGCCCGGCCGTTCCTGGCGGAACAGGCGGGCCGACGGATACCAGGGAGAATCGTCGCGTCCCTGCATCCAGCGCCAGTCGGCGGCGTAGGGCAGCATCAGCCACACTTTCCTTCCCATTGCGCCGGCCAAATGGGCCACCGAGCCATCCACGGTGACGACAAGGTCCATTTCGGCGATGCGGCCGGCGAAATCGGCGTAATCGGCGATGGTCGCCCCCAGGTCGTGCAGAAGGGCCGGGTGGGCCATGCGGACGCTGTCTTCGGCGCGTGGCCCCATCTGCAGGCCGAACATGGCGACCCGGGGATGGCCCAGCAAGGTCATGATCTGGGGAAACGGCACGCTCCAGGCGGGGCGGGCCCCCCCCCAGGCCAAGCCGATCTTGAGAACGGTCCCCGGCGGGGCCGCGATGCCGGGCCGCTTTCCGGCGGGGGCAGTGATGTAAGGGACGTTCGGAATGCTGGTGACGGCCGTTTCCAGCAGGCGGGGCATGTCGGACAACGATGCGTTGTAATCGACGCCGATATCGGGGGGCAGCGGCTGACCGGAAACGATGGTGCGTGCGGCACCGGCGACGCCGGCCCCCAATGGGACCAGGGGGGGCGGCAGCCCCAGGATCACCTCGGCCCCCTGCTCGGCCAGAACACGGGCATAACGCAGCATCTGCAGGGCGTCGTCGATTCCCTGTTCGGTCCACAGCAGGATCGAACGGCCAGCCAGCGGGTCCCTGCCATTCCAGGGCTTGCCCGGAGCAGCCGGATGCGACCCCGGTCCCAGGCGCCGTCGCCATTCCATGTCTTCCCAGGCGGCAGGCAGGTCGCCTTCCAGCAGATGCAGACGGGCACGGCCCAAATGGGCCACGGCATTATCCGGATCGATAGCCAGGGCCCGATCCAGCTGGTCGCGGGCCTCGTCCATGCGTCGCAGTCCGATCAGCGCCTGTCCCAATCCGGTGTGGGCGGCGGCGTTGTCGGGGGCTATGGCCAGGATGTCGTGGTAAAGTTCGGTTGCTGCGGTCAGGTCCTGCCGGCGGGCCAGCAGGTCGGCCAGTTGCTGACGGCCTTCGATGCGATTCGGGGCCAGGGCCAGCGAGCGGCGCAACGCGATCTCAGCCGCCAGTTCCTGCCCTTCGGCCAGCAGCACCAGGGCCAGTCCGTGCCATGCTTCGGCAGGAGCCCCCGGTTCACGGACCAGCAGGGCGTAGATCGAGCGGGCCTCGTCTCCCCGGCCCAGGCGTTGCAGGGTCAAAGCCAGTTCAAGACGGGCCGTCAGATGCTTGGGGTGCTGAGCCAGGATCTTGATCAGGTCGGCCAGGGAATCCCGTGGGCTGCCCATGATGCGCAAGACGGCACAGCGGCCGATCCGGGCATCCAGATGTGCGGCATCCAGGGCCAGCAGGGACTCGTACCAGTGCAGTGCGGTAGAGAAATCGCCGGTGGCTCGGGCCGCATCGGCGGCGGCCATCTCGAAGCTGCCGAAAGCGGCCCCGGTTGCGCCCAACCCGGAAACATAATCCTCGCTCATGACGGCATCCCTCGCGTCTCCCCTTTGGCAGTCAACCGTGCCCAGGCTGGAGGGTCAAGCGCAAAGCGAGGACAATCCGGCGATTTTCAGCGGCCGGCGGCACGCCGTTCATTCCATGCCGACCGCAAGACGGCCTGTGCGGATGGAAATGATCAAAATACAGATAAATCATGGCGGTATGTCGATTTGGCGAAGAATTCTGCGAATCATGGGGCGAATTTCAGGGGGTGATTTCCCCGGGCTGCCGGGGTATATGAGGGATGTCTTTCATCCCAGGACGCAATCATGAGTGTACTTGTCACCGGCGCGGCCGGATTCATCGGCTACCATACGTCGCTTCGTCTTCTGGAGCGGGGAGAGAAAGTGGTCGGGGTGGACAATCTCAACCCCTACTACGATCCGGCTCTCAAGCGGGCCCGTCTGGCCCGCCTGTCCGAGCATCCGGGCTTTTCCTTCATCCAGGCCGACATCGCCGACCGTCCGGCGATGGCCGAGGTGGCCCAGCTGTTTCCCGACATCACGGCGTATATCAATCTGGCCGCTCAGGCCGGCGTCCGCCACAGTCTGAAGGCGCCGCACGATTACACCCGGGCCAATGTCGAAGGCCATCTGGTGCTGATGGAGATGGCGCGCAACAACGAAAAGTGCAGTCATTTCGTCTATGCCAGTTCGTCGTCGGTCTATGGCGCCAACACCAAGCTGCCGTTCTCGGTCGAGGATCGGGTCGATCAGCCGATCTCGCTGTATGCCGCGACCAAGCGTTCCTGCGAACTGATGAGCCATTCCTATTCCCACCTGTACCGTCTGCCGACGACGGGCTTGCGGTTCTTCACCGTGTACGGTCCGTGGGGGCGTCCGGATATGGCGGCCTTCCTGTTCGCCAAGGCCATCCTGGACGGTCAGCCGATCAGGATCTTCAACAACGGCGACATGCGACGGGACTTCACCTACATCGACGACATCGTTTCCGGTGTGATCGGAGTACTGGACAATCCCCCTGCCGACCGGGGCGATGCG